>DBYD01000006.1:0-16542 GCA_002309855.1 Bacteroidales bacterium UBA1195
CCGTGAGGCAGAACGGAATCCTTGACATGGAAAATCGTCGTGTCATGGGAAAGTCTTGCTATCATCTTCACCTCCGGATGTTTCGAGGTGTTGCCCACATAGCTGTTCGGACCCATCACAGGATAGTTGTACTGTCTGAACATGTACACAATGCGGTAGAAGCCCGCCTTCTTGAACAGAATGTCCACCTTCGTGCAGGTGTCCAGTGCTCCCAGACGGATCAGGTCGCTCCCGCTCACATAACTCTTCATCGGGAACTTGCCTGTCCATGTGTGCAGCGTGTCGTCCTCCAGAACCTCTGTACCTGCAGGCGTGTTCAGCTTCGGCACTACGTTCATGAAGCCATGATCATCAAACGACAACCCAACATTGCTCCAATTCACGCTGTCTGTGGAATACTCAATCACATACTCCAAATCCACATACTCCCTGCGGTAGTCCCAGCCGCGGCGCTTGATCAGGTCGAACCAGTAGTACGCACCCTTCGTGTAGTTGATGATCGTGTCCGGATACATGTACGGGTACAGCACCAGGAACGGAAGTTCCCGTTCCACCACACGTGCCGTAAACTTACCAACCACATAATCCGTTACCGGAATACCGTCATTGTAACCACGCAAGCGGTACACCACCTCATACAAACCAGTGGAATCCCATGTGGTCGTGGACATCACCGTCGTATCCAGCAATCCCATCAGTACAGGGCTGTTAGGTATCGTACCCTTACCTTTTGTAATCTGACGGTCTCCAATGCGGAAATCCGCATACTTGGTCACATCATCCAACAACACACCGTTGCGGTAGATCTCATACTCAATATCGGAAATCTCTCCCTCAAAACCATGTGCATCTAATGTAATGTAATGGTAATACTCTGCACCCACGCTATAGGGATCAACATCGTTCGGCACCACCGTCAGTGTCGGTTCCAGACTGTCGAACGTGAAGTAGAACACCGTGTCGTGAAGCAGGCCGTGGCGGATCGTGTCGGGATAACCGAAACGGTTCACGTCATACTGGATCACCTGGACGCGCATCCCGTAATCGCCCGCCTGGCTGCGCTTGCAGCGCAGGTCGATGTACAAGGTGTCATCGTGCAGCACGTCCAAAAGGTATGTGCTGTGCTTGGACGGCGGTATACGGCCGAAGCTCTTGCCCGACAATGTCTGGTTGTGGTACGTCATCGAAAAATAACCATGATCGCTCACCTTGCGCACACGGCTGTAGACACCGTCCTCTCCCTTCTTCATCAGCTCATAGTTGATGTATACGGGGGCAGTATATTCCGAATACTGGTAACTGCCCGCGTTCATCTTCACACCAATGTGATGATCCTTGTCCGTGGCCAGTCTTTTCACATTCGGCACCAACTCGCCACTCGGCAGAACCGAATCCTTGATGTGGAAGATCGTCGTGTCATGGGAGAGCCATGCAATAGGCACGGAGTTGTAACGTCCCTGACCGCCGATGAAAGAGGTGGCAAGTGATCCTGCACCCGAAGAGGGATGCGGATAGAGCCACTGTTCAAAAGAATAGACTATCCGATAGAAACCAGCCTGCGTGAACCGGATATCAACCCTCGTGCAGGTATCCAATGCTCCCAAACGGATCAATGCATCCTTTCCATCCACCTTGGTGAAGGGGAACATGCCGCTATAGGAACGTATGGTATCCTTCTCCACGATGTCACCATTGTTGAGGCTCGGCTGCACATACATGAAACCAAGTTCATCAAACGTGTAGGTGGCGGTATTCCACGTGGCACTGTCAGTGGAATATTCAATGTCAAATTTCAGGTCAACCCATTCACGGCGATAGTCCCAACCGTTCATCTTCACCAGATCGAACCAGTAGTAGGCATTCTTTGTGTAGTTGATGACCGTGTCAGGATACATGTACGGATACAGCACCAGGAACGGCAACTGGCGATTGTCAACCTTCATGGTCAGGACATCGCTGGCCAGATGCCGATGGAAAGTGCCATCCATATATTGGTCTTCGTAGGCCTCGATAGTGTAGGTGCCAGGAACACTCCATTTGGCGTCAATGCGCAAGGTGGTGTCACAACGTCCCAACAGAATGGTGGAACTGGTAGGATAAACCGTACTGCCATCTGTAAGGATCTTGTCACCTATCTGCAGGTAACCATAAGTGGGCAACTGCGACACGGGAATTTCAACACCATCTTTTTTCACCACGAAAGAAATCTTGCCGGTAGTATGGGCATAATCATTCGCCTTGAACTGCACATGGGCAAAGAACTCGGCCCCGACAGATATGCTGACCGGCACATCCGGGGTGAAAGCCACCATAGGATGAACCATCTTTTTCGTGACAAAATGAACTGTGTCGCTCACCAGGGTGTCATATATGCCTTCGCGCTCATGAACCAGCCACAGGAACACCTTGTAATCACCCTCCCGGTACATCTCGGTGGACACCATATTATTTAATGTATCCAATTTTCCGAGAGTGCCAAGAGCATGGTTGCCGGTAGCACCAAAAGCGCCGGTTCCGCTCAGGCAAGTGGAATACATGGTGTTTTCATAGCCATTCTTATCAGTGCTGGTGATGCAGATGTGTCCGTAAGGATCCAATCCGCTACCACTACTTATAACATTATACGATGAAGAACCGAAGGGGGCATGCTCAACCCTGTATGCCACAAAACCTTTTTGGGCAACATAACAATTGGCCGCGATATCCAGGACACGGTCGATGTTATCATTCACATCAATGGTATCCGGGAAACGATAGGTCATTGCAGGCGCAATCAGTTGCATGGTGATAATATCCTGCAAAAGGACAGCACCCTTCTTGGTCAGGAAAGATTCATCAATGTTGGTTGTCAAATGGACATACTCGGACAGCAGATTACCTTTGGCATCATACGCGCTGTCCCTTTGGCGCAAAATCCACTCCACCGTGTAGGTTCCGGAAACTTTCCAGACAAAGGTCAGGCGAAGTTTACGACCCCTAAGCAAATTCAGGGATAATCCGTCCGGGTAGTTCCTGTGATAGGAATTGTAACAGAATTCCCTGCTCGGAATCGCACCTTGCGACTGGGTCACTTGGAAAGTGGTATCCGGAAAGACAATCTTTGGCTTGTAGTTGGAAGTACCCGGCAGAAACAACGTAACCCATCCATAATCGGAGAGGTTGTTGATTACCTGCCCATCCCTCTTGATTACAAAGTCCAAGGATACGACCTTGTCGCCATAGTCTCCCGGAGAAACCGAAATGTCTACGACATTTGTATCGTACACCCGATACAAATCAGGGGTAGCACCAAGCCCGACTCCTTTCTGCACTTGCATACTCATTGACGGAAGTGTTTGCCCCAGGATGGAACCATATAAGATGATTCCAGCCATCAACAGTGTGAACTTAAACAACTTCATACGTTTAAATTTTTGATTTTTAATTTATTATATTTCTTAATACTATTATTCAAACATAACTGTCTGAACTTGCAAAATTACATCAAAAACAAATACAAATTTTAATTCGATGCCATTTTTTTTTCACAATCCGTCATGTTGCGGAAATGAGGGGTGTTTAAGCAATATTTATACATTTAATTTATTATATATATATGGACCGTACGTGGACAAAAAAGGGATATTCTCAACTTTTGACACAATATCCATACATCAAACGCCGTTATATGGAAAACAATATTGTCAAATAACCGAATATGGGGGAAAAAACAAAGAAAATTCTGAAGCTGATTCTCTTCTTGGGACTAGGAGCCTTTTTTATCTGGTTTTCCATCAAGGATCTCACACCGGAGCAACGTAACAGCATCCTGACTGACATGAAAGGGGTGTTCACCGGATACCGTTGGCTGTTTCTGATACTGGGTATGGTTTTAGGTGTCATCAGCGTTTATCTAAGAGGATTGCGGGCCATCATCCTGCTGGAGCCGATGGGATACAAAGTTTCACGATCAAACGCCTACCATTCTGTCATGATCTGCTATATCGCCAATGTGGCGGTACCCCGTTTGGGAGAACTGCTACGATGCACCTACCTGCAACGCTATGAAAAGGTACCATTCCAGAAAAACCTGGGCACCGTCATCACCGAACGGATAGTGGACATGCTGCTGTTGGGGCTCCTGTTCGTTGTGGCCATCTTCGCAGAAGCGGACAAATTAGTGCCACTTTTCGGATTAGACCACTTCGGTGAAAAATTCGCACATTTCAGTTTTGGAAAATGGATAGTGTTCTTCTTGGCGACTGCGGCAGCCATCCTGTTGCTTGTCGCATTGGGAAAACTCCTGAAAAAGACGAAGTTCATGCAAAAAATCAAGGATGTGTTGCTGGGATTCTGGCAAGGCATCCTATCCATTACCAAGCTGAAAAGACCCGGTTGGTTCGTCATACACTCAATCCTCATCTGGATCTGCTGGTACTTCATGTTCATGATTGGCAGTTTTGCATTCCCGGAAATGCAGCATCTTGGCAATCCCATTTGGGCGGCCACGCTTTCCAGTGTTGTTGTCGGCACCTTCGGCTTTGTAATCGCACAGGGAGGACTTGGAGCCTATCCACTTTTAGTATCCCAAGTGCTGCTGCTCTATGGTGTTCCTTACGAAACCGGTCTGGCTATCGGATGGATCATTTGGGCCAACGAAACATTCGTATATGTGGCCGGAGGTTTAATCACACTGATATATACTGCTTTAAGAAAATCCCCAAAGGAGGACACCCTTGAAAAACATGAAACACCTGCATAACATCCAACATAAAATCATGGACTTACCGATATTGTCCGCACGACTGCGGCAATGGCGCACCGAAGGGAAACGCATCGTATTCACAAACGGTTGTTTTGACCTGGTGCACCGCGGACATGTGGAATACCTGTCGGCAGCCGCAGATTTGGGCGATCTGCTTATTGTTGGCATCAACAGTGACCGCTCCGTGACCAGGCTGAAAGGACCAAACCGTCCCATTATGGACGAAACTTCCCGGCAACTGCTGATGGCGGCGTTGGAATGCGTGGACGCAGTCATCCTCTTTGACGAAGATACGCCATACCGGCTGATTCAGGAAATCCAACCGGACGTGCTGGTCAAAGGTGGGGACTATACGGAAACAAATATCGTGGGTGCCGATATTGTCCGCGCAAAAGGTGGTGAAATCCATTGCATTCCGCTCACGCCTGACTGCTCCACCTCACGCATTGAACAAAAAATCAAAAATCAGATATAAACGACAATATTTCCAAAAAACGTCAGTTATTAGTAAAAATATGTGACATGGGAAAGGGAAAATATCTTTTGGTGGTGTTTTTTTACCTTATATGCAATCTGTTGAGGGCACAATACACCGAAAATGACATCTACAATTACATCGACCGTTACCACGGACTGGCCATGGAAAAGATGCGCACCTGCGGCATTCCAGCCAGCATCACCTTGGCACAAGGCATTCTGGAATCCGCAGCAGGCACCAGTGATTTGGCTATCAATGCCAACAACCACTTCGGCATCAAATGCCACGCCAACTGGACCGGTGAAACCTATTTCAAAACCGATGATGCCCTTAACGAATGCTTCCGGAAATACCCCCAACCGGAAGATTCCTACAACGATCATTCTAATTTCCTGAAATCCAAACGCTATGAATCCCTTTTCAACCTTTCCCCAACCGACTACGTAGGATGGGCGGAAGGATTGAAAGCCTGCGGTTACGCCACAAATCCCAAATATCCGGAACGGCTAACCACCCTCATTGAAAAATACCGTTTGACACGATATGACAGCCTTGCGCTTACGTTAACTGACACATCAAATCAAAACGGCCGGACAACTCCCACACCCGAAATTCTCCAGGACAGCAATGTTATTCCCGGAATGCCGGTCAGGGTCAGCTACCCCTATTCCAAACGAACTGTCTACTCCCACAACGGTTCCTATTTTGTCATTGCCCAAAAAGGGGAGACATATCTTGACATTGCCATCAGCGTCCAACAGCCGCTATTCCGCATCCGAAAGTATAACGACCTGTTAAACAGGAAATATGAACCCAAAGAGGGCGAATGGGTCTACATTGAAAAAAAAGCAGATTATTCTGCTGATTACAAACAACATACCGTCACTTCCGACACCGAAACCCTTAGGGAGATCTGCCAGAAATACGGATGTAGGATGAACAGCATCATGACACTCAACCAACTGGAAAGAAAATCCCAGTTAAAAAAAGGACAAATAATTGTATTACAAAGCAATAAAACAAAAAAATGATACCTTTAACTACATTGAGGGAACGCCCTGAATGGGTGGTTGAACGCCTGCGTACCAAACATTACGACGCACAGGCACAGGTTACTGAAATTCTGGACTCTGACAAAAGGAAAAGGGAATGCCAGAAACAGCTGGACGATAACTATGCCGAACAAAACCGGATTGCAAAAAGCATAGGGCAACTCTTCAAGGAGGGCAGACGGGAAGAGGCGGAGGCCTCGAAAAAACGCACCGCAGAACTGAAAGAGATTGCAAAAACATTGGAAAGCACTCTTAACGAATGGGATGAAAAGATTAACCGGACGCTGGTTCTTCTGCCAAACATTCCTCACGATTCGGTACCTGAAGGAAAAACAGCCGAAGATAATGTGGAGGAATACCGTTGGGGGGATTTTGAAAAAAAACATAACATATTACCGCACTGGGACATCTGCAACCAAAAAGATCTGATTGACTTTGAAACAGGCTGCAAACTGACGGGTGCGGGTTTCCCGCTATACCGCGAAAAAGCGGCCAAACTTCAACGGGCGCTCATAAACTTTTTCTTGGACGAAGCAACCAAGGCCGGCTATACGGAAGTGCAGGTGCCCTATGTGGTCAATACTGATTCGGCATATGCTACAGGGCAACTTCCGGACAAAGAAGGTCAGATGTATTTTGTGGGTGAAGACAAGCTTTACCTGATACCAACTGCCGAAGTCCCCATCACCAACATTTACCGCAACTGCCTGCTGAAGGTCTCAGACCTGCCTGTCCGCCATTGCGCCTATTCCGCATGCTTCCGCAGGGAGGCGGGTTCCTACGGCAAGGATGTGCGCGGACTGAACCGGCTGCACCAGTTTGACAAGGTTGAAATTGTGCAGATTGTGGAACCGGAGGTCTCCTATCAGGTGCTGGAGGAGATGAAACGGCACGTTGGCGGACTGCTGCAAAAACTGGGTCTCCCCTACCGGATGATCCGGCTATGCGGCGGCGACATCAGCTTCACCTCCGCCCTCACCTTCGATTTTGAAGTGTATGCCAAAGGTCAGGATAAATGGCTGGAGGTGAGTTCTGTCTCCAACTTTGAAAATTTCCAGGCCAACCGCATGAAACTGCGTTACAAAAACCAGGAAGGGAAACCGACACTGCTTCACACGCTGAACGGAAGCGCTTTGGCACTGCCCCGCGTGGTTGCTGCCATCCTGGAGGATTGCCAGACCGAAAAAAAAGAGATTCTCGTACCGGAAGTGCTGCAATCCTATACTGGATTTGACCGCATCTAACCTCACCTTCTGTTGAACACCAACCGATACATCGCACAAAGGCTGCTTCCGCGTAATGGGAGGCGATTTTCAAAACCCATACTATGGATTGCCACCATCAGTGTGGGTTTAGGCGTTTGTGTAATGATTTGGGCGTTCGCGATCACGAGCGGATTTCGCAAAGAGATTAGGGAGAAAGTGGTCGGATTTGGATCCCATATTGTCATTCAGCGTTTTGACAACAACCAATCGTATGAGAAACAACCGTTTTCCACACATTCACTGCCACTTTCCAAAATAGAGCGGCTTCCAAATGTCCGCTGTGTACAAAAATGTGCAAGCAAAGCCGGCATCATACAAACCAACGAAGAGATTGAAGGAATCCTGTTCAAAGGGATAGACAGCAATTATGATTCCAGTTTTTTCACCCGACACCTGATCCGGGGACATTTTCCAAATTATGCACATGAGAGTGAGACCAACGATATTTTGATTTCCTCCCACCTTGCAAACAGGCTGCAACTGGACACGGGAGAAAAAATCAGGGTATATTTCATCCAAAACCCTGTGCGGCAGCGCAGCTTCAATATCGCCGGCATATATAACACCGGGCTGGGAAACTATGACCAAACCTACGCGCTATGCGCAATCCGACACATCCAAAAACTCAATAACTGGACGGAAGACAGTGTGGATGCAATTGAAATCCTGCTGCATGATTTTGACAAAATGGAAAACACATGCAACCGGATCAACCATGCACTCCCCTACCAGCTGACCGCTGAAACCACAAAAAAAATGCATCCGGACATGTTCGAATGGATAGCATTGTTTGACCAGAATGTGATCGTACTGGTGATACTGATTACTATAGTAGTATGCATTACATTAATTTCCACATTACTTACGATTACATTAGAACAAATCCCCGCCATCGGCATGCTGCAAACACTTGGATGCACAACCAAAGACATCCGGAACATTTTTCTTTTCATCAGCAGAAGGATCCTGTTGAAAGGAATGCTTATCGGCAATGCAGCAGCCCTGCTGTTCTGCATGATGCAACAAAAAACGCACATATTACGGCTGGATCCGAAAAACTATTTCATGGATTACGTGCCGATGCTGTGCCAATGGCAACATATTTTAGGCATCAACCTGTCAGTATTTGCCGTCGGAATCTGTTTTCTGCTGATTCCATCCCACTTTGTCACCAAACAAATCCGCATTGTGGATGCGTTGGACACCAAATAAAAAAAATAGCATGTATTTACATATTTTTCATATATATATAGTTTAACATACCATACACATAGGAAATGATGTGTGTTTTTTTTCTACCTTTGCAACCTGAATTGACAAGTTTATGAAACAAGCAGCAGATTGCATTATCATTGGGGGCGGACCCGCTGGATTACAAGCGGCTGGTCGTCTGGCACAGGCAGGATACCATGCGACGGTTCTGGAAAAAGAGGAAACCGTCGGGGGGAAACTGAACAAATGGGATAAACTTTTTCCTGACTTTTATGATGCAAAAAAGCTGAAAAAACAGCTTGAAGACGACTGCGCATCATCCGATGTGACCTTGCTGACCGGAGCTGAAGCCGTCAAGGTGGAGCCGGAAAGCAGCATGTGGAAAGTTACCGTTAAGGACGGACGCACACTGTCTGCGCCAAGTGTTCTGCTCTGCACCGGATTCGAACCGTTCGACGCCACCCGCAAGGAGGAATACGGCTACGGCATATATCCGGATGTGATATCCTCCGTGGAGCTGGAGGCAATGATCGGTAAAGGGGAAATAAAAACCAGGAACGGCAGGACACCGAAATCCGTCGCCTACATACAGTGTGTGGGTTCGCGGGATGAGAAGACCGGAAACCACTATTGTTCCGTAAACTGTTGCATCTGCGCTGTCAAACAATGTATTGAGGTCAAGCAGATTTTACCGGAGGCAAACCAATATTGCTTTTACATGGACCTGCGCATGACCGGCCAGCATTTTGAGGAGCGTTACCGTGAATCGCAGGAGAAATATAATGTCCACTTTATCCGTGGACGGGTTTCTGAAACCGCTCTGACGCAAGACGGCCGCATCCAGGTAAAAGCGGAAGACACGCTGCTTTCGCGTCCCGTCAAGATGACCGTGGATCTGCTGGTGCTGATGGTCGGCATGGAGCCATCCCCCTCCACCAGACATTTTGCAGAGGAACTGCAGATGTCAGACCCATATGGATTCTACCTCTCCCAAGACCATGAAAGCGACGACAACATCACACGGCACGCAGGCATATTCCTGGCAGGCAGCGGAAAACGGCCCATGGCCATACCTAAAACCAGAAAGGACGCCGATGCGGCGGCATGGGAGATCATCAGCTATCTGAAACAGCACACACGATAAAGGAAGAGAAAAATGAAGGCTTTCGGCTTCAACCTGCAGAAGACACGCACATACGAGATTGACACAACGCATTCCCCTTGTGAGGAATTGGAACATGCAGTCCCGTCATTCCGGCAATGCATGTTCTGCGGCAGCTGCGCAGCAACCTGTTCCGCCAACAGCCATATCGACTTCAACATTCTCCGCTATAACCTGCTGTTCCGTCGCGGCACACGGCAAGAAATCGCCAACAACCTGGACAACTGCATGCTCTGTGGAAAATGCAGCCTTGTCTGCCCGCGCGGTGTCAACACCAGGGCAATGATTATGGAAATGAGAAAAGAACTGCAAACCGACAAACCATGAGCAGCGCATATCATCCCTTTGTTATCCCCTTCTGTGCAGGCGCCCTGATATTATTCGCAATCCTGATTGCCAAATTCATCCTTTGGATTCACAGGCTTTCCGCAAACCAGAAAAGGCGCTGCCTGCGCAATATTGTCTCCTGGAAGACACTGGCCGCAATATGGGAATGCATTCGGGAATGCCTGTTCCACCGGAACATCTTCAAACGCAACTTCGTTTTGGGATACATGCACCTCAGCTTCGCACTGGGATGGTTCCTGCTGATTGTGGTCGGCAAGGCGGAGGCATCGTGCTACAGCCACACCTTTTGGGAGGAGCCGTGGATGGCAATCTTTTTCCGTTTTTTTGAAGACGGGCGCACAGACTATTGGAAGCCAGGGCTCTTCACCTTCGTAATGGACATGCTGCTGGCCTGGATCCTTTCAGGCATCCTGCTTGCCATATGCAAAAGGATATACAGCCGTCTGCTCGGCATGAGAAGGACGACAAGGCACAAATGGTATGACCGGGTCGGAATCATTGCGTTGTGGAGCATATTCCCCTGCCGGCTGCTGGCCGAAAGCGTCACCGCGTCGCTGCGGCACAACGGAGGATGGCTTACACAAACTGTGGGGGATGCCCTCGCGTTCCTGCCGGCAGAGACACTCCAACTGCCCCTCTGGTGGCTCTATTCCATTGTATTGTGCCTCTTTTTCCTTTGCCTGCCCTTCACCCGATTCATGCACATCTTTGCAGAGATGCTGCTGGTGTTCCTGCGCAAATGGGGCGTTGTGGAGGAAGAGCGTGAGACCGGCTACACCAGCGTGGAGGCCAATGCCTGCTCCCGCTGTGGGCTCTGCATTGACGTGTGCCCGCTGAACACTGCCGCCGGAATGCACGATGTGCAGTCAGTCTATTTCATCCGTGACATCCGGCAGCACAGCCTGACAGATGCGGTGGCCGACAACTGCCTGCTCTGCAACCGCTGTGTTGAGGTCTGTCCGGTCGGAATACAGACCACCATGATGCGTCAGATACATCGGGGGATGCGGAAAGATGAGGACCCCTCAAAAGAATACTACAGCTACCTGCCGCAGGGTGAAGCCGACAAAACAGGATACGATGTGGTCTATTTCGCCGGATGCATGTCACACCTTGGCGGCGGAATCATCCCGGCCATGCAGACCATATTCCGCAAGTCCGGCGACAGCAATCTGTTTCTCGATGAAGGGAAAAACCTGTGCTGCGGCCGTCCGCTGCGTCAGCAGGGATATACGGCACAAGCCGACCAAATGCGGGACAAACTGGAAAAACTCATCAACCAAAGCGGTGCAAAAAAACTGGTGACATCTTGCCCCATCTGTTACCATTCATTCAAACAGGAATATAATCTGGACATACCCGTACAGCACCATACAGAATACATACGGCAATGCCTTGCCGAAGGCCGTATTGCTGTCCGGAACAGATCGGCACGGTACGCCTACCATGACCCGTGCGAACTGGGTAGAGGCGAAGCGATATATGACGAACCGCGTGAAATCCTGCAGGCCATCGGCACACTGTGCAAGGTTCCTTCCGAAAGGAAGGATGCCCTATGCTGCGGACACAGCTTGGGGAACACCGCACTGGACAGCCGCAAACAGAATCTGATCCGGGACGAAGCGCTGCAGACACTGTGTGCAGACCATCCGGACATCCTGGCCACCGCCTGCCCGCTCTGCAAAAAGGCCTTCCTGAACGGCAACAGGCGGCTGCCTGTCAGGGATGTGGCGGAAATTGTCGCAGAACAGTTGCAATAATCCCATGGAAAACCTCACAAAAGAACTTTGGCATCCGATTTTCCAGGCGGTCAGCAAGACTGCCGGGGCAATGGGAGTGGACTGCTACGCTATTGGAGGATTTGTGCGTGACCTACTGCTGAAACGCCCTTGCACCGACATTGACATTGTGGCTGTGGGCAGCGGGATAGAACTGGCACGTCGCACAGCGGAGACTCTGGATCTTCCGCCGCAGTCGGTATCGGTTTTCAAACACTACGGCACAGCCATGTTCCACTATGAGAACATGGAGATCGAATTTGTGGGGGCACGCAAGGAATCATACTCCCCCGACTCACGCAACCCGAGCGTGGAGACCGGCAGCCTTGAGGATGACCAATGCCGCCGCGACTTCACAATAAATGCGCTGGCAATTTCCCTGTGCGAAAAAAACTATGGCACTCTCATTGACCCGTTTAACGGATTGGAGGATTTGCGCAAGAAGGTGATCCGCACCCCATTGGATCCTCTGCGAACCTTTTCGGACGACCCGCTGCGCATCATGCGGGCAATCCGTTTCGCCACCCAGCTGAACTTCTCGATTGACATGCACACACTTGAGGCCATCCACGAAGAGTCCGAACGGCTGGACATTGTGTCAAAAGAGCGCATTGTGACCGAACTCAACAAGATCCTGCTCAGCCGCAAGCCATCAATCGGATTCACACTCATGGACCTGACCGGAGTCCTGGACCGTGTGCTCCCATGGATTTCAAACCTGAAAGGTGTGGAGTGCATTAACAACCAGGGGCACAAGGACAACTTTTTCCATACCATGGAGGTTGTGGACAAAATAGCCGCCAACACAAACAACCTGTGGCTCTGCTGGGCGGCACTGCTGCATGATGTAGGCAAGCCGCAGACCAAGCGCTACCTGCCGGAAACCGGATGGACATTCCACCAGCATGAGGCAGTCGGTTCCAAAATGGTGCCGAAAATATTCCGCACCCTGAAAATGCCGCAGAATGAAAAGATGGCATACGTGAAAAAACTGGTATACATGCACCTGCGCCCGATCGCCCTGGTGGAGGACAATGTTACGGATTCAGCAGTGCGTCGGCTGCTGTTTGATGCCGGCGATGACATTGACGACCTTATGATGCTCTGTGAAGCCGACATCACCTCAAAAAACCAAGAGAAGGTCAAGCATCTGCTACGAAACTTTGAACATGTTCGGAAAAAACTGAAAGACATAGAAGAAAAAGACAGGGTCCGTAATTTCCAACCACCCATTGACGGATTGTTCATCATGAAAATGTACGGACTGGATCCCGGCAAAGAG
Organism: Bacteroidales bacterium UBA1195; assembly: GCA_002309855.1. GTDB lineage: Bacteria > Bacteroidota > Bacteroidia > Bacteroidales > WCHB1-69 > UBA1195. The sequence goes on from DBYD01000006.1 coordinate 13,322, forward strand.
GTTGGCATCCTAAAAAGTGCCATCCGCGAAGCCATTTTGGACGGCGTAATCGGGAACAATTTTGAGGATGCCCTGCAGCTGTTGACTGAGAAAGCCGCCCAAATGGGCTTACAGCCTGTGGCAACAGAGACACAGCCTACTCAAACATCAATGTGACACTGTCTCCGATTCCACTCCGCAAATCATCCGACCCGTACAATGTGGCGGCAAGTGAAGCATTTTTCTGTCCCAACTCCACATAACCAGATGCATTGACCACAGCAAAACCCTTACCCTCAGCCACACTCAGATATCGCTTACACAATCTGAAATCTTTCAGCCTTTCAAACATTCGGCCTACCTGCACAGTCAGCTTCTTTCTGGACTGCGCCACTGAAAGCAACAGAGGTTCCCTAATATCAGTAATCAGGTTCCCACGGGCGTCAATATGCAGAATTCGTCCCCCAACACTGTTTTCAGTAGGTGTGAGGGCTGGCAGAACCATCTTCTCCAACCATTGTTCCGGATATGGTTCCCCCAACTCCGACAAACGGCACCCTGCAGAAAGACGGGCCGCTGCATCCGCATAATAGTTTAATGCATTAAAGGTATTGTATTGATTGTAATCGGCATGTGCGGCCAACTTGACAACTTCGTGCAGGTTGGCAAATTCCGGGTCAATCAGGGAAAGAATGCCATTGTTCTCCAACAAAAAAAACTGTTCCCGGCACCGGACAGCCAAAAAATCAAGAAAAGGCAGCGGACGCTCCCTATTGGCCACTTTGCGCAACTGATCGGAAGTCAATTCCCTGACATCCACCACATGAACCGTCTCTTCCGGAAAGGCCCAACAGGCAGAAGAAAGCAGATAGGCGGCATGTAGCCGGCCTCCGTTATGAACATCATGGGAAATATCTGCAAACACCGCTCCCGGATGAACCCGCCAGACATGTGCCTTGAATAGGGCCGAATACGGGTCTCCAATCCCCCAATCCGTTGTGAATGTAATGATTCCGCTCATAAAACGTTTTGTATTCCGATAGCCGTTCAAATTAAAATGCAAAAATAACCATTTTAGCAATCGCTTTTTCATCCCAACATAATAAATCGGACACAATTTTTTTTTGTCAAACCCGTTTTATCATCCGATATTTTACTTACTTTTGCAATATTGACCATTCACATTGAATTACACGGAACACAATATACACTATGCATAATATCAGAAAGATAACCGACGATTTATACTATATCGGCGGAAATGACCGGAAACTTTCGCTGTTTGAAAACGTCTATCCTGTGCCACAGGGAGTCTCCTACAACAGCTACCTGCTGCAGGATGAGAAGACAGCGTTGGCCGACACGGCTGATTCAGCCATAGCGCCTCAGTTTTTCGAAAACCTGCAGGAGGCATTGCAGGGTCGTCCCTTGGATTATCTGATTGTCCACCACATGGAGCCCGACCATTGTGCCCTGATTGCGGATTTGCTGCGGCTGCATCCGGAAACTGCTGTGGTCACAAACGCCAAAGCCGCCAAGATGATCGGACAGTTTTTCGATCCTGTTCCGGCAGAGCGTCTGCAGATTGTCAGCGAAGGCGATACCCTTTGCACAGGAAAGCACACATTGCAGTTTGTGATGGCTCCGATGGTGCATTGGCCGGAAGCGATGGTCAGCTACGACCTCACCGACCATATTCTCTTTTCGGCGGATGCCTTCGGCACTTTCGGCGCACTGGACGGTCACATCTATGCCGACGAAATGGATTTTGAGCATGACTGTCTGTCCGAAGCGCGACGCTACTATGCAAACATTGTCGGGAAATACGGCGTTCAAGTGCAGGCTGTCCTGAAAAAGGCGTCCGCTCTGGACATCCGGATGATATGCCCGCTTCACGGCCCTGTATGGAGGGAGAATCTGGAATGGTTTGTCGGCAAATACTACCAGTGGAGCCGCTATGAGCCTGAGGAGCAGGGCGTGCTAATCATATACGGGAGCATTTACGGACATACCGCCATGGCAGCGGAAAAGATGGCCGCCACACTGGCAGACAAGGGTGTCCGCCGAATCGCCATTTACGACGCATCACACACCGATGTGAGTCACCTTCTGGCCGAAGCGTTCCGATACAGCCACATGGTATTGGCCTCCGCCACATACAATGCCGGCATCTTCACCCCAATGGAGCAGCTCCTGACCGAAATGAAGCTGCACAACCTCCAGAAAAGAAGTGTTGTCCTTATCGAAAACGGCACCTGGGCACCCCAGAGCGGCAAAGCGATGCGCGAAATGCTGGCTCAGATGAAACAGATGACCGTCCTCAGCGACAACCTCAGCCTGCTATCAGCCATGAAGACCACACAACTGGAGGATATGGAAGCCTTGGCCGACCTGCTGGTTGCAGACATGAAATTTTCCATGTAAACTTAAAAAGCAGAACACTATGGACAAAATGAGCAAGGAAGGGCTTTTCAAGCTGACATACGGACTCTATGTGCTGGCTGCACGCAGCGGGGAGAAGGACAACGGCTGCATCATCAATGTGGCCTCCCAAGTGACCGACAATCCCTTACAAATATTTATTTCTGTAAACAAACAGAACCTGACCCACGACATGATTGCCGAAACCGGGCTGTTCAACCTCTGCATCCTGACGGAGCAGACACCAATGAAGGTGTTCGAGCATTTCGGCTTCCAAAGCGGCCGCGATGTCAACAAGTTCGCTAACTGCGAGGTGGAGCTGCGCGCCGGCAACGGCCTGCTCTATCTCCCGAAATACACCAACGCCTACCTGAGCGGAAAGGTGGTGAACCGTATCGATGCCGGAACACACACGCTGTTTCTGGCGGAAGTGACAGAATCGGTCCATCTGAGCGACGACCCCTCACTGACCTACGCCTGGTACCACGAAAACATCAAGCCGAAACCGGCCATGCCATCAGCACAGGGTGAAGGGAAAACCCGCTGGGTCTGCCAGACCTGCGGCTACGTGTATGAGGGAGACGAAATGCCGGACGATTTTGTCTGCCCCTGGTGCAAGCACGGGAAAGCGGACTTTGTGAAAATGGAAAACCAATAACATTAAAATACAATAAAATAACAAGCCATGTTAAACAAAAAAGTTTCAGACCTGCTCAACGAGCAGATTAATAAGGAGCTCTATAGCGGCTACCTCTACCTTGACATGAACAACTACTTCGACAAACGCGGACTCAGCGGCTTCGCCAACTGGTACATGATCC
>DBYD01000006.1:16562-29019 GCA_002309855.1 Bacteroidales bacterium UBA1195
ATGCAGAACAACGACTGCCCCATCACACTCAACGCCATCGCCAAGCCCGACAAAGTGTTCAAGAAGGACATGGACGTGCTTAAGGCCGGTCTGGAGCATGAGGAGTATGTCACCGAAAGCATCCACAACATCTACGAGGCAGCCTACAAGGTTAAGGACTTCCGCACCATGCAGTTCCTTGACTGGTTCGTCAAGGAGCAGGGAGAAGAGGAGACCAACGCCCGTGACATGATCACCAAGATGGAGCTCTTCGGCAACGACCCGAAAAGTCTCTACATGCTGAATCAGGAGCTGGCGGGACGTACATATAATGCGCCGTCGCTGGTGCTTGACTAGTTGATAGTTAATAGTTGATAGTTTAGAGTTAATAGTTTAGAGATATATAATCATAAAATAAAACATTATGAGCAAGAAATTCATCTGCCCGGTGTGCGGGTATGTATATGAAGGCGACGAGATGCCTGAAAAATGTCCTGTCTGCGGCAAGCCGATGCAGGAGGTGAAGGAGGAGGGCTACACTTGGGCCGCCGAACATGTGGTCGGAGTTGCAAAAGGCGCACGTGAGGACATCATGGAAGACCTGAGGGCCAATTTCAATGGAGAATGCTGTGAAGTGGGCATGTATCTTGCCATGGCCAGGGTAGCACATCGCGAAGGATATCCCGAAATCGGACTCTATTGGGAGAAAGCCGCCTACGAGGAGGCCGAACATGCAGCCAAATTCGCCGAACTGCTGGGTGAGGTTCTGACCGACTCTACTGAAAAGAACCTTAAGATGCGCGTGGAGGCCGAAAACGGAGCCACGATGGGCAAGACCGACCTGGCCAAACGCGCCAAGGAGCTCGGACTGGACGCCATCCATGACACCGTGCANNGTGCATGAAATGGCCCGTGACGAAGCACGCCACGGAAAGGCCTTTGAAGGGTTGTTGAAACGCTATTTCGGCAAATAAAAATCGCCGGGTTGAAAATCGCCATCCTACTTTCACGGGTCCCGTTTCCCCTTGAAAAGGGAGACAAACTGAGGGCATTCCACCAGATAAAGGTCTTGTCCGAGCGGCACGAACTGTATCTGTTTGCCCTGAACGACAGCAGACTGCACCCCGATGCGCGGAAGGAGCTGGAACCCTATTGCAAGGAGGTCCACATCTATCCGCTGCCGTGGCTGGGGCGCGTATGGCATGCCATACGCTTTTTCCTGACAGGGAAGCCCCTGCAATGCGGCTACTTTTACCGCCCGTCCGTCCAAAGGGAGGTGGCGCGGCAATGCAGGCGCATCGGGGTGGAGCGCGTCTACTGCCAGCTTATCCGCATGGCGGAGTATGCCAAAAACCTGCCATACCCTAAAACGCTGGACTATCAGGACGTTTTTTCCAAAGGGATTGATCGTCTGATTCCAAAAGCGCCATGGTGGAAGCGCGGCCTGCTGCGGGCTGAATACCGCCGCGTATGCCGCTACGAACGGCTTGTTTTCAACCGTTTCGACCATTGCACCATAATTACACAGGTGGACCGCTCCCTTATCCGGCATCCTCGTGCCAGGGAGATTGTGGTTGTCCCCAACGGCGTGGACACCACATACTACAGCACACAGCCGCAACGTAAGGAATTCGATTTGATTTTCACAGGCAACATGGGCTACATGCCAAACATTGACGCGGCGGAATGTATTGTAAGGGAGATTTTTCCGGCCATAAGGGAAAAGTATCCCGACATTCGGATCGCATTATGCGGAGCCAACCCCTCCCCTCGTGTGCTTGCATTGGAGAACAAGCAGGTCACCGTTACCGGCTGGGTGGACGACATGCGGGAATACTACGCCAAAAGCCGCATTTTCATTGCCCCCATGCGATTGGGGACAGGCCTGCAGAACAAACTGTTAGAGGCGATGGCCATGGGCATACCATGCATCACATCACCACTGGCAGCCACCCCTCTGAATGCCGAGGCCAACCATGACATCATAGTATGCAACAGCACCTTGGGCTATATCGATGCCATCGACAACCTGCTGAAGGATGCCGGCCACTACGCACGGATAGCCCGAAATGGGCAGACATTCGTACAGGCGAACTACAACTGGGAGCACACCTCCCGTATTTTGGAGGAACTTATCACCGAATAGAGACCCTATGAAGAAAAGACTGGCCATTTTAGGTTCGACCGGAAGCATCGGCACTCAGACGCTGGACATTGTACGTGCCTTTCCGGAGCAGTTTGCCGTTGAAGTGCTGACCGCCTTGAACAACGCCGACCTGCTTGTCCGGCAGGCAATTGAATTCCAGCCGAACGCAGTTGTCATCGGGAACAAGGATTTGTACAACGAAGTTGACGAGGCGTTGGCGCCACATGACATCAAGGTGTTTGCCGGCAGCGAATCAATTGAACAGATTGTGGGCATGGAAAGTATCGACATGGTGGTGGTTGCGCTTGTCGGATATTCCGGACTCCGCCCCACATGGCAGGCCCTGCAGCACGGCAAACCAGTCGCACTGGCCAACAAGGAGACCTTAGTGGTGGCAGGTGAGGCCATCACGAGGCTGGCGGCTGAAAAAAGGGTGCCAATTTTTCCGGTGGATTCTGAGCACTCGGCCATCTTCCAATGCCTGCAGGGGGAATACCACAATGCTATTGACAAAATAATCCTGACCGCATCCGGAGGCCCCTTCTTCGGGCGGACGGCGGCGGAGATGGAGAAAATCCGTCCGGAGGAGGCGTTGCGTCATCCGAAATGGAAAATGGGTGCCAAAGTGACCATCGACTCGGCAACGCTCATGAACAAAGGGCTGGAGATGATGGAAGCCTGCTGGCTTTTCCAGGTAAAACCGGAACAAATTGAAATTGTGGTTCATCCACAAAGCATTATACACTCAATGGTGCAGTTTGCCGACCACAGCGTCAAGGCGCAGCTGGGCATGCCCGACATGCGGCTGCCAATCGCCTACGCCCTCTCCTACCCGCAACGGCTTCCGCTGGAGATACCGGAGGTCTCCTTCCGACAACTGCAAGCATGCACCTTTTTCGCACCGGACACGGAGAGTTTCCGCTGCCTGCCTATCGCATACCACGCCATGGAAAAGGGCGGCAGCTGCCCGTGCAGCATGAACGCCGCCAACGAGATTGCTGTGTCCGCCTTCCTTCAGGAACGCATACGCTTCTCCGAAATACCATATATAATAGAAGAGACATTGGCCCGCAGCCGTTTCCTGCCCCATCCGGATATGGATGACTACATCCTGCTGGACGAAGAGGCCAGGACGACGGCAACTGAAATTGTAAACGACATAACAAGAAAGATATGAATGGATTAGTAATGGCCGCCCAACTGATTTTGGGTCTGGGGCTTTTGGTTTTCATCCACGAGTTGGGGCATTTTCTCGCCGCCCGCTGTTTCGGCATAAGGGTGACCAAATTCTACCTCTTTTTCGACACAGGATTCTCCCTGTTAAAATTAAAGCGTTTCAACGGCAAGACACATTTCAAGTTTTTCTCGCGCAACCTTCCCGATACTGAGGAGGTGACCGACGAAAACGGCAATCCGGTGCTGGACGAACACGGCAAAAAGAAGATGCGCCTGATTGACACAAGCAAACTGCCGGATGATGACTGGCGAAAATATCCTGAAAACACCGAATACGGCATCGGATGGCTGCCTTTTGGCGGATACTGCCAGATTTCCGGAATGATTGATGAGACACAATCAGTTGAACATCTGGCTTCAGAGCCGCAGCCATGGGAATACCGTTCAAAACCGGCCTGGCAGCGGCTGATTGTCATTCTGGCCGGCGTAACCGTAAACCTGATTGCAGGTGTGGTGCTCTTCGCAATGATTTTGGGCCACTATGAAAAGGAATATCTGCCGAACGACGCTGTAACTGACGGTGTCTACGCCTTTGAAAACGGCCGGACCTTCGGTTTCCGGAGCGGTGACATGATTATTCTTGTGGACGGGAAACCGGTTGTACGCTACCAAGATGCCGTCTCTGCACGAATGTTCTTCGGCTCGATTTTCACAGTGGACCGTGCAGGCGACACCTGCACCGTTGTGGTCACCGACAAGGCCTACCGTCTGTTCAAGCAGGGAGGCAGCTTCCTGCAACCGTTCAACTATCCCTTTGCCGTGGACAGCGTACTGCCCGGCATGGCCGCGGAGAAGGCCGGTCTGCAGAAGGGAGACCATATCCTTGCCATCAACGACAGCCTGCCGACAGCCACCTGGGGCGCATTTTATGAGGAGATACGCAGACATCCCGACGAAGCGGTAAGCCTCACCGTGCTGCGCGGCGCGGACACATTACAGCTGACCGCCACTCCAGACAGCAGCGGCACTGTCGGACTGCTCTCCTCCAAACCCGACTACCAGACCAAACCATACACACTTGGCGAAACATTCAAATATGGTTGGAAAGATGCGATGACAATGCTTTACCTCAACATCAAAGGGTTGGGCAAAGTCTTTTCGGGAGAGGACAAGGCGCGCGATTCGGTGGCCGGTCCCATCGGCATCGCCCAAATCTACGGCAAGGTGTGGGATTGGAGCCGATTCTGGTACATCACCGGACTGCTCTCGCTCATCCTCGCCTTCATGAACGTGATCCCCATCCCCGGACTGGACGGCGGACACGCCCTGTTCTGCCTCGCCGAACTGGTCACCGGCAGGAAAATCCCGGAACGCTTCCTGCAATATGCCCAGACCATCGGCATGCTGCTGCTGCTGATTCTGATGATTCTGATTATCGGCAACGACATCATAAAACTTTTTTGAGATGGGAGACATCCTGCGTACCGAAAATTTAGTTAAAATCTACCATAAACGCACTGTGGTCAGCCAGGTCTCCGTGCAGCTTGAGCAGGGGGAGATTGTGGGGCTGCTGGGACCCAACGGCGCCGGCAAGACCACCACATTCTACATGATTGTCGGACTTATACGCCCGAACAGCGGTGACATATTCCTGAACGATGTCTCCATTACCGGCGATGCCATGTACAAACGGGCCCACAAGGGCATAGGATATCTTGCGCAGGAGGCCTCCGTCTTCCGCCAGCTGTCGGTCGAGGACAACATCCGCTCAGTACTGGAGTTCACAAGAAAAACCGCAGCTGAGCAGAAGGAGCGGCTGGAATCGCTCTTGGACGAGTTCGGATTGCAGAAAATACGGAGGAACAAAGGAATACAACTCTCCGGAGGTGAAAGGCGAAGGACGGAAATAGCAAGATGCCTCGCCGCCGACCCAAAATTCATCCTGCTGGACGAACCATTCGCCGGTGTGGATCCCATTGCCGTGGAGGACATCCAGAATATAGTCTCAAAACTTAAGGACAAAAACATCGGCATCCTGATCACCGACCATAACGTGCATGAGACATTAGCCATCACCAACAGGGCATACCTGCTGCTGGAGGGCAAGGTATTCCGCTCCGGCACCGCCGAAGAATTGGCCAACGACCCAATGGTACGGAAAGTGTACCTCGGAACCAATTTCAGCCTGCGCTGAACCGTCAGAAAATTAACGCCAGCAGCACATACAGCCAATGCGCCGCAATGCCGGCGGCAAGACCACCCAGAGTGTGCGCTCCAATCGCCTTTGAAATCAGGTTGCGGTAGCCCAACGAATCAAGCATGGCGGTGTGCGTGCTCAGATACCCGCTCCAGCACATGCCCATAGCCGTGAACACCGCTATGGCGTTCCCGTCCAGCAGGCCGAGCGCTTGGAATTTCGGGATAAGACCCAAAGCGGCCCCCACTGCTCCCAAGGATGTGATGGGGAATGCAACCAGTTCGGGGAACTGGAATCCAAAGAGCCAGTCAAAGACAAAATCGACTTTCTCCGCCAGCCACGGCAGCACCGCAACACCTTCGTAAGCACCTCCGGTATAACCGGTTGCGGCCGGCCCGAAGGTCAGCATCATCACCACTGTTGAAATAATCAGCACACCAGGTATGATGGCAAGCCCTATCTCCACACCGCTTTTGCCGCCGTTTAGGATTGCATTCAGAAAACGCAGGAAGACACCACCCTCCGATTTGAAGGAGATCTGCTGCTCATCGCCATCCTCCTCGTCCTTCACATCCAGTTCGGGATGATGCTTCAGGATGGAACGCTGCATCAGACGGGTTGAGATTATACTACCAACAATAGCACCCGCCAGACCCACAAGGGCCGGCTTCAAAAAACCCTTTCCCATCATGAAAACCACAACCACCAGCCCCATACCGAAGGCCGTCCCGAAATTGGTCAGGGAGACCAGCTGGTACTTCTTGAAATAGCGTGTAAAAAAATGATCCTTGGAAAGGCTGATGATTGCCGGATTGTCCGACAGAAATGTCAGAATGCCACCCAATGCGGCCACCCCGGGCAGATTGTAAAGCGGTTTCATCAGCGGACGCAAAGTTATCTCCACAAGCCGCACCACACCGAATTCGGTCAGCAGCGCACCCAACGCGCCAGACAGCACCGCAATGGCCATAATGTAGAACACTGTCTCCATCAGCAGGCTGTATGAGGTCTGCATTAGTGTGTTCAGCATGTTGGGCAAACCCATGACATGCGCCATAAACCCGAAAAAAAGCAGGAAAATCACAAGGAAAATGCACGCCTCTATGCTGCGCCTTGTCAGAAACTTCTGATTCCTATACCATTGTCTCATATTCAATCCTCCAATAAACAAAATGCAAATTTCCCCAAAAAAACAATACCCATCACCTGTCACGCATCAAAAAATGCGCAACTATCTGAAAAACCATTATAAATTATATGTAAAAAAAAAAATGAAAAAAAAATGAAAAAAAATGAAAAAGATAAATGGATTTGTTATACTTTTGCATCGAAGTACACGTATAGGCGGTAAACATAAGACAAATACGGGAAAGAGATTACAAAGAGTGTTTGCCGAGATACGAAAAGTATGTATATTAAATTAAAAATTAATTAGTTAAAATTAACAGGCGCATGAGCAATGACAGGTCTTGGGGTTCCGTTGGAAAGCGGAGGAAAAAATCATCCGAAGGGTGGAATGGCAGAAAATGATGCCATATTTCCATTTTCAACGGCCACAAGAGATACTGCGAAGCCCAAAACTGACCAACTTTTGAAACTTAAATTAAAAATAAATAGAATAAAAAAATATTAACAATTAAAAAGCGCATAACAATGAGAAAAAGTGCTGACAAAAAGGAGAAATACCTTTCTCCGCAAATGGAACTCCAGCGGTTCGCCCTGGAAAAAGGCTTTGCTATCAGTGAAGACGAAGCGGCCGCCACACAGCTGTATGATGAAGAGGATCTCAGCAACGGATGGGATAACGGAGGTGACGAAAGCTGGTTCTAAACACTATTCCGAGAATTAAAACAAAGAAAAACATTAAAAAAAACAGAACAATGAGACTTAACATAAAAAGATTATTGCTCCCTGCAGCAGCTCTCGTTTTGTTGAGCGCCTGCACCAAAGAGGAACCGAAGACCCTCTCCAATGATGTGCTTTTTGAAGGCACACCGGAAAACGTTTCATTTGAAGCCAGCATGACCCTGCCGGATGGATTGCAGAAATCCTACATTGCAGGCGATTCCGTGGTTTGGGATGATGGTGATAAGATTCGTGTCAACAATCAAATATTTACCGTCCATACCACCAACCAAGGTGGCCAAAAAGTAAAAGGTACCGCATTTTTCTGGGGTACGGCAACGCCCATGTACTCCGCTTGGGAAAACAATAGTGGGAATGCGGACACAGTCAAGAACTGGTTTGCCGTGTATCCCGCAGATTTGGCTGCCAGCACAACCACCCTGCTGAAAAAGAACGGCAGCTACTACACCAAGGAGATTCATGTGAAATTCCCGCAGGTTCAGAAATACCAGGATGTGGATGAGAGAAATGGCAAATTCCTCAAAGACATGAACTACATGGTGGCATACGCCACAGAGCGGATGGAAAACAAAGCGGTCCGCCTGCAGTTTGTCAACCTTTGCGCTGTGCTTAAGGTTGGTTTCACAGTTGGACAATCTGAAACTTTCCTGGATGGAGCCACCAACAACGCTGGAATCCGTAAAATCGTCCTGGTCACCAGCACTTCCAAAAAGACCGCTTTCAATGGCGAAGGCTACATCAATTCCGCTGACAACACCGGACTTACCAAAGCCACCAGTGATTTGAATGCACTTCCGAACATTCAGATTCAGATTGACAACGCCAACAACCGTAACCGCAAACTCGTTCTGAATTGCGGTGGCTTGAATGCAAATCCCACTTCTGTCAGTTTAAGTGGTAATACCAAATGGTTCTATATCATGGTTCCGATTAACATGATGGACGGCTTGAACGATTTGTGCATGGAGGTGTATGACAATGAAGGTAACATGATGCGCAAATGCCTGAGAGGCCAGAGCATTGTCAAGAGAAACAAAATGTACACAGTTAACATGGGTGCCCTGGCATGCCAGTACGCTGCCAGCAGCTTCATTGACGCCGATGTCTCCATTGATTCCACGCACAGCATGAAATTATCCAGCGGAAATCTGCAGTACAACCCCAAAGACGCCATCTGGCGCTTTGCAGCGAACCAGTGGGATACGGTTGGCAAAACCGATAACGAAAAAATCGTGAATGGTGCCAATTGCAATGTGTTCATTGACCTCTTCGGATACGGCACCAGCGGATACAATGGAAAATATGGTTATCTTCACACCAACGTTGAGAGTGACTATCCTTCCGGAAACATCAGCAAATCTGACTACGACTGGGGTAAAAATAACAACATTATAAGTGGAAGCAACACCACTGGACATGCCAAAGGTGCCTTCTACACTTGGACATACAATCAAGCGGCCTACATGCTGAACACCCGTACAACCGGATCGACCCTTAACGGTGTTGACAATGCCCGCTTTGCAGCAGCCAATGTCAATGGGATCAACGGTGTGCTGATTTTCCCTGATGAATACACACATCCGACCGGCGTGGCACTGCCTGACAAGAACAGCATCAACAAGAACAATGGTCTTAAGTACAGTGCGAACACCTATACTGCAGCTGACATGGATAAGATGGAAAAGGCAGGTGTTGCCTTCCTGCCCTCTGCCGGAATCCGTGGTTATGGTAATAATGATTATAAGTATCCCTATACAGATGCCAGCCACATTGTGCTGCCTTCAGACACATGGGGATGCTATTGGACTTCCACTGAAACAACTAACATCAACCCGCCATATGCTGGTTACCTGCTCATGAAAGAGGAGCAAGATGCCACCAATGTTGGAACATATATGACTTATGTTAATACAGGTGGATGGTACCGCTACGGTGGACGTTCTGTACGTCTGATTTTAGGAAACTTCTAACCGAAAGGACATCATTATCAAAAAATCCCTGGTCATGACCGGGGATTTTTTTTTATACATTTACAAAAAAATGTCAGGTTATTGGTTAAACCTCACCTTTAAGGATATCACACACCACCTCTACACCCAACACGCTAACCGCCTCCATAGCGGCCTCCTCGGAACGGAAATAGACAATTTGGCATGGGGTGGAAACAGCCTCCGCAACAGGAACACCATCACGCATGCGAAGAACATACTTTGGGGAAGATGCATCCATCCAGTCGGGTTTCCAATCCCCATTGAGATAAGCAGCCACATTCAACAGGTCATTCAACCGTAGCCAATGTTCAATATGGCGAACAGAACGGCAATTGTTGCGGTCTGCGTAAAGAGTGGTACGATTATGCTTGATCTTACCAAAAATATCCAAAAAATAGGTCTCCTTCTGATAATAAAGAGATTTCATAATTTCATCTAAAGTCATAGTATGCTGTTTTATTGAAAGAAAACGAAAAAAACAAAGTACTATTGTATTATAAGGCGAAAAAAATATACGAAAAAAAGAACTCAAGCGTTATCCCGTTATGATTGCCATATTTGCTAACGACCCGACTAACCGTCTGGAATATCTGCTGCATTACGCGATATCAGAAAGGTGGGGACATCCGTACAAACTATGTTTTACGGAGGAATCTCTCATGGAGGAACAAGCCGAAGCAAAAATTAATTATTCCAAACAACCAATGGAAGGAGCATTCTGGATTTCACCTGACGGATTGCTTTCCGAAACCGGTATCCGTCCACTGAAACCCCAAATGACATGGCGAAACGGAACCCCCTATTGTTTCATAAACAAAGCAGATGGCACCGACTTGGACTGGGATCCCTTTGCAGCATGCTTCTACTTTTTGAGCCGCTACGAAGAGATGCAGCCGCACACACCCGACTCCCACGGCCGCTTCCACGCCGAAGAAAGCGTCGCAGTCCAAAACGGATGCCTGCAACTGGCGGTGGTGGACCATTGGCTGGAAGATTTGGCAGAAGCACTCCATCGGAAGTTTCCAGCATTCATGCCTGTAACAAGCAAAGTACGCTTCCAGCCGACCTACGACATTGACCAGGCCTACGCCTATAGGGAGAAAGGCTTCTTGATAAACGCTGCTGGATTTGCAAAACAGCTGCTGCACGGTGATTTGAAAGGCATCCGCAACCGTGCAAAGGTTCTTGCCGGACGAGAATCCGACCCATACGATACTTTCGCCCTACTACGACAGCTGCATGAGGATGAGGGACTGCATCCGCTGCATTTCGTCCTTTTTGCCCCACGCTCAACTCACGACAAGGGCATATCACCGGAAAACAGCACATTCAGGGAGCTGGTGAGACACCTTAAGGATGACGGAAAGGTGGGGCTGCACGCCTCGTACGGCAGTTTCCGCAACCATAAGGCGCTACAACATGAAAAAGCAGCCCTGTCGGAATGCCTTGGCGATAAAGTGACAGGAAACCGCTTCCACTACCTTCGGCTATCCCTTCCGGAAAGCTACCGCAATCTTGTCGCAGCAGGCATCACCGATGACTACAGCATGGGCTATGCCTCAAATGCCGGATTCCGTGCAGGCACATGCCATCCATTCCAATACTTTGACCTCCAACAGGAAAAGGAACTACCGCTGACAATCCATCCGCTACTGTTTATGGAAAACTGTTTCTTCAATAATGAAGAGCGAACCGAAGCAGCACTGTGGCGGCAAGTGAAGCCGTTACTTGACGAAGCCATCCGCTACGGAGGTGAAATCGTGACTTTATTCCACAACCATTCCTTCGGCCCGATGCCGGGGCATGACCTGCCGACCATGGAACTTTACCTACATTTAATTAAATATATGCACGACACATGCCGGTAAGATGGATTTCACGCGAAACGGTTGACGAAAAAAGATGGGAGGCCTGCACACGCTCCAACCCGCAGACCGATTCGGTCTGTGCGCGGACCTGGTATCTGGATGGCTGCGGGGAACGCTGGGATGCGCTGGTGGAGGATGACTACCGTGCCGTAATGCCGGTTTTCCACCGGAAAAAGTATGGCATAAATTATATCTACCCGCCATTCTTCACCGGACAGCTCGGCATATTGGGACAACCTGAGGCGGATGTGGCGGAATGGATTGCGGAGATTCCCAAGAAATTCATATACAGGGAATTGGTCTTCAATGCAGCCAATCGAATTCCGGACAACATTTCCGGGAAAACCCTCCTCCACAGAACATGTCTGCTGCCACTTGAGCCCGACTATGTGACATTGCGCTCCGGCTACAGCCAGAACCACATCCGCAACCTGAAAAAAGCGGAAAGCGCAGGGCTGCAGATTATCCGTGAAACCGACATCGAGAAGGTGATACGACTGTTCCGCAACCATCGTGGACAGGCAAAAAACGTGGGATATCGTGAGCATGACTACCAGAGGCTTCTACAGCTACTTTACACACTGCAACAGCGCAATGCCATGGAAACTTGGGGCGTGAAAGGACCAAACGGGGAGCTTTGCGCCGCAGCATTCTTCCCGTTTGTGCCGCACCGGTATACCTTCCTCTTTTCCGGACGCAGCACCTCCTCCGAAGAGAACCGCGCAATGTTTCTTTTGATGGACAGCTTTATCAGGGAACACGCATGTTCGGAAGCCATACTGGACTTCAACGGCTCGAACAATCCGGCTGTAGCCCGCTTCTACCTCGGTTTCGGAGCGGAGCCGCAGGAGTTCCAACAACTCGACAGATGGTTCTGAAAACACTGAAAAACAACATATACCATTTTTTCTTACCTTTTTTCAAAAAATACGGGGTATCCAACCAAAAAAATGTTTTTCTTTGCGTTTTGTTGTCTGTTTTGGACACAATAATTTATTTGTCGTATAATCAAATGTTTAGATATGTATAAAATAACTTCTCACCCCATTTTGGACATTCCGGAACAGGAAAATGTCGAATTTTTGTTTGAAGGAAAAAAAATAAAGGCCGCAAAAGGCTACACCATTGCAGCCGCCCTGCATCAGGCCGGACATCCGGTCCACAGTCACAGTCTGGACGGCCGTAACCGCAGCCTGGAATGCGGAATCGGCAAGTGCGGAGCCTGCGAAATGCT
>DBYD01000006.1:29034-70301 GCA_002309855.1 Bacteroidales bacterium UBA1195
ACCAAGGTTGACGATGTGCACGAGGTGCGCGAAATACCCAAGGACTACCAGCCCGAATTCCGGGAAAACCTCCAGAGGGAAGTCCCCATCTATAAGACAAGCGTGGCAATCATCGGCGCGGGCCCTGCGGGACTTGCCTGCCGTGAAAAGCTGAACGAGCTTGGCATCAATAATCTGGTGATTGACAACAACAGCCGCATCGGCGGACAGTTCAACATGCNNCAGACCCACCAGTTCTTCTTCTTTGAAAAGGAGCAGAAATATGGCGGAATGCGTGGCTTTGACATCGCAAAGACGCTGGCAGGAGACAACCACGAGGGGATTCTGCTGAACAACACCGTATGGGATCTGCTGGAGGGCAGACGGCTGGCACTGAAGAATGTTGAAAACGGCGAAATGGCCTACGTCGATGCTGACTACCTTGTGGTGGCAACCGGCGCGGTGCCCTTCATGCCGACCTTTGAAAACGATGACCTTCCCGGAGTATATACCGCAGCTGTGTTCCAGAAGATGATGAATCAGGAGCATACGCTCCTTGGCAAAAAGGTGCTGACCGTCGGGGCCGGAAACATCGGCTACCTCACCTCCTACCAGGGGATGCAGGCCGGTGCCGAAATAAAGGCCATCATCGAAGGCATGGATCATGAGGGCGGTTTCCCTGTACAGGCCAACCGTGTGCGCAGGTTGGGCATTCCAATCCTCACCTCGCACATCCTGCTGAAGGCCATACCTAACGCCGACCATACCGGCGTAACCGGCGCGGTAATAGCAGAATGCAAGAACTTCAAGGCCATCCCCGGCACGGAGAAAATCATTGACGACATCGACATAATCAACATCTGCACCGGACTGATTCCTGACAACCAGCTGCTGCAGAAGGGCAAGGAGGTCTTCGGAGCCAACGTCTGCGGCATCGGCGACGCCATCCGCATAGGCGAGGGCACCAGCGCGGTGCTGCGCGGCAAACAGGCCGCCTACGAGCTGGCCCGTCAGATGAACATCCGTTTTTCGGAGGACGAATATCTGGAAATTTCACGCCAATATATCGATTCACAGCAGCATCCTGTACGCATACTGGAACAGCCCAACATGCCGTCGGAACAGCGTAGCATGGAAAAACCGTTTGTGATCACCGACTGCATCTACGGCTTCGCCTGCAACCCCTGCTCCTTCTCCTGCCCGCAGGGCGCAATCTCCAAAAGCGGCACCAACCTCACCCCCACTGTAGATTACAGCAAGTGCATCGGCTGCATGCAGTGCGTCAACCACTGCCCAGGTCTGGCCATTTTCGGATACGATCTGAAGAAGAACACCCTCTTCCTCCCCGTCGAATATGACGTTGAAGAGGGCAAGGAGGTCTTTCTGGTTGACAACAACGGCAAGAAGGTTGGCGAAGGCGTGATTGAAAAGGTCATGCGCAAGACGAACAAGACGCATGTCGTCCGCGTCCGCGCTGTAGAGACGCAAAATTTTGCGTCTCTGAAATTAACCGACGCCAGAGGCTTCATCCTGAAGGACCGTTATCCGAAACCGTTGGAATTCAAACAGGTCAAAGATATTGAGGCGGAGACCTATGTGTGCCATTGCGAGGATGTCACGCTGAAACAGCTGATAGATGTGATCGGCGACCGCAAGTTCATCTCCGTCGATGAGCTGAAACATATCACCCGTATGGGCATGGGTCCATGCCGCGGCAAGCGCTGCATCCCGCGCGCCAAGCAGATTCTGAGGGCGCACGGCATCGAGGTTTATGGCGACGCCACCCCGCGTGCACCGCTCTCCAACCAGATAACCTTGGGCGATGTCTATAACGCGAACGCCAAGGAGGTGTTTGTATTCCCCTCAGGCAAGGTGCGTAAGGAGGAGGTGCAGGTGCTTGTGGCCGGCGGCGGCATGGCGGGCAGCGCACTGTTCCGCTATTTTGCCGAGGCGGGCATGAAACCGGTGCTGGTCAACAGCGTGCGCGGATCGTCATGGCGCTGCATCGGAGGAGGCCGCCCCGCATTCTCCAACCCAGACATCTCCGATATTGCAAACCACAACCAGGAGATATTCAGGGAAATTCAGAAAGTGCACAACATCCACTACAAACCCACGCGCTATGTGAACCTTGTGCATGACCAAGCCACCTACGACGCGTTGGACGCCTCTCGCGCATGGTCGGACGCCTATATGATTGACCGGAAGGATTTCGGCAAGGAGATTTCACCGCTGTGGAACAACAGCAACAGCGTCTATAGCCACGCTTTGATTTCCAATGACTGCTGGCAGGCAACCCCGGGCATGACCATCGACTACGTGCGCGGCATCGCCGTGGAGAACGGCGGCACCCTTATGGAGGACTGCACGCTGGAGCATGTCTCCCGCAAAGGCGACAAGACCGTTGCATTGGTGCGCACACATCAGGGCGAATGGGTTGAATACACCTGCGGCCATTTTGTGAACTCACTGGGACCGGGCGCACAGCAGTTCGCCAAGATGCTGGGGCTGGAGACCAACCTCTACCCTGTCAAGCATCAGGCCTTCATCACACGGAGGCTGCCCAATATGGGCAAGGCGGGCGACTCGCTCGACATGATCATCGACCGGAGGCACTATAAGGGATTCACCGCCGTCTACGGGCAGCAGTTCCTGCACACCGGACAGATTATCGGCTGCGCCTCCCCCGACACCGATGCATACGAGGCACGTCAGAACCTGAAATACAACAGCAAGGAGTTCCTCGAAATCGTGTCGGAGGTCTTCGCCGACTGGATTCCTAATCTGGCAAGTGTAGGCTTCCACGCCGTATGGTCCGGATACTACACGGAGCCGCGCTACATTGTGGATCCGGAGGCCGGGCTGCTTGTCGGCCTGCGCGGCCACGGCTTCATGCTGGGCCAGTATCTGGCGAAAATCTACGTGGACAAGTTCCTCGGCCGCGATGTGCCTTCCTACATGGAGGATCTGAAAATCACCGGCAAGGGACTGAGCGAAAACGCTTTCAAATAAAACGCGTTACCTTCGCAAAAAGCGACGGAAACATGAAGAGACTTGTAACGACAATACTCCTGCTCTCACTCGTATGGGCAGGTGAGACCTTGCGGGCGCAGCAGACAACGGACGAAAAAAAGCCGTGGTGCAGTTATGCGGCCCTTGAGACAAGGGTGGATTTTGACATGCAGCTGCTGGACAGAAATTATGACCGGTTCAGCAGCGCATTTCAGGGCAAATACCTGAACTTCCAGATGGACGGCTGGCTCGCCCCGAAGGCGAGCTACCACTGGCGCCAGCGCATCAACGCGGGGAACATGGGCTTTTCCACCACCTTTTTCGAGGGCACTGACTGGATGTACCTGCAATGGGGCTTCGCACCGCGTTTTTCCCTCACCGCAGGTAAGGAGGTGGTGGCCATCGGTGGCTGGGAGTACGACCTTGCGCCAATAAGTATGTACTTCTGGTCCGAGTTCTGGAACAATGTGAACTGCTACGAGATGGGGCTTTCGCTCCACTATCGCACGGAACACTCACACCTCCAGGCACAGGTCACCAATTCGCCATACATCAAAACAAAAATGGCGAACCTCTACGCCTACAACCTTATCTGGTACGGCGACTTCAACTGGTTCAAACCGATATGGTCAACCAACCTGGTGGAATTCGAGCATGGGAAGTTTATCAATTACATCGCGTTGGGGAACAAGTTCGATTTCGGGAAGAGCTACCTCTACATCGATGTGATGAACCGTGCCTGCGACCGTCAGGACCGCTTCTTCTTCCAGGACTACACGCTCATTGTGGAGGCGAAACGGCAGGTGACCGACAGGCTGAACCTCTTTGCAAAGGGCGGTATTGACCGGCACGAACGTAATGAAACTGAAGGGTTTTATTTTGATGAGATCCCACCCGACATCTACGACTGGGATCTTTACGTTCCGGCCGACACCTATTACCAGTATGTCGGCATGGGAGGGGAATATTATCCGCTAATTGGAAAGAACACCATCAGGCTGCACGCATTTGCGCTTATGAAAAGCCGCAACAACGGACCGCTCACCTTCCAAGCCAACCTCGGCCTCACCTGGAAACTTGGCATAAAATAAAAAAAGGCTGCCGACGGCAGCCTTTTTTTTATTGCGGTACTATTTCGCTTTTTGGCTCTCCAATTCCTTCAATTTGGCCTCCACCGCCTTCAACTTTTCTTTGAAGTCCGGCTCACCCTCATTAACCTCTATTCTGGTATAAACCTGCTTTAACATCACTAACGTATTGTGGTCCATACCGTTAATGCTTTCCGCCTTTTCCAAGTATGGAAGCGCATCGCGCAGCAGCTGCTGGTACACAGCCGCAGTTTTTGCATACTCATTATCATCCGCAATGTCGTTCATTGATTTGGAAATGTCGCTGGAACGGTTATAGTAGCAATTGCCCAAGTTGTAATAGACATAATAGTTGTCCGGCTGTAGCGTCTGAGCCTTCTTCAACAACTCTTCAGCCTTCTCATAATTTTTCACACCAATCAGTTCCTTGCCCATGTTAATCATCAGCACAGGATTGTCCGGATTCTGTTCCAATGCCCTGTTCATAACCTGCATGGACTTTTCGTTGTCTCCTGCCCAAGCATAGATGATGGCCTCCTGCGTGGCATATTCCACATTTACCTTGGCATTCGAAGAGGTGTCTTTCAGCACGCTGTGCTGCCTGATGACCTTAATGGCGCGGTTTGTGTCCCCCTCCTCCTTGTACATCATGGCCAAGCGGATGTATGGTTCATTCCTTTTCACCTTCGCTTTGGTCATGTTGTAGTACTGCTGCTTGGCCACGTCCTTATGACCGCTCAATTCAGCCGCCAAGGCATAAATGTAATAGGCATTTTCATCCTTAGGATTGCTCTTGTAAGCTTTTTCGCCACGATCGTAGGCCCAATCATATTTCTCCTCCTTGAGAGCCGTGTAGGCCTGATTAAAGAAGAAATCGGAGCAGAAAGCCAAACCGGTCACCGGGTCGGCAATCCGCATGCTCACCCTGATATCAGGATTCAGCTGGCTGGCCTTTCTATAAGCTTCGTAAGCCGTATCAATTGCATTTTCGCACAGATTGGCATATTTTGGATTGGGTTTTTCACTGGCCTGCTCATTGGCAATCATCAGGTAAATGTTGCCCCTGAACATCCACGTTTTGGCATCATCCTTGGTGTCGGGATGCACGCTGGCCGCATCAATATACCGTTTGGCTTTGTCCCAATACTGGTTACCATAATGGGTATAGGCGGAATTAACGGCGGATTTCTGGGCAAAAGCTACAGTGCCCGTCCACGCGACCATCAGTAAGATTGCAAGCATTCGTTTCATGTTTCAACTTTTTTTAATGGTTATTACTCCTGTTTGTTCGTTTCGTTTTCTGTTTCTGTTCCGTTTTCCGTTGGAGTGGCGGTTTCTTCCGCTTCCTCCTCATTTTCTGTCGGCACCTGAGTGACCGATGCGATTTCGTCAGTAGGTTTCAGGTTAATCAGCCTCACCCCTTGCGTGGCTCTTCCCATCACCCGGAGTTCCGAGACCTTCATCCGGATAATCACACCGTTCCGGTTAATGATCATAAGGTCCTCCTCATCATTGACATTCTTAATGGCAATCAGATGTCCGGTCTTGTCTGTAATGCTGATGGTTTTCACCCCTTTTCCGCCCCGGTTGGTCTCGCGGTATTCCGCTAAGGAGGAGCGTTTGCCGTAACCTTTCTCCGACACCACCAGAATGTCATCATTGTCATTATTTACACAAATCATGCCAACCACACGGTCATCGGGCGAGGCAAGGGTCACACCCTTCACACCGGAGGCGTTCCGACCCATAGGACGAACCTTTTCCTCCTTGAAACGAACCGCCTTTCCTGAATGCAAAGCCATCATGATGACAGCATTGCCATCTGTCAGCCGCGCATCCAGCAATGTATCCCCATCCCGGACAATTATGGCGTTGATGCCCCGCTGCCGCGGCCTGGAATAAGCCTCCAACGTGGTCTTCTTTATGATTCCCTTTTCCGTGCAGAGCACAACATAATGGTTGTCGATATATTCCGGATCGGTCAGCGAAGTGACATTGATGACCGCCTTAATCTTGTCATCAGGCTCAATGTTCAGCAGATTCTGCACCGCCCTCCCCTTTGAAGTCTTGGCATCCTCCGGTATCTCGAACACACGCAGCCAATAGCAGCGGCCCTTTTCCGTGAAGAAGAGCAGATGGTTGTGGTTGGTTGCCATGAACATCTTCTCAATGAAGTCGGCATCGCGGGCGCCGGATCCGCGCGAACCCTTGCCGCCACGGTTCTGAACCTTGTATTCCGCAAGACTGGTGCGCTTGATATATCCCATATGCGAAATGGTTATGACCATCGCATCATCGGCAATCATGTCCTCAATCCGGAAATTGGCCGAACCCGAATATTCGATCTGACTTAACCTTTCGTCACCATATTTTGCCTTGATTTCCAGCATTTCGCTTTTGATGATATCCATCTGCATGGATTCATTGGCCAGCACATCGGTCAAATATTGGATTTTCTTCTGCAACTCGTCAAATTCTGCCTGAAGTTTTTCACGCTCCAAGCCTGTCAGCTGGCGCAAACGCATCTCCACAATGGCTGATGCCTGTATTTCGGAGAACTGCCACCGTTCCATCAGCCCGTTCCTGGCCTCGTCCACAGTTTTTGAGGCACGTATCAGAGCAATTATCTCATCAATTATGTCAAGAGCCTTGAGCAGACCCTCCAGAATGTGGGCGCGCTCCTTTGCCTTGCGCAACTCATAAATGCAGCGACGTACCACCACATCGTGACGGTGCTTGACAAAATAGTGGATCAGCTCTTTCAGGTTGAGTGTCTGCGGACGGCCATCCACCAGAGCCACATTGTTGACACCAAAGGATGATTGCAGAGGCGTGTACTGGTACAGCTTGTTCATCACAACCTTGGGCATGGCATCCTTACGCAGTTCCAGCACCACCCGCACCTTTTTCTTGGACTCGTCCCGGATTTCGGCAATGCCGTCAATGCGACCCTCCTTCACCATGTCGGCGATATGGCTGACCATCTCAGACTTGTTCACCTGATACGGAATGGAGGTGATAATCAGCCGATCCTTTCCATGGGCATGTTCGGCCGTTTCCAACTCCACCGTTCCACGCATGATTACCCGTCCACGGCCAGTACGGTAGGCCTGCTGTACGCCGTCATAACCGTACACTGTGCACCCCGTCGGGAAATCGGGAGCCTTCACATGCTGCATCAGTTCATCCACGGTTATTTCCGGATTGTCAATATAGGCAACCACACCGTCCACCACCTCCGTAAGGTTGTGAGGCGGCATATTTGTGGCCATACCGACAGCGATGCCGGACGAACCGTTCACCAACAGATTGGGAATTTTTGCCGGCAAAACCACCGGTTCGGTCAGCTCCTCATCAAAGTTTGGCTGGAAATCCACGGTTTCCTTTTCAATGTCCACCATCATCTCCTCCGCCAGCTTCTTCATCCTGGCTTCAGTATACCGCATTGCAGCAGGGCGGTCCCCATCAATGGAACCAAAATTGCCCTGGCCGTCCACCAACGGATAACGCATACTCCAATCCTGTGCCATGCGTGCCATTGCATCATAGACAGCTGTATCCCCGTGAGGATGATACTTTCCAAGCACCTCACCCACAATTCTCGCCGACTTTTTGGTCGGATGGTTGGACAGGTTGCCCGTGTCCCACATGGCATACATGATGCGCCGGTGCACCGGCTTGAAACCGTCCCGCACATCCGGCAACGCCCGCGCGACTATCACCGACATGGCATAGTCAATATAGGCGTTCTTCATCTGTTTGTTGATATCGACTGGGACTATCTGCCCAAACTGCATCCCCTCTTCCGGATTATTCTGCCCAGGAAAACCCTCCTTGGTGTTCTCTTCCATAGAAATCCTCTTGACCTTTTTTGTTAATTCTCTAATTATTAATTAAATAACATTCGCAGATATAATTTACAAATATACAAAAAAAAACAATATGAATAATTTAAAAAAAATAAAAAAAATGGCGGGGGAACCCGCCATTTTTCATATTGTAAACNNTACATAAATGTTACCGGACGACGTTCATCTTCTTGACGACACGTTCGCCACGGTATTCAACGCTGTAATAATATACACCGGCCGCAAGGTCGGAGAGGTTCACGCGGATATCGCCGCTGCCGGCCTCCGCATTGACATCCTCACGGTACAGGACCTGGCCGTTCATGCCCATGATGCGCAGCGTCAGGACGCCGGCCTCAGGAATCACATACGGTATCCGGGTCATCTCGGAGGCAGGATTCGGCACGTTCTGACCCACAGTCCAGCGGTCGGCGGTGGCATCTTCGATACCGACGCCGCCCTCAACGCAGGCCTCCACTTTCGCCGTGTCGTTACCATGGTCGATGTCATCCGCCAAGGCTCCCAAAAATACGGTCACCTTGTAAGCGGCCTGTGCGCCGTTCACGCTCAGGCGCGGCACCCGGTAGCTCTGGCTGAAGGTGTGGTTGCGGTTCTCACCGCCGTACATCGGGGCAATCTTCTCCGTCATAGTGGCATACGCCACACCGGCGCTGTCGATAACCGCCGTCAGCAGCAGGCTGTCCGTGTTGTCCACAGTACCGTTGTTGAAGAGGCGAACCTCCACCTTGGCCATGGATCCTCCCATAGCACACGGCGTGGCGGCAGGCGTAATGATGGAGAGAATGCCGTTGTCCACAACATTCACCAGACCGGTAATGCGCACCGAATCGTTGTCACCGTTCGCGTCGCAAGGCATCTGCGCATAGACATCCAGCAGGTAGAAGGGCTGGTCGGAGGTGGTCACAGGCACAATGATGCCCTGGCTGAAACGGTGGTAAAGGGTGTCGCCCGGCTTCAGAACCCGGCTGATTCTCTCCCTCACCGTATCCTCCATATTGAGCACCACAAGCACCTCAATCGGACTCACAATATCCAGGTTGCCGATGTTCTTCATGGTAAATCCGACATAGACCGTGTCGCCCGGCTCGGTATAGCCGATGGCATCGTGCCGCGTCACCGCAAGGTCGGGATTCAGGTTTAGGCTGAACTTCGCCGTATCGTTCGAAGCGTTGCTGTCGATGGCGTTCACATAGACCTTCACATCGAACCGGCCGCCGCCCACGTAGTCGATCGGGCTCAGCACCAAGGAGTCAAGCTCGCGGCTTTCCAGACGGCCGCTCAACGCCTGCTTGAACATGAAATTCGAAGCGCCGCTCATCTCCACGGTCACGGAATCGCCCGCCTTGAACGGAACCTCCTGTCCGGTCAGGTTCTCCAAGTAGACCTTCAGGCTCCGGCCGGTCAGGTTGCAGGCCGCGAAATCGGATTCCACAGGCGCATCCACGCGCACCTGCATGTCCTGCATGGCCACAATCTTAACCTGGTCAATGGTCTGGTCGCCTCCACCGTAGCTGTAGGCGGTGAACACCAGCACAATGCAGTTGCCGGTGGTATAGTTGGAAAGGTCAATCTGGTAACGTTTCCAGGTCGGCTGCGTGCATTTGGCATCGTAACGGTAGAGTGTCTGCAATGTCTTGAAGGTCGCGCCACCATCCTGGGAGATGCGCACATCCATCTGATCCATCAGATAGGGGTTCTTGTTGTTGTGCGCATACCAGAAGTAGAGCTGCGGACGGTAGGTGTTCTGCAGGGTCATGGAGGTGAAGACGGCCTGGCTTATGGAGCCGCGCTCCGTCGAGGAGCGGAACAGCAGGCTGCCCGTGCCGTACACAGGGTTCAGCACCGGATTGCTGTTCGTCACCTCCCACATGATGTCGCCGTAGGTCTGGTTCACCGACACACCCGCAAAGGTGCCCGTAAAGTTGTTCTCGTACGGAAGGATGGTCTTGTCCACATAGTAGTTCAGCCGCAGCGTGTCGTTGAATTTCTGCTGGTCACTTGCCCATTCGATCCATGCGGTCAGCCTGTACATGCCCGGATAGGTGATGTCAAGATGGGAAAGGAGATCGACGGTGTCATAACCCATGACCTTTATCAGGCCACTCTTGACATCCACACTGGTCTGCAGGTTCACGGAATCGCTTTCGCACTTCAGCCAGACCTTCATCGGGGTGGTGGAGAAGTCCACATCAACGGTTCCCTGGTTGTAGATGCGGAGTTTCACCGGTGTGCTGTTCGGCACGCACTGGATACCGCCGGTCAGCGGCTCCACATAGGCATCCGGCATCAGGTCGGAACCCTCAAACAGCGGCGTGCTGTAGGCTCCCATCACCGTCAGCCTGGTTCTGGGTGTCCCGTTGATGTCGCGGGTCACACGGTGGTGACGGTTGATCTTCAGGGCACCGGAGTACTGGGCGATGCTCAGGTCATTCGGGAAGTTCGGGAAGACCAACGCCTCCGTCACAGAATTGAGATCCTGCTTGTGCGAACTCTGCCAACTGGCCAACGTCTTGGCACTGGAACAATAGAAATTGGTGTTCTTGGTGCCGGTGGTGTAGTAGTTGTTGGAATCCAGGAATGTGGGGTTGGAGGTGGTGGTCACGTTGGCCGCCGTGCCGACATATACCATGTAGTTGTTGGTGGAACCGTTCTCCGTCTTGATGACGTTGTTCTTCACATAAAGGCTGCAGTTGGCATTGGTCTGGCCCGTGTTGTAGAGCGCATAGTTGGTGTTGCCCTTGGCATAGAAGGAATTGTTCACAATCTGCACATTGGCGTTGTAACCGAAATAGAGGCCGTAGACGGTGCTGCCGGTCACAATGACATCGTTATTGGCGAACAATGCCGGCTGGGTGCCTGTGCCGAAATTGGCAGGATTATTGATGGTGTTGTACATATAGAATGCACGGGAAGTAGTATTTGCGTTGATGCGGATCCTGTTTCCGATGATGCTGTCGAACAGAATCACCTGCTGGAAATAGGCACCGTAATGCGTGTTCACCCCGTCACGGTTGGTCAGTGTGTTGTAGGAGAAGCTGGGGATATACGCATAGTAGTAGCAGTATATCGAATAATAGTACTGATCCGCAATCACATTGCTGTCCATCACCAGACTGGAGCGCTTGGCCGCCGTGGCAAGGCAGTTGCTCTGGCTTCCGGCAGGATACTGGAAATAGAAGCCATAGTAGCCGCCGATGATCCGGTTGCCGATAAAGCGCACATCCTTCATGTAATTGACATTGTTGCTGGAGTTGTTGTAGTTGACAACACGGTAGGTGCTGTTGGAGGTGGTGGTGCTTACATAGAGGTTGCAATGGTGGAAAAGCACATCCTCGATGTAACCCTCAAAGAGCACAGCATTCTCGGGACTGGCAGCGCGTTGCGTGCCGAAAGTCATCTTTTCGAAATGGAGGAAGGAGGCGTTCTGCAGCTTCAGGGCCACCGTAGCATCCTCACCGACCACCACCGTATTGGCATCGTTGGCGGCGGAGACAAAGGTGATGGTGCTGTTGGCACCGGCTCCGGGAATGTTTCCGGAAAACTCCATTGCATCATAGATGCCGGAGGCCACATTAAAGACCACATGACCGGCCACACCGCAATAATACAGTGCGTTGACAGCATCGTTCAGGTCGGCATAATGCGCTCCCTTGCCGCCGACGTTGTAGGTTCCCTTCAGCGCGGAATCGCAGGAGATGACCGAAATGTAGGCTGTGTCGTTGGTGACATCCGCATCGGTGTTGCCGTCCGGATTCTCCGTCCAGGCCTTGATGTTGTAACGGCCGGAAGGCACGGTGAAACCGCCGATCCGAACATCCGTCACCACATCGCCATAAGCCAGCGCCTTTCCACCGGCCTGCCATTTGAACGGGGTCTGCAGCACGCCGTTCAGCATCCACTGGACAGTGATGGTAGAGACGCTGCCCGCACCCATGTTACGGAGGGTAACCAGCACGGAATCCTTGCTGCCCTTCACCGCACCGTTCACAGGATGGGTCACGGCATAGACCTGCACATCGTATTTGGCAGGCACATAGTCGTGGTAGCATCCGGCATTGGTGATGCTGGAGCGGAACAGACGGTTCATGTCCTCAGTCACTATAGGATCGGAAGGAACCAGCACGCTGCTGCCGGCCGTGTGGAAATTGCGGGCAGTGACATCGGTGAAAACAGGCTTCTCCCATTTGGAATGCATGTCGTTGCTGACAAGCTGGCTCCACGCATTGATGTTTGCAGCACCATGACCGATCACCTTCAGGTCGTTATAATAGACGTTGTTGTCCATGGTGGTGCCGGCATTCAGGTAGGAGCCGTTCGTCTGATGGTGGACACACTCGGCCACACCGCCGGTTCCGGCCATGCAGATCAGGTTCTCCTGGGAATTGAAGTACCAGTTGGTGTTGTTCGTGTTCGCCAGGAAGATGCCGTAGCGCGTTCCGCTCGTGTTCATATAGATGGTGTTGTGACGCACATCCGTCATGTTGAGCGAACTTGAATAGATGCCATAGCTGGTGGAAGTACCCTTGCCTTCAATGATGATTTCGTTGTTGAAGATGCAGGCCGGCTGGGTATATGGGATACCGCTGTTGATGCGCTGGCCGAAATAGAGGGCATAGCTGCTGCTGGAGGCAGTCAGCCAGAAGCGGTTCCGGGCCATGGTGTCAATTCCGACATAGGCAATCATGTTACCATAGCTGAGCGCACGGTAGGTGCCGGAGTTGGTGGCATTGTGGAAATAGTTGTCACGGACCGTCATCCTGTAATAACCGTTGGCGCACTGGAAACCGTAGTAATAGCCATTCAGCAGTTGGCAACTGTCTATCTCCAGCGAACCGAACATGGTGGCGGAACTGCTGCCGCCGTAGTTGAGCTGGATGTTCGCATAGCCGCCGTAAATCAGGCACTGTTTGAAGCGCAGCTGCTTGAAGGGCTTGCCGGTGGCCGTATTGTTACTGAAGACCACATAGGCCTGGCTGTTCTGGCTGCCAGGCATGGCACACAGGTCGCAATTCCGGAAGGTGATATCCGTCAGGGTGTTCTTGATGACAATAGTCTTCACATCGGTGTTGGTGTCTCCGATGAAGAGCTCATTGAAGCAGAGGTAGCCGGCATCCACCAACATCAGGGCGGTAGTGGTGCTCTTACCCTTCAGCATGACATCCCCGCGCTTGCCGGTGGCGGAAGTGAAGGTCACAATGTTCTTGCTGCTCCCACCGGGGAAGGTGCCGTCGAATTCGACATCCTCATATACCCCTTTTGCCAGACGCATCTCCACCGGACCGCCCACACCGCACTTGTAAAGGGCGAATATCGCATCGGTCAGAGTGGTGAAGTCGCAGCCGGCACCCACGGTGTAGCTGCCCGACAACGGCAGCGCACAGCCGAAGAAGTTGTTGGACAGGGTGTCGTCCGCAGCAAGCATGTCGGCATGGTCATCCAGATGGACCCACACCACAATCAGATTGTTCTTGGGTTGTCCCACAATCGTATCCAGCGTAACCGCCTCGCTCTTGTCACCGGGCAGGTTGCCTTTCCACTTGTAAGGCTGCTGGCTCACGCCATTGACCGTCCAGTAGATGGTGGCCGCTGTGATGGTGGAATCACCCTTGTTCAGCAGATTGACAGTAACAGGAATCTTGGCACCCGGATTCAGAGTTGCTGCGGCGGGAGAGGCAAAGCCCTTGAAAGCGGCGTTGTACCTCAGTTCAACCGCATTGTAGGCGCCACGGATGGTGGTTTTCGCCCTCGCGTTTCCGTCAAAATCAGCCTGGGCTTCGCTATAGACCGGGCAGTCCAGGGCAGTGCTCTGGGTCTTCCGGATCTTCATATCCCGGCTGATGTCGATGAAATCAGGATAGACGTTGGAGGCGGTGGCATCCGTCTTCTGCACCGCCGCAAGGTTGGCCTGGGCTGCGCCGAAATAGGCGAGGTTGGTGCCGCCCTGACGGTAGTAGTTGTTGCCCGAAAGCTTTATCTGGGCAGCCGCGCTGCTGTTCGAATAGAAAGGATACGCACTGCCGCCGGCTCCAATATAGATAAGGTTGTTGTTCATCACCTCCTGCATATAGTTGGCAACAGTATAGACATACATGCAAAATCCGTAGGTGTATGGATTGTCCACATACACGGAATTATTGATAATCTTTGCCTTGTTGTAGTAGCTGCGCAGACCATACACATAGCCGTTGCTGCCCTTGGCCCTGATTTCATTGTTCGAAATGATGGTCATGCCAGTGGAAGATTGTCCGTAAGTATAGTTGGAGTAGTTGATGCTTATCGGATTATGCGTATTGGTGATATACTCGCGATAGGAATCGATGAAATTGCCGTCGACCAGGTCGATATTGCAATAATAGGTGTAAATGCCGTTAAAATAGTTGTATCCGCCATTCTTCCGGGCAAGGATCCTGTTGTGCGAGATGCTGGTGAGATCGGTGTAATAGGCATAGATGAAATGGTAGTAGGCATTGGTGACCTCGTTGCTGTCAATCACACAGCCCTTGCCGTGCTGGTTGGCCGCCGAGCCGCTGCCGTTGTACAGATATATTCC
This sequence comes from Bacteroidales bacterium UBA1195, assembly GCA_002309855.1. Classification (GTDB taxonomy): domain Bacteria; phylum Bacteroidota; class Bacteroidia; order Bacteroidales; family WCHB1-69; genus UBA1195. The sequence continues at coordinate 43,533 of DBYD01000006.1, forward strand.
GTAATATCCGCCATTGACCGTGTTGCCGACAATGCGGATGTCGTTACGGATGCTTCCGTCACTGCTGCCCAAAATGCCATACTGCTCCGTGGTGATGGCAGGATTGAGCATGATCCGGCAGTGACGCACCTCCACGTCAGACATGGAGCCGGTCATGGCCAGACCGTTGCCGCCCTTCGTGGCATCCAAGGTGAGGTTGGTGATACATACATTGCCGATACCCTTCAGCTCGACAGCGGAGCCGTCGGCCACGATGGTGACATCCTCCGCCTTGCCGGTGGAAGAGGTGATGGTAAGGGTATTCTTGCTGCTGAGCCCCTGGATGGTGCCGCCGAGAGAGACATGCGGATAAGTACCCGGCAACAGCTTCAGGGTCACCGGCGCATCCATGCCGCAATGGTTCAGCTTGCTGATGGCATCATTCAGTGTGACAAAATCAGCGGAGGCACCACCCACCGTCTTCACGCCGGACATGGGGGCGACGCAGCCGTAGGCCGTCTGTGCGATGGTGTCGTCCGTGGGCTTGTTGTCGGAACGCATGCCGTTCTGCATCGTCACCCAGACCAGGATCTCGTTTTCGCCCTCCTTCGGGGTGAAGTTGCCGATGAGCACCGTATCCATGGTATATGGCGGCAGCATGCCAGTCCACTTCATGTCGGTCTGCCTCACGCCGTTCCAGGTCCATTGCAGGGTGCAGGAGCGCAACGTGTCCTTGGAGCCGCCGTTCATCAGCACAACCTTCGCAGGATATTGGGAGGTGGTCAGGCAGGCATAGGGCCAGTCCACAAAGCCGTTCAGCGTGGCGTTGAAAGGCACCGGCACGTCGGAATAGCAGCCCATGGTCGTGTTGACCGTACGGACTCCGCCGTCGATGTCTTTGGAGACACCGCTGAACATCGGGCAATCCAGCCCGCTGTAGAAGAGGCATTTTGCGGAGACCGAAGGATCCACGAAATTGGGGTTGATGTTGGTGGCATGTAAATCTTTCGAAGCCTGCTGCCAGGAGGAGAGATCGGTGTATTCGCCCTTGCAGTATCCGACAAACTTGTTGCCGTAGTAGTTGTTGTAGTCAGCCGTCACGCTGGAACCCATGTTGGAGGGATCCTCAAAATAGGCGGGGTATCCGGCGTTGTAGCAGATGAAGTTGTTGTTGACGATATTCATGTACATGCCCTTGTTGCGGTTGCCGCAATAGAAGGCGAAAAGTTTGCCGTCCCCTCCCCTGACAATGGAGGTGTTGTTAACCAGGTCGTAGCAGCTTTCGTCCAAATTGATTCCGAATCCGTCAAAAGTCATGTTGATGACAACTTCATTGTTGGCAATCAGACCCTTGCAGGAGGAATCGGCATTAAAATGATAAAGGTAGAGACCCTGCACGCTCTTGATGGGATAGGGATTGATGAAACGGTTGTTGCAAACCTCTTCCGCCGCACAGTCCCCCAAATAGAACAATTGAGGGTTGCTGGCCGTGCTGCGGGGCATGAACAGGTTGTTGTTCACCGTGTCGCAACGGACACCCTTCCCCATCACACCAGCCGCAATGAAGTCATTAACCGTATTGCCGATCATCGTGACACCGTCTATATGGAGATCAGATGCACCGTAAAGCGCAACGCCGTTGTCGCCACCGCGGATTACATTATATTTAAGCCTGGTGTTATGGGAGGTTCCCATCCGTCCGTTCTCAATCTGGACGACCGTGGGTCCGCGGCCCGATGCACTGGCGGTATCCGCAAACAGGATGCAATTGCTGATTTCGATGTTGTCGTTGGTATCGGTGAGATACACCACATATTTCGGCGAACTTACGCCGTTCACCGTCAGGTGGGAAATCACAATGTTGCGCGCATTCTGGAACAGCAACACATTGCCTGTTCCCTTGGGGTCCGGAGTCAGCACCACATCCTCGGCCTTGCCGGTGGCGGAAACCAAAGTCAGGGTATCCTTGGAACCGATGATGTTCATATAGTCGGTAAAGTCGACGGTCTCCGCATATTCTCCCTTCTCCAGCACGAGGGTGACATTGCCGCTCATGCCGCAAAGGTTCAGCGCGGAAAGGGCCGACCCGATCGATTTGAACTGCCCGTTGGCACCGACCGTGTAGCGACCGTTGAAAATCTGCTGGCAGCCGTAAATCGTCTTTTTCACCAGGGTGTCACGGGAGCCGTTGGCCTGGCCGTTGGGACGCGAAATCCATACCACCACGGTGTCGTAACCGTTACGGGCCACATAACCGCCCACACAGACGGACTGGGTGAAACCCTCCTGCAGGGAGCCGCTCCAGTTATAAGGGGTCTGCTGCACCCCATTGACGCTCCAATACATAGTGACGGAAGTCAGCGGGGAGAGGCCGCGGTTCTGCAGCGTCACCCAAACAGAATTGCGCTGTCCGACCAGCGAACCGCGCACAGGAGTGTCCAAAGAAAGCAAAGCCGCGCTGTTGCTGTCGAAGCCCCATTCCCTGCCGATCACAAAGCCGGAGGAGGCCGAAGCGTTGTTGCCCGCCGTGTCCTTGGCATAGACGGCATAGGAAACCTGGGTTCCAATCATCTGCGCAGGGATCACCGCCTGCCAGACGGAGTCGCCGGAATAGGGTTGCATCAGCATGGAATCCTTGGTCTGCGGACCGTTCAACGGTGTGCAGGTCACATGCATGACAGGTGTTTCGATGGGAAGCACAGTGCGTTTGGCCGCCTTGCACAACACGGTGAAGGGGCCTGTGGTATAAATGGTGCCCTCAATATAGGGAGGCATGAACTGCACCACAGGAGGGCTGATGGGGGAAACCGCGCAGGTAAGCTCAAAGTTGTCGATGAACCAGCCCCAGGCAAAATTGGTGCCCACGGTGGAACCCTTCTTGATTTTGAATTTGAACTGCACCTGGGCATAGGAGACCTCCGAACTTACGTCAAATGCCTCCGTCTTCCACCAGGAATTGTCGGGCTGCGCCATCAGGTCGCCCTCCTTCCAGACGGCATAGCTGCCGTGATGGAACGACGAGCTCCTGCGGTAATTGAGCGAAGCGCCCTTGTAACCGTCCTTGGGGAGCGGCTTCCAGGGGGCGCCCACATAATCCTCACGATACTCCACCGTGGCGTAATCCGAATCGGACACCTTGCAGATGTGCGTGAAGCGCAGGTAAGCATAAGCGTAATCGCTCAAATCGTAAATGGGTGAAACCAGTTCGATGGAATCGCCCTCAGAATTGGGGACCAGCCCCCAGACGGACTTTTTTCCGCTCACACTGAGCAGGGTGTCATGCCTCCAATGGGAGGACGACGATGACGTAAAGCTGTGGGATGCCTTGTCGAAGTTCTCGGTGAACGTGACCCGGTTTTGCGGGAAACCGAACGGAATGGCAGCCAGCACAGCCAGCATAAAGAACAATAACCTCTTCATTTTAAATATGTTAAATTAGTTAATAAATTACAAAAACAGAATTGCAAATATACATAAAAAAGATATAGGGACGATGTACATCGTCCCTACACCATTACGTAAAACGTCCGTACGTGATTACCGCACGACGTTCATTTTACGAACGACGCGTTCGCCGCGGTATTCCACGCTGTAGTAGTAGACACCGGCTGCAAGGTCGGAGAGGTTCACGCGGATGTCGCCGCTGCCGGCCTCAGCCGCAATTTCCTCGCGATACAGCACCTGTCCGTTCATGCCCATGATGCGCAGCGTAAGCACGCCAGCCTCAGGAATGACGTAAGGTATGCGTGTGAGCTCAGAGGCGGGATTTGGCACATTCTGGCCAACCGTCCAGCGGTCGGCTGTAGCCTCTTCGATGCCGACACCGCCCTGCACGCAGGCCTCAACGGAAGAAGTGTCGCTGCTCAGGTCAATGTCGCCGTCAAGGGCTGTCAGGAAGACCTTGACATTGTAGTTGGCCTGCGCACCGTTTACACTCAAGCGAGGCACACGGTACGACTGTTTGAAGGTGTAGTTGCGGTTCTCGCCGGCATACATCGGGGCAATCTTTTCGGTCAGGGTCGCATATACGGCACCTGCACTGTCAATGACAGCAGTCAGCACCACACTGTCCGTGTTGTCCACATTACCGTTGTTGAACAGTCTCAACCCAATCTTAACCATTTCACCACCCAAGGCACACTTGCCGGACACCATATAATTATCCGGGAAGGTGATCGAGTAGATGCCGTTGTCAATGATGTTCACATTGCCGATGATGCGCACCGAGTCGTTGTCGCCGTCAGCGTCGCAAGGAAGCATGGCGTAGACATCCAGCAGGTAGTAGGGCTGGTCGGCAGTGGTATTCGGCACGATAATGCCCTGCTTGAACTGGTAGTACAGTGTGTCACCCTTCTTCAACGCAGAGGTGATGCGCTCGGACACTGTATCCTCGCCGTTGACAACCACCTTCACGTCAAACGGAGTTACGATGTCAAGGTTACCGGTGTTCTTCATGGTGAATCCCACGTATACAGTGTCACCCGGCGTCGTTAAGCCGATTGCATCGTAACGGGTCACAGCCAGGTCAGGGTTCAGGTTCAGGCTGAACTTGGCAGTATCGTTCGCAGCGTTGCTGTCGATGGCGTTCACGTAAACCATCACGTCGAACTGTCCACCACCAACGTAATCGATCGGGCTCAGAATCAAGGAATCCAGCTCGCGGTTCTCCAAACGGCCCGTAAGAGCCTGCTTGTAGACGAAGTTGGAAGCTCCGCTCATCTCCACCGTGATGGAGTCACCGGCCTTGAAGGGAACCTCCTGGCTTGTCAGATTTTCAAGGTAAACCTTCAAAGAGCGTCCCGTCATGTTGCAGGCTGCGAAGTCTGTAACGGACGGAGCCTCGACAGTCACACGCATATCCTGCTGCGCGATGATCTTCACGCGGTCCACCGTCTGGTCGCCGCCGCCGTAGCTGTACGCTGTGAAGGCGATGATGATGCAGCTGCCGCTGCGGTAGTTGGAGAGGTCAATCTTGTACTCCTTCCAGGTTGGCTGCGTACACTTCGCGTCATAGCGGTAGATGGTCTGCAGAGTCTTGAAGGTGGCACCGCCGTCCTGCGAAATCCTCACCTCCATCTGGTCGCGGAGATACGGGTTAGCATTGTCGTGGGCGTACCAGAAGTACAGATGCGGGTTGTAGGTGCCCTGCAGGCTCACCGAGGTGAACAGTGCCTGGCTTATCGAACCTCTTGCCTCGGAAGAGCGGAACAGCAGGCTGCCCGTGCCGAACACAGGGTTCAGGACAGGGTTGCTGTTCACAACCTCCCAGCTGATGTTGCCGTAGGCCTGGTTGGTGGCCACGCCCGCGAAGGTGCCGGTGAAGTTGTTGTCATAAGGCAGGACGGTCTTATCGACATAGTAGTTAAGTTTCAGCGTGTCGTCACTCTTATCCTGATCCTTAGCCCACTCTAACCATGCGGTCAGCTTGTAGAGACCCGGATAGGTGATGTCCATGTTGGATTCAAGCTCGAAGGTGTCGCGCTTCATGATGCCGATGGTGCCCTTGTTGATGGCAATCTTCTTCACGAAGTTCACCGAGTCGCTTTCGCATTTCAGGTAGAGTGTCAACGGGTTGGCGGCGAAGTCAGCATCGTAGGTACCCATATTGTAGACACCCAGTTTCACAGGAGTGCTGTTAGGCACACACTGGATTCCGCCAACCTGCGGCTCAACAAAGACTTCGGCCTGCAGGTCGTAGCCCTCGAACAGGCCCGTGCTGTAGGCACCCATGATGGTCAGGCTGGTACGCGCGTCGTTGTTGATGTCGCGCATAACCTGGCGGTGGCGGTTGCACTTCAGTTTGTCGGAGAAGTTTGCAATGCTCAAATCGTTGGGCAGATTGCTGAAGCCAGGGTTCACCTCCACGGAGTGTCCGTCCATGTTGTAGGTACTCTGCCAGTTGGCGAAGGTGCGGGCACTTCCGCAGTAGAAGGCATTCTTCTTCGTGCTGGTGGTGAAGAAGTCGTTGTAGTCTAAAACAGTCGGATAGGTGGTCAGGGTGGCGGCATCCGAGCAATATACCAGATAGTTGTTGGTCGCGCCGCTCTCTGTCATGAAGATGTTGTTCCTCACATCCAGATTGCAGGTGGTATCGCTGTTGCCAAGATAGAAGGCATAGTTGGTCGCGCCCTTGCAGTAGACGGAGTTGTTGATAACCTCCGCGTTTGCATAGTAGGTGTAGATGCCGTAGGCCTGCGTTGAACCTATGCTGACAATCTCGTTGTTGGCCACAATCGCCGGCAAAATGTCCGTACCGAAGGTGGAGGTGTAGTTGATTCTGTAGTACAACCGGATGCCACTGTAGGCATAAGAGCTTACGTTAATGAAAATGTGATTGCCCACCACGCTGTCGACCAGGTTGTAGTAGTAGAAGTAGGCGCCGTAGTTGTAGCTGGCGCCGGAACGCGACCTGATCGTGTTGTGCGAGAAGCTCGGGATGTAGCAGTAGTAGTAGGTGTACACAGGATAGTAGTACTGGTCGTAGATATAGTTGCTGTCCATCCGCACACTGGCACGGTTCAACGCCGAGGTCCTGCAGTTGGCCGCCGTACCGCCCGCATAATACAGGTAGAAGCCATAATAACCTCCACGAACCTCATTGCCGATAAATTCAACATCCTTCAGGAAGTTCACGCTGCTGGAGGAGTTGTTGTACTCAACCACGCGGGAATTGGAGTTGGTGGTGCTGTTGCTCACATAGAGGCGGCAGTGGTAGAATTTCACATTCTCAATAAATCCGGACATCTTCACCGCAATATTGTTCACGGTGTTGGTCGAACCGATTGTCAGATACTTGAAATGCATGTGCCTGGAGTTCATCATGGTCAGGGCAAGGGCATTGCCAGCACCGATAACCACCGACTCCGGATCCTTCGACACGGAGATGAAGGTGATGGTGTTCTTGTCGCTTACGCCCGGTATCACGCTTGAGAACTTCACAGCACCGTAGCTGCCGGATTCGATCTCAAACACGGTGGGTCCGTCGATGCCGCAGAAATCCAAAGCCTCAGCCACAGCCTCCAGGTCGACAAAGTTCGCCTTGGCGGAGCTGCCCACGCGGTAGGTGCCGTGCAGTGCGGAGTCGCAACCGAGGATGTTTTCCGACACAGTGTCGTTGGCCTTGTTTCCGTCCGTGCCGCCATTGGGGCTTTCAACCCATGCGGTCAGCACATTGACACCGCTTTTCGGCATGAAGCTGCCCAACTGTATGGAGGAGGATTTCGCTCCGGAAGCCAGCGGCGTGATGTATTTCACAGCCTGCTGCACAACACCGTTGGCCATCCAGTGGATCTCCACCGAATTCAGCGTGGTGCTGCCGAGGTTGGAAATCTGAGCCTCAACCTGCGTGGACTTGCCGACGACAGCTGCATTGATCGGGGCGGTGATGGCGACCATCTGCGCGTCCAGAGTGGAGGGCACATAGTCGTGGTAGCAGCCCATGTTGGTGTAGAAACCTCTGGTCGTACCCTCAAAGTCAACAGTCGTAATGGACTTGTCGGTCTCGACAATCATCTTGTTACCGTCGGTATGGGCGTTGGCCGGCAACTTGGTGAAGTAAGGCCGCTCGCTTACCGAACCTGCATCGGCACCGGTGTTCTTCATGATGGCCTTCAGGGAAGTTGCAGCCGCACCGGCGAAATCGGCCAGCGTGGAACCGATGGAGTTGAAGTAGTTGTTGTAGTCGGTCACATTCAGGGTGGAGGCAACCGCCACATCGTTGTAGTACAGAGGGGCGGAACCTGCGCCGCCCTCAACAAACAGGTTGTTGTACTTGGCGTTGTTCACCCTTGTGTTGGAAAGGAAGTACTCATGGTAGTACAAAGCATAGCAGGAGCCGTTGCCCCTCACCACCACCGAGTTGTGGTAATAGTTAACCTTGGCGCCGCAGCCGCCACCGCAACCTGTAGTTGAGGCGTATATGCCGATGTTCGTGCCAGTGCTGTTACCGTCAATGATGATTTCGTTGTTGATGCAGGGGATGTTGATAGAGGTGGAACCGCCGTTCACCGTGGCTCCCAACATGATACCATACGCCGAAGAACTTCCGGTGTTGGAGATATGCACCTTGTTGCCGGTCATCTTGTACACCTGCGGATAGTAGTAGAAACGTGCGCCATAGTAAGTTGACTTGAGGTTGGCACGGGAACGTATCACATTGTAGGAGAAACTGGTGTTCCTGCCCCAATACTCGCAGTTGTATCCATACGAATAGGCATTGGTCATCAGGTTGCTGTCGACCGTAATGCCGGCGCCGGTGTTACCGCTGCTGTAAGCGAACAGGTAGAAGTTGTCCATACCGCCGTCCACATGGTTGCCGATAAAGTAGAGGCCGTCCCAATAACCGCCGGAATTATAGCCGTTGTTGTAATACACGCCATAGGTGCCGGAGGTGGAAGTGGTGTCCACAAAGATGTTGCAATGCTCAAAATGGACATTTACCGGCACACCTTCCAGTTCCACACCGATGGTGGCGTTGTTCTGGTTACCGAAGGTCAGGTTGCGGAAATAGAGGTTTTCGGCATCCTTCAGTTTGATTGCTATTGAATTGGCATCACCTATCACGACATCCTCAGCCTTTCCGCTTTGGGAGGTGAATGTGACCGTGTTGGTCGCGCTCGCGCCCGGGAAGACCGTATTGATGGTGAATGAAGGATAATTGCCCTTGGCAATCTCAATGGTGACAGGGCCTGCAATGCCACAATAGGACAAAGCACTCAATGCCTCGGGAATGGTGGCGAAGGTGGCTCCCTTCACATTGCCGAGCACATATTTGCCGCTCAGTGCCGTCAGGGCGCAGCCGTACATGCTGTAGGAGATGGTGTCGTCATCGGTGAGCTGGTCCTGCTTGCCGTTGGGCTGTTCGCACCAGACTACAATGCGGTTGGCGTTCGCAGCAATCTTGAACACGCCCAAAGCGACCTTTTCAGAACTCTTAGTGGCAAGCTTGCCGCTCCATTTCACCGGAGTCTGCAGCACACCGTTTACGCTCCAGTTCAACACGAGCGAGGTCAGCGTCTGGTCGCCCTTGTTCGTCAGCAGCACAACGACCGAATCGCTCGAACCGGTGTTGCCCGACAAGGCGGCGGGGTTCACGAAGGAGGCAAGGCATGCGTTGTAGTTCATGACAGCACCCTCATAGCAGCCCATATAGCTCTTGGCCGGACGTACCGAATCAAGAATGTCGTTTGCAAGGAATGCGGGGCATGCGATGTTCGAATCCTTGAAGATACGCATGTCGTTATCCGGATTAAGGAAATCGGGATAGACCTTCACCGCATGAGGGTCATAGGTCTGCACAGCCGTCAGAGTGGTGCGCCCGCCTCCCATGTAGGCCAGATACTGGCTCTCCGTGGAATAGTAGTTGTTGTAATCAAACTGGAAATAGCTGATGGTACCGCCGCAATAGATCGGGTAGCATGTGGTGCCGTGCATCATGCAGACATTGTTGCCCTTCACCTGGATATAGGCGGTGTTGTTCCCCGTATAGAGGTACATGCCGTAGCCGCTGTTCGCGGTCGGCCTTGCATACACCGAATTGTGGAAGATCTGGGAACGTGAATAGTAGTTGTAGATAGGATATGTGTTGGATGCCTGGCAGTATATCTCGTTGTTGTAGATATGGGTGGTATCCTTGACAGACTGCTCGTAACTGGGATAGTTGCTGTAATTGATGTCCAGACCGTATGCACTGCTGTACTTCTCATTGTTCATGGCATGAATACGGTTACCCTGGATCATGTTATGGTTGCAATAGTAGGTGTAGATGCCATAGAAGTTGCTGTTCTTGTTGGCCGTGCGGTCAGTAATCCTGTTATAGGAGACACTCTCGAAATCGGAGTAGTATCCGTATACATTATAATAATATACATTGGTTATCACATTGCTGTCGATACGGTGATAGCGTCCGTGGTTGGCAGGTGTGTTGCTGGTTCCGTTGTAGAAGTAGATGCCGTAGTATCCGCCGTCAATCCGGTTGCCAACCACATGGATGTAGTTGCGGATCTGGCCGCTTGTGCAATAGATGGCGTACTGGGTGGAGGTGGTGGCCGGATTCATCTGGATGTCGTTGTACTTGATCTGGATGTCGTTGGCCGCTCCATTGATATAGAATCCATAATTGGCGCTGTGTCCGTTCAATTTCAAATGTTCAAAACGGAAGTAGGAAGCACCTCCGGTGATCTGCACCCCGAATGTGCCGCAGTTGATCTCGGCAGGCTTGCTGTTGTCCTGAGAGGCGATGGTAACGGTGTTGCTCTTGCTCATTCCCTGGTAAATTCCGCTGAAGACCATCGGGTTGTACTGGCCGGGAGCCAGCTCGAAGCGGACAGGACCGCCCACACCGCAGGTGGAGAGCACAAACAGTGCGTCGTCCAGTGTCTTGAAGTCGGGTTTGCTGCCGCCAATGGCATAGGTGCCTTTCAGCGCGCTCTGGCATCCGTAGATGGAGGCGGAGAGGGAATCGTCGTCAGCATTGTTGTCGGAACGCATTCCGTTCTGCATCGTGAGCCACACAAGCAGCTCGTTCACACCAGAGGTGGGGTTGAACTTGCCGATGGTGAGGATGGTGTCGGCGTATGGAGGCAGGATGCCCTTCCAGTCGAAAGGAGTCTGGGCGGTATTGTTCACCGTCCAGTTCACACGGATTGAACGGATTGTGTCTTTCGCACCGGCATTCATCAGACGCACCTTGACGGTGACTGCCTGACCTGCCGTCACCGAGACGGGAAGGTCGACGAAGCGGATGAGGGCGGCATCGAACGGCACCTGCGAGGAGGTGTAGCAGCCCATGGCGGTCTGCGCCTTACGCGCACTGTCCTGAATGTCCTTCGTCACACCGGCGAACATCGGGCAGGAAAGTCCGGTGTAGTGCAGGCACTTGGCCGACTTGGTGTAGTTGGCGAAGGTGGGGTTCACGTTGGCGGCGTTCTGATCCTGGGAGGCCAGAATCCAGTCGTTCAGCGTCAGCTTGGCACCGCCGAGGTAGCCGACATAGCTGTTGCCGTAGCTGTTGTTGTAGTCCAGCAGCATCTCCTTTCCGATCAGCGTATTGCTGGAGAAATACATCGGATATCCGGGAGTATAGCTGATGAAGTTGTTGTTGTAGAAGTGCATGTCCATGCCGACTGTGGCATTGTTGCAGTACAGGCCGTAGGCCGATGCGCTGCCGTACATGATGACCGTGTTGTGGACATACTCCATCTCCGAGGTGCCGGTGTAGATACCGTAGGCCGTACCGGAGCACTCGTAGATGATTTCATTGTTCATCACCAAGGCGCGACGGCTGCTGTCCTCATTGAACCGCACCGCATAGATGCCCTGTCCGCCCGGAACCGCCGTGATGGTGTGGATACGGTTGCCCGAGACCTCCTCCGCGTTGCAGTCGGTCATATCCAGACCATAGAATGCGGCCGCCTTTGCGGAACGGGTGGTGATTGTGTTGTTGCAGATGTAGTCGAAATCGGTATAGTACATCAGAGTGCCGTAGTACGGGGAGCGGATCTCATTGCCGCTGAAGGTGATATTGGTCATCTTCTGCGTCGCGCTGATTGCCCTTGTATAGAAACCGTAATAGGCGCCCTTCACATAGTTGTTAAGGATGCGGATCTTGTCCGGCTGGCCGTCCGAGATGGCGATACCCGCATAGGTGGTGGTCGTCTCGGTGTCGAGCAGGATGGTGCATCCGCTGATCTCAACGTTGTAGTTGCTGTCGGTGATGGCAACGCCGGTACCGGTGCCGCGCAGAGTCAGGTTGCGGACGGTGATGTTGGCGGAATTGCTGATATAGACCTTCACGCTGCCCGGATTCGACCCGGCAATCACAACATCCTCGGCCTTTCCTGTAGCGGATTGGATGGTCAGGGTGGAATTGGGATCCATGGCGTTCATGAAATCGACGAGCTCTATATCCTCATCGTAGCTGCCCTTGGCTATTGAAATGACAATATTGCCGGATGTACCGCAGGTGCGGATCAGGTCCAGCACATCTCCTATGGACTTGTAGACCTGCTGTCCGGGAAGACCAAGTCCCATCTTGTTGATGGTGAAGGTTCCAGTAGGGATGCTGGCGCAGGCGTACACCGCCTTTGAAACAAGCGTATCCTCCGCAGTGTTGGACACACCGTTCGGCGAACCGATAACTGCGACAAGGGTGTCGACTTTGCCGGAAGTTGGGACATAGGTGCCCAGCCTCACCTGTGCGCGATAGCCCTCGTTCAGGCTTCCGCTCCACTTGTAGGGTGTCTGTGCCACACCGTTCACGCTCCATTTGATTATGGCGGAGGTCAGCGTGGCGAGGCCGCGGTTCTCGATGGTGACAACCACCGGGTTCGGCTGGCCTGCAAGCGCACCCACGAAAGGATCGTCGATTGAGAGCAGCGCAACACTGTTGCTGTCCAGGCCCCATCTGCGTCCGATGGTGTAGCCCGAAGCGACCGAGTTGTTGTTCCCGACCGTGTCGGTGGCATAAAGGGTATAGGCGATTTTGGTGCCCACATTCTGGGCGGGGATGGTGGCCTTCCAGATGGAGTCGCCCTCATGGGAGGTCATCAGGATGGAGTCGCGGGTGACCGCACCGCTCAACGAGGTGTAGGTCAGACGGAGAACCGGGGTCTTCAACGGAGCCGGTGTCCTCTTGGCGGCTTTCGCATAGATGGTGTAGGGACCGGGGCTATAGACCGTTCCGACCGTGATCGGGGAGATGAACTGCACCACCGGCGGATTGATCTGCGCGGTGGAGACCATCAGTTCGAAGTTGTCGATGAACCAGCCCCAGGCAAAGTTGGTACCCACCGTGGCGCCTTTCTTGAGTTTGAACTTGAACTGCACTTCGGCGTAGGCGACATCCTGGCTCACGTCAAAGGACTCAACCTTCCACCAGGAGTTGTCCGGCTGTGCCGTCAGGTCGTTCTTCAACCATTCCGAATAGCAGCCGTGATGGAAACAGCGCTGTTTGCGGAACACCGAGCTTTCGCCACGGTAGTCCGTGTAGGGAATCGGCTTCCATGTGGAACCCACGAAATTTTCCCTGTACTCCACCGTCACAAGGTCCTCATCGGACACTTTGCAGATGTGGGTGAAGCGCAAATACGCATAGGCGTAGTTGCTCAAATCATACACAGGCGAAATCAACTCGATGGAATCCCCCTTCCGCATTGGGAACAAAACCCCATGCAGCTTTCCCACTGACACTCAAGGTGGTGTCGATCAGCCACGCATTCTGCGGGCTGCGGGTGAAACTGCTGTTCGTCGAATTGAAGTTCTCTGTGAATGTCACACGGTTTTGTGAAAAACCGAACGGCATCATCAGCATGATTGCCGCGATAAGAACAAAAAACTTCTTCATTTTGAATGAGTTTAGTTAAAAAATGAAATGAATTTTACATCTGCAAATATACACAAAAATCCAACACCATGGAGGCGTTCTTACAAAAAAGCAAAAAAAAATGCCGACACATTTTTTGGAAACATATTTCACATTTTCATGTTGAAAAAAGAAAATGGCAAAACAAAATCAACACGCTGGTTTGTTATACTTTTGAATATTTTTTAACAAATCATTACTTGTCAGGGTATGGAGAAATGGAATTTTTCGGAAGAGACCTATGCCATTGTACGTTATAGTTCCAATGAGGCGCAACGGTACGGCAACAGCTGCATCGGGGTGGAGCATGTTTTTCTCAGTATGATCGATCAGGAGCCACCCTCCCTCAACCGTTTTTTCGCCACAATGGACATTGATCCGCAGCATTTGAAAACAGGGATTGAAATGCACATGAATGTCCGGTGCAAAAGCGATGGGGGCGGCGAAACGGAAACGGCCGGAAGCCTGCCGATGTACAAGCAGACCGAACGTCTGCTGGATTTGTCCAACCTGTTCGCCAAAAAGTTCCACAGCACCGTCATCCAACCTGAGCACCTGCTGCTTGCCATGCTCTGGAAAGATGACCATCCGGTGCACGGCCTGCTAAAAAGCAACGGCATCACTTACAAGAAGGCGGAACAGTTCTTTTATGCAAACGGACAGAATGAGGTCAGCGACAGTGCCACCGAATCGGATGAGGAGGATGAAGAGGCACCTGACATGCCCTTTTCATCCCACAGCACCCAGAATCCCCAAAGCGGCCAATTCAAAAAAAGCGGCACTCCGGTACTGGACGCTTTCGGCCGCGATTTGAGCAAACTTGCCAATGAAAACCGGCTTGACCCGATTGTAGGACGTGAAAAGGAATTGGAGCGCATCGCCCAGATACTGAGCCGGCGGAAAAAGAACAACCCCATACTGATCGGAGAGCCGGGAGTGGGCAAATCGGCCATTGCCGAAGGGCTTGCCGTCCGCATCAAAGAAAAGAATGTGCCGCGCATCCTGTTTGGCAAAAGGATTGTCAGTCTGGACATCGCCGCCATGGTGGCAGGCACCAAGTACAGGGGACAGTTCGAGGAACGGATGAAATCGGTGCTGGCCGAACTGGAGAACAATCCGAACATCATCCTCTTCATTGACGAAATCCACACTATCGTAGGTGCCGGCAACAGTGCAGGCGCATTGGACGCCTCCAACATGTTCAAGCCGGCCTTGGCACGGGGCGAACTGCAGTGCATCGGCGCCACCACCTTAGATGAATACCGCAAAAACATTGAAGCGGACGGCGCACTGGAACGGAGGTTCCAAAAGGTGCTTGTGGAACCGACCACTCCGGAAGAGACGGTGGAAATCCTGCAGAACATCAAGGACAAATATGAGGACCATCATCTGGTCACCTATACGGATGAGGCAGTCAGAGCCTGCGTTTACCTGACCCAGCGCTATGTCACCGACCGGCATCTTCCGGACAAGGCCATCGATGCAATGGACGAAGCCGGAGCAAGAGTGCATATCCACAATGTCCATGTGCCGGAGGGAATCACCGAAATGGAAAAACAGTTGGAAGAGATATCATACCAGAAAAAACAGGCCATCCTGCAGCAGTCATACGAGGAGGCGGCCCGCTACCGTGACCAGTACAAGCAGGTGGAGACCGACCTTCAGGAGCGGAAAAGGGCTTGGGAGGAGGAGAGCCGCCGACACAGGCAGATAGTGGACGAACAGGTGGTGGCCGACGTGGTGGCCATGATGACCGGCGTACCGGCCAAGCGCATCTCAAAGGAGGAGAACGAGAAACTGGCCAGCATGGAAACGGACCTGAAATCAAAAATCATCGGACAGGACGAGGCGGTGCAGAAAATCTGCAAGGCCATCCGCCGCAACAAAGTGGGGCTGAAAGATCCGAACAAACCGATCGCCACCTTCATTTTCCTCGGACCGACCGGTGTGGGCAAGACTTATCTGGCAAAAGTGCTCTCCGACTACCTGTTCGACAGCCCTGAGGCTATGATCCGCATCGATATGAGCGAATATATGGAGAAATTCACCCTCTCACGCCTGGTTGGCGCACCTCCAGGCTATGTGGGCTACGAAGAGGGCGGGCAGCTGACCGAAAAGGTCAGGCGCAAGCCCTACTCCATCGTTCTGCTGGACGAGATTGAAAAGGCGCACACCGACATATACAACATCCTGCTGCAAGTATTTGACGACGGGCAGCTGACCGACGGACTGGGCCGTAAAATCGACTTCAAGAACACCATCCTCATCATGACCTCAAACGTGGGGAGCCGCCAACTGACCGAGTTCGGCACAGGAGTGGGGTTCAACACAGGCAGCCGGCAGGCTTCCAAGGCCGAAGAGAGCAGGAAGGTGGTGGAGAATGCCGTACGCAAGCAGTTTGCCCCAGAATTCCTGAACCGTATTGACGACATCATCGTATTCAACCCTCTGGAACGGGAATCAATCCACAAAATCATTGACATTGAACTAAAACATGCGCTACAGCGGCTGGAAGAGATGGAAATCCGGCTCTCGCTGACCGAGGAGAGCAAGAATTTCTTAGTCGACAACGGCTGGAACGCACAATACGGTGCCCGTCCTCTGAAACGCGCCATACAGCGATATGTGGAGGATCTGCTTTCGGACGAAATCATCAGCGGCAACGTCAAAAGAGGCGATTATGTGGAACTGGTGGTCAATGAGGAGAAATCGGCACTCAGCCTACGACAGGCAGTGCCGGAAAGCGAGACAACATGCGCATAGGCATCAACACGCGGCTTTTTGTAAAAGGGAAGATGGACGGCATCGCCTGGTACGCATACGAGGTGGTGCGGCGGATAGTGCGCGACCACCCGGAACATGAGTTTGTCTTTTTTTGCGACCGTCCATGCGACAAGGAGTACCTGTTTGGGGAAAACGTGCGTCCCGTTGTCCTTCATCCGCAGGCACGCCACCCGCTGCTCTGGTGGTGGTGGTTCGGCATCAGCCTGCGCAAAGCACTGAAAAAGGAACGGATTGATGTCTTTTTCTCACCGGACGGTTTTGTATGCCTGCACACGCATGTGCCTACCGTAAACATCATCCACGATATAAATTTCGAACATTTTCCGAAATTCCTCCGCTTTTCGCACCGGATATATTACCGGCATTTTTTTCCGAAATATGCCCGCAAGGCGGACACACTGGCAACTGTTTCCGCCTTCTGCCGCGACGACATCGCCCGCACCTACCACGTTCCTGCCGGAAAAATCAGAGTGATCGGCAATGCAGCGGCGGAGGATTTCTTCCCGCTATCCGCAGAGGAGGCCGCCGCTGTCCGGGAGCAATGGACGGGAGGCCGCCCCTATTTTATATTTGTCGGCACAATCAACGCACGGAAAAACATCCCCAACCAGCTGCTGGCCTACGAAGAGTTCCGCAAGCGCGGACATGATGCCATGCTGTTGTTTGCCGGATCAAAACGTCACTGGAGCCATGAGATGGAACACTGCCTGCGACGGATGCAATATGCCGGGGATGTGCTTTTTACAGGCTATATCCCTACAGAGACCCTCAACCGCCTGCTTGCATCAGCGGAAGGATTGCTGTATGTATCTTCCTTTGAAGGGTTTGGAGTCCCCATATTGGAGGCATTCGCCACACACACACCAGTAATAACCGCCGACATCACCGCCATGCCTGAAGTGGCCGGTGACGCCGCAATTCTGGTACCGCCCGAAGATCCCAAGCGCATCACCGACGCCATGGAGACAGTTTTCACCCAAAAGGAGACAGCTAAAGCTCTGATCCAAAAAGGCATTGAACGGCTGAACAGTTTCTCGTGGGAACAGAGTGCAGAATTGATTTGGGAAGCGCTTTGTCCCAAAACATCGGAAAAAAAGGCAAGGACACAATAAAAGACATACATTCCCGTTATCAGGTTTTAGTGGAAAGAGATACCATGAACAGATACCGCATCATCCTGGCCCTTCTTCTGACGGCCATCACAAGCGTACCGCAAGCGCAGGAGCGACTGACCCGGCTGCGGCACAACCCCCAATTGCAGCAAACCGGACCGGAACACCGGCAAAAAAGCGGTAGCGGAACCTCACAACCGCTCATCCTGCCCTTTACGGACGATTTTTCACGGCCTGACATTTATCCGGACAGTGCCTTCTGGTGCGACCGCACCGTCTACATCAACCGGAGTTTCGGTGTGCGTCCGCCATCCGTCGGCATCGCCACCTTAGATGCGCTGGATGCCACAGGGCGCGTTTATCCGCACGCAAAAAAAACACCATTCCCTGCTGACACACTGACATCCCGACCCATCAGGACCGATTCGCTCTTTTCACCGATTGCACGTCCAATAACCGCCGCAGATTCGCTTTATTTCAGCTTCTTCTACCAGCCTGGCGGCGGGCTCCCCAACCATCCGTGGGAAGGCTTGGGCGATGCGCCGGAAGGCACAGACTCGCTGATTTTGGAATTTTGCTACCAGCCCGGCGATTCGGTGCTGGCTCCAGATTCCGTCACACTGCTGCCAAGAGTGGAATGGATTCCCGTCTGGTCAGGTGGCGGCATGCCGCTGAAGGAATTTGCCAGCACATTTCATCTGGACACAACAGTCATGTTCCGTCAAGTGATGATTCCTATCACCGACAGCCGTTTCTTCAACCATGCGTTCCAGTTCCGGTTCCGCAATCTTGTGTCCCTGGAATATACGGATGAGAATCCCACATGGGCGGACAATGTGGATTTCTGGAACATCGACTACGTCCGACTGGACCGCGGACGCAGTCATAACGACACCTTCATTGATGACATCACCATTGCCGGGCAGCCGGGCAGCCTGCTGCAACGCTACACCTCAATGCCATGGAGCCACTTCCAGACCTCCGAACTTAAGAGTTCGTTTGCACTTCCGTTGCTCAACCTTTCCAATAGCACAAAAAACGCCATGTACAGGTACAGCATCACCAATCCCGAGGGGCAGACGGTCGGCCAGTACGACGGAGGTTCCTACAACATCGGCTATTTCCGGAGAAACGGATATCAGTCATATGCGCCCCACGCCCGTCCCGGGCTTGGCAGCATCCATTTGGCTTCAAATGCCGACACGGTGGATTTCCGGATCACACACATCCATCAGGAGGCAGGGAGCGGCGACCGGAACCCTTATAACGACACTGTGGTTTACATCCAGCGGTTCCGCAACTACTTCGCATACGATGACGGAACTCCTGAGGCGGGATACACTGTGGTGGACATAAACACATACAATACCGCCATGGCACTGCAGTTCAAACCAAACCACCCCGACACACTGCGGGCCGTATCCATGTACATAAACCAGGTGCTGGATGATGCCAACAGCTTTGACTTCACACTCTGCGTATGGAACGACAGGAACAACATGCCGGGCGAGCTGCTGTACAGCCGTCCCGTCTCCCAGCAGAGCGGTACGGACATTTATGACTTCCAGCTGTTTTATCTGGAGGAGGCGGTTGCGGTCAACGGAACATTCTATATCGGATACAAGCTTTCCGGCAAGGATTTCCTTAACGTCGGATTTGACCAGAACAACGACCACAGCGCGGAAGTGCGCTATTTCAGCAGCAACAAATGGCAGACAAGCTTCCTCAGCGGCACCCCGATGATCCGCCCGTTCATTGGAGATGCCTGGGATCCACAACCCGCCGTCACGCACAAAACCGCCGAGAATGAGAAACTGCTCCTCCACCCAAATCCGGCACACTCCACACTGCACATACAGGCACCAGCCTACATGACCGCAGAAAACTCGACGATGGAGGTGATTTCACTTACCGGACAACTGATATACTGCGGCGCTTTCATCGGGACACTCTCAACGGAACAATTGCCGGCCGGCATGTACCTGCTCCGAATCACAGGAGACCGGCACACGATACAGGGCAAATTCATCGTCCGATAAAAGAAAGGAGGGTGCCGTTTGGGACACCCTCCTTTTTTTCAGACGGACCGGAAGACTATTCCTCCTCCATCTCGTCCAGTTTGTCAAAGCGGATCTGCTCGTAGAAATCGTTGTAACCCTGCTTGACAAGCTTTAAGGTGAAACCCTTCAAAGCATACATCCCATCGGAATTCTTCTCGTAGGTGATGTTCTGGAATTTCACAGTATGACCTTCACCACCGACAAAAAGATACTTGGGGCCGGTATAGTTCGGGATGGAACCTTTTTCGTCCTTGAAGGTGACCGTAAGTTTGTCAATACCTTCAAAAATCTTGTTCTCACCAACAACAGTGGGAATGTCAATCTGGTTATATTCCGCA
This sequence comes from Bacteroidales bacterium UBA1195, assembly GCA_002309855.1. Taxonomy (GTDB): domain Bacteria; phylum Bacteroidota; class Bacteroidia; order Bacteroidales; family WCHB1-69; genus UBA1195. The sequence goes on from DBYD01000006.1 coordinate 63,166, forward strand.
CCAGGTGTCAGATCCATTTTCCATCCGTTACCATTGGTCAGCTCATTGGTGCCGGCACTGTCAGTAACATGGATGCGGTAGTTGCCGGCCAACCTTTTGGCGGAGACCTTAACGGTCTTGTCCACACTGGCGCTGCCTGCCTTGAAGGTGGCTGTCTGTTCTCCGACCTTGTCGAAATCGACACCGCTCACCGTCACGGATGAGTTGTCAGAGGCTTTGGCGTACTTGGCCAAATCGGCGTTGCTGCTGCCCAGATCGACCATGATGTTGTCCGAAGTGAAGCTGATGGTAACTTCCTCTTCCTTGTTGCAACTGCTGAAAAGCACCATGGCCGCAGCCGCTAACATTAAAGAAACTCTTTTCATTTTACTGTGTATTTAAATTAGTAATTTGTGAATTGTCATTGTTGAAGCAAATCTGCAAGGGAATAGGTGATTATCAATCGCATACGACGAGAACGGTTCGGATGCGCCGGACCCAACAGCCGAACCCGTGTGGCCTGTACGGCCGCTCCGTTGGCAATCAGGTATAACGGGTAAGACTCATCAATTTTGCCCATCAGCAGATACTGTATATATTCCGTCAGCAAAAAACGATATGTGGAATCCTCCACCTGAAACTTTCCACCGAAATAATCGCTCCCCAAATTCAGGTAATCCGGCATAAAATAGGTTTTTGTGGAGGCGGAATCCTGCTTGTAATACATACTTAGGGAAGAGGGATTGAACCATGGGTTATAACCGCCCGCCACGCTGTAATCGGGTGCCATAACAAACTCCGCCTTGTGCACCACCACCCTCTTTTCCGCATAACGGCTTTTCAACCCCGGAAAGCGCAACTGCACCTTGACACCACCGGAAGCCTGCACATAAAGCAGCTGCGATGCACCGTCGTATTTCCTTTCTGTCACCTGCCTTTTCAACTCAGCCTCAGCCTCAGCATAACCCTGATGGTCGATGCGGGCGAAATAGACTGAGGAATCGTTGGAGACCAGCTGGAATGTCAGGCTGTCATGCTCCTGATTATGGTAATGCAGCGTGACCGCCGTCAAGCTGTTTAGCACATCCAAATAGACCAGACATCCTTTGGACTCCTTACCTTCCGCCTTCAGCATCAGCCCTTTGAAATATGGAAGAAAATGGGCGTTGTCGGCCAATTCCGGCGCACCGGACTTTTGCAGCATCTTTTTTATGAAATAATCCCTGTCCAACACAATGCGCAACTGTGGGGACTGCTCCTCGCCTGTCACAACAACCTTTTTCAGCGGATGAACCTCAACCTGGCCAACCTTAGCCAACGGAACGGGCTGCACCGCAAGATCGCGCACGGAATAATAGCTGGAATCCTTATGCATCGGCTCATCCAATTCATATACGCCTATTTGCAGTCTGTAGGATGTGTCCCCAAAGAAACCGGCATACGGGATGGAAAGAACAACTGAATCCAGTTCCGCACCTGCACCGAAATCAACCGCATTTGCTGACAACCGGAACTGCATATACAGATGTGAACGGACAGTGCCGAACACCGGATCGTCAACCCAACCGAACACTTCAGCACTCATCTTGCTGGTACGGATGGAATCCTCAGCAATTGAAAAGGCCTGAATGGCATCAATGGTGTCCGTCCGGATGACATCCGACGGCCGTAGTGTACCGCCCACCCGGTTGTCCTCCTCCTTGCACGCCGTGGCAAGCACGGCCAAAAGAATCCATCCAAAGAAAAATATTTTTTTCAAAACCAATTTTTTATGATTCCAGTATCCGTTCGTACAAGGCAATGTAGTCCGGCACAAAATCCTCTTGGGGATGCACCATGTGCAGTTTGCCCGATTCAAAAATATAATCCTTCAATTCCGGAAGCACCTCCTCATGCGCAATCACCGCCGCATCTGAATAATCAATTGCCAATTTGGTGGTTGACACGTAATTGGAACCTTTGTACAACGAGGCATACTTGACCGGCACATTGGTGGATTTAAGTTTGGTGGCAAAAGAACGGTTCAAATCCTTTTGAAAAGCGTCGTTATAGACAGAATAGACCACCTTGGAGAAGGCAAACAGAGGATTGTCCATATAGACCTTTTTCACATACAATGGGATCAGACAGGATATCCATCCGTTGCAATGGATGATGTCCGGACTCCAGCCCAGATTTTTCACCGTCTCCAGCACCCCCTTGGCAAAGAAAATGATGCGTTCGTCATTATCCGCATGGAACTTGCCGGTCTTCGGATCAAAAAGTATGCTTTTTCTATAAAAATAATCCTCATTGTCAATAAAGTAAGTCTGCATCCGTACCGAAGGGATGGATGCCACCTTGATAATTAACGGATGGTCATTATCCTTTATGATAATGTTCTGTCCCGAAAGACGGATCACCTCATGCAACTGGTTGCGCCGTTCGCTCACAAGACCGTATCGGGGCATGAATGTGCGGATGTCTATGCCGTTTTCTTGAACCGACTGCGGCAAAAAACGGCCGATTGTGGAAAGATATGTATCTTCCACATAGGGCGTAATCTCTTGATTTACATAAAGTATCTTATACGCTGGCATCGTTGGTTCGATTGCAGTTTTATCGTATGCAAAGATACAAAAAAAACAAATGTCATTTGCTGTTCCGCTTGATTTTAATTTTCAACAACCAGCATCACCGGCCCCAAAAGCCCCATCGGCTGCAACGGCTGGTTCTTGGTGCCACGGTTGGTCCAGTACTGGGCGACTTCATTATCCGTCAAAGATTTCACATAATTGCCAAGTGCCGTGGTCACCCTGATTTCGAGCAGGTTGTCCCCTTCCTTCAAACATTTGGAAGGTATTTTGTACAAATGGTTGCCATACCAGTGGCAGCCGATTTTCTCCCCGTTGAGATAACATTCCGAGATGCCCTCAACGCGGCCCAATTCAAGCAATATGCTGCCAACCCGTCTTAAAGGCAGTTGCGTGCGGTATATCACCGTACCGGCAAAGGAGCTGTCCACTTCGCGGATGTCGCGCAGCTGCTCCATAGACAGTTTGCGTACCGAACCGTTCCGGCAGTGGCGGAGTTCAACCTCCCACTTGTCCAACTGCCTCCATTCACTGGCATCAGCCATGACCAACGGTGCGGCAGGAGCGGCTTTTTTCCCTTTTTTCTCAAACACCAGCAGGCAAGAACCGGCAGGCTCCAAAAAAAGCTGGTCGGAAAACTCAATGCGTTCACCCGTCTCCGGATCCCAGCGGAAAGCCCTCTTTCCTTTGCTTATGCCAGAATCGAATTCCAATTGCAGAAGGCAGAAACGGTAACGGTGGCTGTTGGAGATGAAAAAGACATCGTTGCCGTCCGCCGTGCGGTAATGCACCTGCATCACATAGGGGTTTGGCGCGTCAAATGTCAGGGCATGCGGAAGGCCGAGACGATCCTGCAGTTCAGCATACCAGGCAATGTAATTGGAATCTGGCTTATGCACGAAATGATATCTGTCCCCATACTGGCGGATTGCCTTCATGCATTCAGCCACCCTGGCGTCCGCAGCAGCATTGTCGGGATGCATCCCAAGGGAGAGGCACGGCTCCGTCTCCACGCAGACCACACGACCGCCGGATGCCACAAAGCGACGGAGCTGCTCCGCCGTTTCGGGAGAGACACTCTCCACATTAATGAGGAACAGGGTGCCATACTTTCTGGTTCCGTAGCAGATGTTCCCCTTCTCAATCCTCGCCTGCCGCAGAATCCGCTCCGACACATAGTCGCACGACCCGCCGTTCTTAACAATCGCCTCCCAAATCAAGGTCTGGTAAGGCGCGTACATTGCGGACGGGAAGGGTTCGTTCTGCATCCCCATCTTCCCCCACATGTCGGCGGTGGGCGTAAGGATTGCTATGTCGGCGACATTCTCACAGTTCTGCAGCACCGTGTACAATCTGGCCTTATAGTCATTATATAGATGGAAATAGGGCCACCACGGGTTCCGCTCGTTGTAATAGGCGCCATAGCGAATCCATCCGGGGAACGGGGCGTCCTGAGGCATGTAGTTGAAGCCATGGAAGACCGTGCCGGTAATTCCGCTGCATACAGTCTGGTCGCCGCCCAACTTCAGCTCCTGCAGCGTCATGTTGAACACACGGTAGGTGTTGGTCATCTCCTCACAGCTGACAATCCGTTTGCCGTTCAGATGCGCGGCAGAGGAGACATACTTGTTAATCATCGTGTAGGCACGTCCGCGCCGGTAATCTGTCTCGGACATCTCCTCACCTGGTTTATGTTTCAGATAGTTTGTCGTCCAGGATTCACCCTCCGGAATGGAGACGCACATGCTGCTTTCCAACGGGAAAAAGCCGCGTCCGTAAGCCTGTGCGCGGGACTGCACCCCAAGGGAATCGGCCCAGCGGGCAAACACGCGCATAAAGCGCTCCTCCAGCAGTTCGGCTTTGGTGGTCTCAAAGTCATAGCGAACCCGCTCTATCTCCTGCCGGAGCGAATCTGTCACCGCTATCGGAGGCTGATATGATGACACATTGCCCATTTTCCCTCCCTCAAACAGCAGAAATGGCAGATAAGGCATCAGGTCATATCCGCGCCGTTTTTTGAATTCAGCGGCCATATCGTCGCACCAGTTGGAGCCCTCAAGTTCCATGCTGTCGGTGAAGAAGGCGCGCAGATAGCGGCGCACCGCCCCAATCCGCCGTTCGATGGCGGACGACATCCGGAGCAGGTAGCGCAGCACCGCCTCCGCACTGTAATGGTTCAGCACCGGCCCGTCCGCGCCCCAGGCGCCGTCAATCACCTTCAGGAAGCCGTTAACCTTGACCAAAGCGGCAAGCGTATAGCTGCCTGCAGGAAGCTGATAGCGGAAAATACCATTGTGCTCATAGGGCATCAGGTCAATTGCATCGCGCACATCGGCACAGGGCGTTTTGACCAGCAGCAGCCGTTGCAGCTCCATGGTACGTCCCAAATATGCCGAAGAGACCTTCGGATCGGCCATGGCCAGCAGCGCATCCCTTGAAACCTCAAGTGTCATGGGACCGGTGAGCTTGCGGGTACAGTTCACCAGCAGCTGCGCCCGGTCAGAAGCAGGCAGATGCTCGCCTCCATACGGCCATCCGGAACCGACAATCAAGTCGGTAGTCATACCGAGCACCTTGGCGGAATCCAGCACGGTTTTCAGCAGGTCGATCCACTCGTCCGAGAGCCATTTCACCGAAGGTATGCCCATATCCTGATCCCCATGGGTCGGAAATTCAATCGGATTGATTTCCACCCCTCCGATACCAGCCGCCTTCAGCACATGCAGCTCCCTGACCAATTCGCCGGCTTCGACCTTGTTGCCGTTCCACCACCATCGCACCATAGGCCGGTATGACATCGGCGGATTCTGAAACAAAGAATATATCTCCGATGTGCTTAATGGCTTTCCGGAGGATTGGGGATGGACGCATGTCAGTGAAAACAGACATGCAAGAAAAAACAATGAAAGAGGGGTTCTCATGATTGTACAATACCGAATGAACAAATAACAAAATGCAAAGATACAAAAAAAAGGGGTGCCATTGCGGCAATGTCCATGAAAAAACTTATACACTTTGCCCTGTGTAAAAAAACAGATGCAAACAGCCCGATTCCACGCGGATTATATTTAATTTTGCCGAAAAAACAGGATGAAGAGATTATTTCTGCTATGCATACTGGCCACAACAGGCCTTATTTCCCAAGCGCAATACAACGCCATGCCATCTGTGGTCTCCCTGACCATAGGCATCGGGAACCTCCATTACGGCAAAGACTATCAGACCACGGTGCCGCCGCTGATGGCATCCTATGAACTCGAATGCATGCCCGACGCCTTCGGTGCAAAGGGACTGACCATCGGCTTCGGCGGAAGCGCCGGCTTCATGGCTGTCCGCTCCACCACAGTATATGGAACCGCCGTCCTACATTCAAACATTTCGGAAATGCTGGTGGCACTCAAAGTCACCGGACATTACCAACTGCTGCCAATAGATGACCTGGACACCTATGGCGCGGTGCTGCTCGGATGGGGAATAGCCGGAAGCGTCAACAACTGGGAGGGAGACCCTGAGACTATTGCAATAGCCAAAAGCATAAGCAGGGAGCATTTGGAAAACATAGGCGGACCCTTTTTCGGATTCATGGCAGGCTGCCGCTACTGGTTCACAAAACAACTGGCCGGAAATGTGGAAATAGGCTATGGCCCGGCCTTTCTTAATATAGGCGGAAGCTACCGCTTCTGAACGGCGTACAACAATTCGACATCATCCAGATACAACCGGTCATTGCCGCTTCCTTTCCCGGCCTCCCTGTTGGTGGTGAAAGAAATCAGTATATATTTCGGTTGGATAGTTGGGTTAACGTATTCGAACGGAACCGTATAGCAGTACCAACCACCTGATTTGGCAGCAAACTCCAGAACAGCCATGCCAACCGCATGGGAAGCCTCCTCGTCAACTTCCGGATCACGGTAATTATAATCGTCATGAATGATTGCGCTCATCCGCGCACATTGTGCAGCATCCGGACAATCAAATTTGGCCCAAAAACGGATGGCATCAGGCTTTGTGGTTAGCTGCTGGTTGAAATCCGGCAGACGGCAGGCGGTAAAATTATAGTTGTCCTTACTCTGCACAGAGGTGCTGCCCATAAAGACACGGCCTGTGGTAAGATTACCATTCGCCACGACACCCAATACAGAACGGGCATAGACACAGACGCTGTAGCGTCCTTCACTGCCAGGGCGGACATCAGATGAGGAATCCACCTGCTGGGCCTTGCCCGCCATAATGGCCAGACCTGTTCCGTCCGCAGACATGTAGGAGTTCCAATGGCAAGGCTCCAACTCCTTGCCCGAACCCTCCCAACACTCAAAATCACCGTTCAGAATCTGACTGAACGAAACCGTGTCCGTCGGGACCACACCGCCACCTCCGGGAACAGGTTCCTTTTTACATGATACACAAAGGGATAGTGTAAGCGCTGCAATAAAATAAATCCTTTTCATAATCATATAACGGACAATTTAGGATATTATTGTAAAGACGTCATAATATGGCATCAAAAAGGGACGCCATAATATGACGTCCCTACAGGGTGTCCCTGTCGGGACGGCGTAAAAAAAATGCAGGGATAACCATATC
>DBYD01000039.1 GCA_002309855.1 Bacteroidales bacterium UBA1195
TGCACATTTCGTTTTACGGATTATACGTTCACCGGTTCCACGGAAGGGGGAGTGGCGGAATCCTTTTCGTTTTTTATGCCAAAAAAATAAAAATACATATAAATGAATAAGAAAATATTATTGCCATTAATGGCAACTGTAATCCTTGCAAATTTCTGTGGAATCAACTGGAATACAGGCGTTGCCAGGTATCATAGAAACCTATAATAAACTCTATCCGATTATGAATAAGCGTGCATTATACTTGATTATCACTATTGTTTTTTGTTTTACAAAGCAAGAAACGTTTGCCCAGTGGTATGTGGGCGGAAGCCTGGGCTATCAGGAGGAGTCGTCGCAAAGCCTGCTCCATTTTTCTCCGGAAGCGGGATATTCCTTTAACCCGCATTGGACAGTGGGGTTAGGCATCAGTCTGGAGAACTGGATCTATCAGGTGAAAATCATTGACCCCAACGATGCAAATCACTATACTGCTGAAGACAAATCAGTATTCCGCTGTAATTTGAACCCTTATGTCCGTTACACCTTTTTCAGGACAGACCGGTTGTCATTGTTTGCGGATGCCGCCGCCAGTTTTGACGCTAATCATGACTTCCATGTGAATTACCTTGGTCTCCGTCCCGGCATGAGCTACCAGCTGACGGACCATTTCACCGCTGTGGCGCATCTTGGCTTTATCGGCAGCGAGAACCAAAACTTCAAGGCGGAAGCGGGTTTGGACAACTTGGAATTCTCCCTTTATTATCTGTTCGGCAAAAAGGGCCAATAACCCTTCCCTGAACCATGAACGACCAGCAGGCGGTTTCGACAAGCTCAACCGCCTGTTTTTTTTTACCCAAACGTGACGGCCGCAGGCCGCCGCATCATTTTCTTATCACCGCCGCCGCAGGGCATCCAGATGCAGAGACGTAGCGCGCTACGTCTCTGCATCGTCATACGCGTCATCCCTGTTTTTTCCGTCCCACAGGTTTTCCTGTCATCGGAAAATGGCATTTTTTTTGGCACGGCTGCAAATAATAATCGAAAAATATCCAATAACAACTGATTTCTAACCGAACTTTTTGTACTTTTGCAGCAGCTTTGAAGCGGTATGCTTTTCGATGATTGTATGCAGTTCATAGCCGGTGTCATATAAATATTAATATGGAAAAAACAGATAACAGCTTTGTTTCGGCCAGATGGCTTTGGTTCATGGTCGCTCTGGCCGCCTTGGAATGGACGATTGTTTTTCAGCCTTGGCGGAATGAGGGAAGCGAAAAAAACGGTTTTTGGGTTCAGATGACCATCTCGGTGCTGCTTCTGGTTTTTTTTGCATTTGTTCTCCATAAGGGCCTGCGGCGCGATGTGGCGGCCTGGTTCCGGCATTGCGCTGTGGCAGAATGTGCGAAACAGCTGCTCTTGGGAGTGCTGGTTGCGGCGGCGCTTTGGGCCGTTTTCTGGGTGGGAGACAGGCTCTCATCGCTGATGTTTGATTTTGCCCGCCCGCAGGTGGACAGCATTTACGGCTTGAAACAGGATCCTTGGATGGGGTCCTGCGGCATTTCCCTGCTTTTGCTGCTGCTGATAGGACCTGCCGAAGAGCTCTTCTGGCGCGGCTTTGTGCAGCGTTCGTTCGGGGAGCTGTGGGGGAACCGCTTCCGCGCCTTTATGGTGACCGCTGTGATATATGCGCTCATCCATCTCTGTTCGCTGAACTTCATGCTGGTGATGGCGGCCTTTGTCGCCGGACTGGTGTGGGGCTTCCTTTATTGGCTCAAACCTTCGTGGCTGCCTGCGTTGGTCATTTCCCACGCGCTGTGGGACGTGGCGGTGTTCGTCTGGTTCCCGATATGACACCGGAGAGCGTTTCCGGATAACTTGGCTTTTCAGACAGTCTCCTCTTCCTCCATCAGGGCCAGGCCGCCCATTGCGGTCTCCTTGTATAGTGAGGGCAGGTCCTTTCCGGTAAGTTTCATGGTGGCCACCACCTTGTCGAAGCTGATGATGTGCTTGCCGTCGCTCATCATTGTGTACAGGTTGATGTCCAGTGCACGGAGCGCGGCGATGGCGTTCCGCTCGATGCATGGTATCTGCACAAGTCCGCACACCGGGTCGCAGGTGAGTCCGAGGTTGTGCTCCATGGCCATTTCAGCCGCATATTCTATCTGCTGCGGGCTGCCGCCGAACAGTTGTGAGGCTGCCACGGCGGCCATGACGCACGCGCTGCCCACCTCGCCCTGACAGCCTACCTCCGCACCGGAGATGGAGGCGTTATATTTGATTATGTTGGCGAAAAGTCCGGCTGTGGCCAAAGCCTTCAATATGGACTTGTCGCTAAATCCGTGGTTTTTCTGCAGATGGTACAGGACTGCCGGCAGCACTCCTGCCGAACCGCATGTTGGGGCGGTGACCACTTTGCCGCCTGATGCGTTCTGCTCGGCGGTAGCAAGGGCGTAGGAGATGACCAGACAGCGGCTCTGCAGCGAGGGCTTGTAACTGGAGGCACGCACAAAATACTGCCGTGCCTTGCCGCGCAGGTGCAGTCCGCCGGGAATCACACCGTCGGTGTGCAGTCCGGTCTCGATTGTGGCCTGCATCTGCTTCCATACAGTCTCCAGATAGTCCCAAAGGTCCGCCTCCTCGTGCTGCTGCACATATTCCCAATAGGTCTCCCCCTGTTTTTCGATGTGTTCGAGAATGCTTGTTAGGGTGGTGCGGCGGTATACCTCCCGCTCGTCCTCACGGCTCTTCCCGTCCGAGAGCGCACCGCCGCCGATGCTGTAGACGGTCCAAGGGTCGATGCTGTTGCCATCCTTGTCCAGCGCCTCATACAGCATCCCGTTGGTGTGGAAGGGTAGCACCGTCTCCGGTTTCCACAGGATTTCCGTCGGAACGGGCTCCAGTACTGATAGTATGGCCTTGTCGGTAAAGTGTCCCTTGCCGGTTGCCGCCAAACTGCCGTACAGTGTCACGCGGAAGCCTGCCGCCTCCGGATGCCTTGCCTTGTATTGCTCCGCCGCCTTGCGCGGCCCCATGGTATGGCTGCTTGAAGGGCCGTACCCGATGGTGTAGATTTTCTTTATGCTGTCCATCTTACTGGTTTTCAATCACCTTTTTGCTATTGTCCACATCAATGGCTTCGGACACGTTGATGACGTAGTCGCCCAGTTTTTCGTAAAGTGCGTATAGCCCGCTGTAGGCGGTGCCGATGCTGTAGTCGTATTTGCCGCTCTTGATTGCATCAAGATGGGCGGTGCGCAGCTGGTCGCGGTATTTGTTGATGGCATCCTCCGCGTCGTAGGCGGCCTTTAGGTCGATGTCGCTGTAGCTGCGCCGCAGGTTGGCGTCCATCACCTCCAGCGCGTTCTGCACCAGCTTGGTCATGTGGTCGAGATTCTCGTTCTGCTGCGTGTCGAAATGCACTGCCGACTCCAACTTGTCCTTGCGCAGTGCGGCCACCTGGTAGATGGCGTCGCCGATGCTCTCCAGATTGTCGATGATGCGCAGCATGGAGCTGATGCGCTGCGAACCCTGCTCTGACAGGTCCCCTTCGGAGATTTTTGTCAGGAACTTGGCTATCTCCATCTCCATGCGGTCGGTGATGCCCTCGTACTTGCGGATGCGCTCGAAGACCTTTTCAAACTCCTCCCTGTTCTGGGCTGTGCGCAGTGCGGGCAGGAACCCGTACATCCGCAGTACGCGGTGGGAGAAATTCTCGATCTCCTGCTTTGCCGACTGGATGTTCAGCTCGGCGGTGTTCATGAAGGTGCCGCCGATGTAGGTGAGCCTGAACTCGTCCTCGGCATCCTCCTCCGCAGGTTTCACCATCCAGTCCACGATGCGGATTATCTGCGGGATGAACCATACCAAAATCAGTGTGTTCACCACATTGAAGAAGGTGTGGAAGAAGCAGAGCGCCCATGGAAGGGTCTGGGGGTCGTACATCGGCGAGCCGGGTTCGGTGTATGGGCTTACGCCCGTGGCGGCGGTGGTTACGGAATCGACCAGTATCATTACCGGGCGGAACGCTATCAGTGTGAGTATGGTGCCGATCACGTTGAACACCAGGTGGGCGCGCGCCGACTTCTTACCGACATTATTGGCGACCATTGCGGCGATGTTGGCGGTGATTGTCGTACCGATGTTAAGGCCCATGACAAGCGCCATTGCCACCTCAAATCCTATCCATCCCTTGTAGCACATGGCCAGTGCGATGGCCATCATTGCGGCGGAGGCCTGCACTATGCAGGTGAGCACGATGCCTATTAATGTGAAAAGCAGCACTGATATGAAGCCATGGTCCGAAATGCTCCCCAATGCGGCCAGAAAGTTCGGGTACTCCTCAAGGTTCGGCACGGATGACTGCAGATATTGCATGCCGAGCAGCAACAGCGCGAAGCCGATGGTGAACTCACCTATATATTTCAGCCTCTCCCTCTTGGCAAACATGAAGAAGATCGCTATCGCCAGCAGGAAAAGCGGAAGGCTGAAGTTTCCGCCGGATTCCCCGAGGGCGAAAATTTTAAGTATCCAGGTAATCAGCGTGCTGCCGATGTTTGCTCCCATGATGACGGAGATGGCGCCTGCAAGGGACATCATTCCCGCATTGACAAAGCTGACAACCATCACTGTGGAGGCGGATGAGGACTGCACCATGACAGTAAGCAGCGTGCCGACAAGGATGCCGCTTAACGGGTTGCCGGTGATCTTCCCCATGATGTGCCGCATTCCGCGGCCTGCGAATTTCTGCAGGCCCTCGCTCATAAGCTTCATTCCGAACAGGAAAACGCCGATGGAGCCTGCAAAGTTGATGATGATGATAAGAATATCCGTTAAATCCATCAATCTAAAAAATTCGTTTTTAATTTTTTGTAAAATCCTTTCACCGATGTTTGCACCATAGGTTGGAGGAAGCGCAAAAGTATAATAAAATCAGACATCCGTTCCGCATCGGCAGTCAAAAAATGTGCTATTTTTGCAAATTGTCCTATGGAACACGTATATTGATGTTAAAATATTGTCTGACAGCTGTTTTTATTATGACTTTTGTGGCAGGCTCCGTGGCGCAGCGGCTTGATTCACTGCGATGGGGCGGCAGCGTGAAGGCGGACGGCTCCACCAATTTCGGCAGGGCCGGCGACGCCTCGCTGGCGGTCCGTCTGAATTGCGAAAGCCCGAAGTGGTCCCTTTCCGCGGGACTTTCCGGCAGCCGGACACAACGTATGGTGCGGCGTGAGGTGAGCTATTCCTCCGGAAAGATGAAATACGGACACAAGGAATCCGCACTGAGCGAAAGCCGCGGCTTCGGCGAACAGGCGGATGTGTCGTTTTACTACATTCCGCGCCCTCAGGATGTTTTCTTCATCAAGCTGAGGCAGTCCTACACAGGGACGGAGCGGCAGGATTCCACCTTCGCGCAGAAGATCGGAGCGCAGTCGGGCGAGGCGGTGGTGATTGGCGAGGGATACAACCGTGAAAAGGCGGAGCGCGAGCAGCGGCAGTACCGGTGCGAGGCACGATACACGCACGCCTTCAACATGAACCAGAGCCTTCGTGCCGATTTCTGTTTCCAGCGGGATTTTAACCAACACACCACCGTCCGTATGCTTGAGGGGAGCCTCTATACGCCCAAGACATACCGCATCACCCCCGATTATGAGCGTCGCGTATCGGATTTCCGCATACTTTACCGTGATATCCGTTTTCTGGATGTGCCGGAACTTGACTTCACGGCCGGGACTGATTTCTCATGGGGCATGAACAGCGACCGTTACGGCGGCGCGACGCTTGTGGATGCCCAGTGGCGCGACAGCCTGCTGCTGAAACAGCAGTATCTCTACCGTTCCGCGCTGGCGGAGCCGTATGCCAAGGCCTCATACAAATGGCGCAGCCTTGCCTTTGCCGGGGAGGAGCGGCTTCAGTTCTACCACCATCAGCTGTGGAGCAACCTCAACGGCTGGGATTGGAGCAGGAGCGACCTGTCGCTCATTTCACGGGCGGAGGTGCAATGGAGGCCCGCTGCAAAGCATCTGCTTAAGCTGGAATTTTCCCGGAACATCGCGCGTCCGGACTATCTGCAGCTTTCAGGCCTGCTGCGCTTCGGCAACAGCGAGGGGGTCTATTATCTGGGGAATGCTGACCTGAAGCCCACCAAAACCCTCCGGACGGATCTGACCTACAATTTCCGAATCGGTGCGTGGGAATATGTTTTGCAGGGCGGTGTCAGCCGTATGCGCAATGCTGCGGAGCAGGTGCTTTACACAGGTGAGGGGCAGCTGCCGGCGACCCTGCGCGATTCCTTGAAGAATGCTGTTGTGTACAGCTGGCTGAACACTGTCTCGAAAAACAACTTCCACATGACTCTGCGGGCCAAATGGGGCTATGGCGGTTTCGGGGCGGAGGCATGGAGCGTGCTCAACTATGATGTGAGCAGGTACGGCACCTCCGGCTCCTCGTCCGACGATTTCCATTATACATTGGGCTGTTCGGCCTTCTATTGGTTCGCCAAGGTCTGGCAGCTGAGCCTGCGCAACAGTTATGACAGCCGCCGCAAGGAGGTCTATTCCCATACAAGTGCATACCTTAGCGGCACGCTCCGGCTGAGCCGCCAGTCCCGTTCCTGGAACTGCTATGTGGAAATCCGTGAGGTGTTCGACAAGACCATACAGCGCACCACCTTCTCCGAAAATTTCGACTACTGGCGTACCGAGAACACCCGCAACTACCGCCGTCTGCTCGCTTTCGGCCTCCAATACTCCTTTTAGTTTTTTTTTTTTTGCATGTTTTTTTTGTCGGAACCATAATATACGGCAAGCGGTTCCGTTATTCATGTCATCATTATCGGAAACCAAGAACTGAAATATAGCGATTATGGCAGAAACAGTTGATATTAAAGAATTGAATGACCGCATACAGCGGGAGAGCGCCTTTGTCGACATCATCCAGATGGAGATGGGCAAGGTGATTGTCGGACAAAAAGGCATGGTGGAGCAGATGCTGGTTGGGCTGCTTTCCAACGGACACATTCTGCTGGAAGGTGTCCCCGGTCTTGCCAAAACGCTTGCCATCAAATCGTTGGCGAGTGTTATCCAGGCAAAATTCAGCCGGATACAGTTTACACCCGACCTGCTTCCGGCGGATTTGGTCGGAACGCTCATATATAGCCAGAAGCTGGAGGAGTTTCAGGTGAAGAAGGGGCCGGTGTTCGCCAATTTTATCCTGGCAGATGAGATCAACCGCGCTCCGGCGAAGGTTCAGAGCGCGCTGCTGGAGGCGATGCAGGAGCGTCAGGTGACCATCGGAGAGCAGACCTATCCGCTGCCTGAGCCCTTCTTGGTCATGGCCACCCAGAACCCGATCGAGCAGGAGGGCACNNCCGGAAGCCCAGCTGGACCGTTTCATGCTGAAGGTGGTCATAGGCTATCCCTCAAAGGAGGAGGAGAAGTCCATCCTGCGGCAGAACATCACCTCGACCTATGCCACGGTCAACGCCTGCCTCAAGGCGGAAGACATAATCCATGCCCGCGAAGTGGTCCGTGAAGTTTATGTGGACGAGAAAATTGAAAACTACATCACCGATATCGTGTTCGCCTCGCGTTATCCGGGACAGTTCGGCCTGCAGAAGCTGGAGAACATGATACAATATGGCGGGTCGCCCCGTGCCTCAATCAATATGGCGCTGGCCGCAAAGGCATACGCCTTCCTGAAACGGCGCGGCTATGTGATTCCGGAGGATATCCGTGCGGTATGCCTGCCGGTGATGCGCCACCGCATCGGCCTGACTTACGAGGCTGAGGCGGAGAATGTGTCGGCCGATGACATTGTCAACGAGATTGTCAATACGGTTGAAGTGCCTTAATCCGAAGTCATGGATTCGACAGAACTTATAAAAAAGGTCCGTAAGATCGAAATCCGCACCAAGGAGCTGACGCGGCAGATCTTTTCGGGGCAGTACCATTCCGCCTTCAAGGGGCGCGGCATGGCCTTCAGCGAGGTGCGCGAGTANNCAGTATGGGGACGATGTCCGCTCCATCGACTGGAATGTGACCGCACGCTTCAACCATCCCTACATCAAGGTGTTCGAGGAGGAGCGTGAGATGACGGTGATGCTGCTGGTCGATGTGAGCGCCTCCAATCTGTTCGGAACGCGAAAGGCCTATAAGAAGGATTTGGTTGCAGAGATTGCCGCCGTGCTGGCCTTTTCCGCAATCTCCAACAACGACAAGGTGGGGGTTATCTTCTTCAGCGACCGTATTGAGAAATTCATACCGCCAAAAAAGGGGACGTCGCACATCCTGCGTATCATTAGGGAGCTGGTCGCCCAACAGCCGGAAGAGTGCACCACCAATGTCTCCGAGGCGCTCCGCTACCTGACCAACGCCCTCAAGAAACGGTGCACCGCATTTGTCCTTTCCGATTTCATGGATACAGGCTTCGAGGATGCTCTCCGTGTGGCACGCAACAAGCATGATGTGGCCGCCATCCAGATTGCCGACCGTGGGGAGTGCCTCGTTCCGGACATGGGGCTTCTTCACATCCGCGATGCGGAGACGGGGAGGATTTCCCTGGTGGACACCTCCGCCTCCGGTTTCCAGTCGGCCTATTTCCAATGGTGGGACAGGATGTTTGCCGCGCAGCAGGAGATTTTCCGCAAATCATCCACCGACCATGTCCGCATTTTCACCGATGAGGACTACATCCCTGCGCTGAAACAGCTGTTCGCGCACCGGCGGTGAAAATAACGCAGGGACACCATGAAATGGCCTCCCTGCGGCACAACGAAAAAAAATCCCTGTTTCTTCGGAAACGCATCACAATTTTGCTATCTTTGCATTTTGGTGCATTGGCGTTTGGCGGGTTTGTATCTGTTTGGACGCGTGCATTTTATTATTTTGATTATTCATTAATTCATACAGATTGGGGATGAAAAGGATTCGGAATGCGTTGCTGACGGTGTATGACAAGGGCCAGATTCTGGAGATTGCCGGTGCGTTGAGGGATTGTGGTGTGCGCCTGTTCTCAACAGGAGGAACTTTCCGTTATCTGACCGAAAACGGCGTTGAAGCAACAGATATAGAAGATATTACAGGCTATCCCTCCATTTTTGGCGGACGGGTCAAGACATTGCATCCGGGAATCATGGGCGGCATCCTGTACCGCCGCGAGGAACCCGGGGATGTGCAGCAGGCTGAAAAATACAATATTCCGGCCATAGACCTGGTGGTGGTGGACCTCTATCCGTTCGAGGAGACGCTTGCCAAAACGGACGATACGGCCGAAATAATCGAGAAAATCGACATTGGAGGAATCTCGCTGATCCGGGCCTCCGCAAAAAACTACAGGGATGTGCTCTGCTGCCCCTCCAAGGACTATTATGGCGAGCTCCTGACCCTGCTGCGGGAAGGAAAAGGTGAGACAACTGAGGCGCAGCGCCGCGCGTTTGCAGAGCACTGCTTCAGGGTCTCCTCGCATTACGACACCGCCAT
>DBYD01000049.1 GCA_002309855.1 Bacteroidales bacterium UBA1195
GGCTATACAACCGAAAACACGGTCAGTCTGCTTCATTTCTCGCCCGAAGCGGGATATTCATTCCATCCGCGTTGGACGGTTGGGATTAGCACCAGTTTGATAAACGTGAGCAAGGATGTCACGACCGCAGAATCGCAGACAGAAAGAAAATCGGTATTTTATTGGTATTTGAATCCATATGTGCGCTTCAACTTCTTTCAGATGGACCGGCTTTCACTGTTTGCGGATGCCACCGGAAACTTTGATGCCAACCATGGTTTTGACGTGATATACATCGGTCTGCGTCCTGGTATCAGTTACCAACTGACAGACTGCTTCACCGCTGTGGCACATATTGGCTTCATTGGAAGCTATAACCATGAGTTAAGGGCAGAAGTGGGTTTGAACAATCTGGAATTCTCCCTTTACTACCTGTTCGGCAAAAAGAAATAAAAACGAATGTTACGACAGGGCCCGACGCCTCCCAGGCGCGGCCCTGTCGTTTTTTCAACATCTCCACCCTTGCCAAAGGGGTCTATTTCCTGAAAAAAGGAATCCGTCAATTGGCACATTTTTCACCTTTTTCTGTGCTGTCGTCCGGTGCTTTTTCCGGTTTTTCGAACGAGGCGATGAAACGGGAAAGGGAATGCCATTGGAAAATGAGCAGTGCCAGCAGACCGACGGTGATATAGGAATCGGCCAAATTGAAAATTGCCGGGAAGAAATGGAAATACCTTCCGCCTCCCAAAGGAACCTCAAAAAGGTCGAATTGGAGCATGTCCACCACCCTGCCCTGACAGAGCGGCGCATAGCCTCCAGCATCAGGGAACAGAACGGCAACGGGGCCGTAATAATCGGAAAGGGAGAAGATGCGTCCGTAAAAGAGACAGTCAACCACATTGCCCACAGCCCCTGCAAACACAAGCGCCGTACAGAGCAGCAGGCCGAAAGGCAGCTTTTCCCTGCTCCGGATCATCCTGTGTATAACCCATAGGATAAAACCGGAAGCCACAAGCCGGAACAGCGTTAGCAACACCTTCCCGATAGGACGGCTCCAAAAAACCATCCCAAACGCGATACCGTCATTTTCAATGTAATGCAAACTGAACCACTGGCCGAGCACGGAAATCTGCTCTCCCAGTGACATGTGGGTCTTGACCCATATTTTCAACATCTGGTCCGCCGCAAGCAGCACCAGGATGAGGACAGCTATGAAAACTGATTTTCTTTTCAACTCCGTTATTTTTTCTTTTTGTCCTCCAGCTTCGCCTCAACCGACAAGGTGGCGTGGGGGACCGAACGCAGACGCTCCTTCGGGATCAGCTGGCCGGTTTTGCGGCAAATCCCGTAAGTCTTGTTTTCAATCCGGATAAGCGCAGCCTCCAGATTCTTGATGTATTTCTCCAAACGGGCGGCCAACTGGGCGTTCTCCTCCTTGAACAATGTCTGCTGCCCCTCCTCCAAAATTTTGAAGGTCGGTGCAGTATCGGTGGTGTCGTTACCCGACGACCCGTTCATGGCACTTTGAAAACTCTCCATATCCTTACGTGCCCTATCCAATTTTTCAAGAATCAGCTCCTTGAATTCCTGCAATTCCTCATCCGAGTATCGGACCGCGGGCGCAACGGCTGTTTCACCCTTCACATCACCATTTCCCATGATTCTGTTGTCTAATTTTTATATTATATTGTTTTTCTGTATATTAATCAATCCTTACTGACAAAAGAGGATTTTGCAAAAGTAAAAAAAATATACATATAATTTACAAAATGGATACGATTTCTTCAAAACTTCCGTTTTTTCCACAAAGATTCAGAAACATGCCAGTCATCAAATGTCCCACACCGGAAAGCCTTTCCATCGCGGCGGAAGCCCTGCTGACCACCTTCCCGCAGGCGAGGGTTTTCGCCCTTCATGCGGAGATGGGTACCGGAAAAACCACCTTCATGCATGCCGTATGCCGGTATCTGAAGAGTCCCGACCATGCCGGAAGCCCCACATTCGCAATCGTCAACGACTATGCGCTGCCCGATGGAGGGAAAATCCACCATCTTGACTGCTACCGGCTTAAATCACTGCAGGAAGCGGAAGAGATTGGCGTGGAGGAATACCTTTACAGCGGTGACTACTGCTTTATCGAATGGCCGGAAAACATCGCGGAACTGCTGCCGGACGAAACGGTCCACGTCCGCATCAGCACGGAGAGTCCCTTCACCGGCGGATGCCGCACATTCGAATTTTAGAAATCAGGCGCCTCTATCTGGAAATCGAACTTCCGGCTGCATTGCATGCAATTGCCGCAATTGATGCTTTCACCTGAAATACGCTTTGTAACCAACTGTTCCATCCGGTCGCGCAAAGCGGGGATATCCATCTGGTCGATCACCTCCATAGTGAAGGCATGCATCAGCAGGATACGCGCGTTCTGCTCGCAGATGCCGCGTGAACGCAGGTAAAAGATGGCATCCTCATCCAACTGCCCCACTGTTGCACCATGCGTGCACTGCACATCGTCAGCATAAATCTCCAGAAAAGGCTTGGCGAAAATACGCGCAGTACCCGTCAGCAGGATGTTGCGGTTAATCTGATGCGCCTCGGTCCGTTGCGCATGCGGGTCGGTCAGCACATGACCCATGAACGAGGCCTGGGCGGAGCCGTCCAGAATACCTTTATACATCTGGTTGCTGGTGCAGTCCGTGGCACGATGGCGCACAAACACGACATTGGTGACCTGCTGGCTGCCGTCCGCAAGATAAAGCCCGTTGTTCCGCACACTTGCATGAGGTCCGGCCAGGTCGACGCGGATGGTGTTATGCACCAGCCCGCCATTGAAGACATTTGTGTGGGTGTTTACAGTTGAACCCTCCTCCTGACGGACAAACAGATGGTTCACCATGGAGGAGCGGTTGTCCTTGTTCTCCAATTTGTAATAGTCAAAACGGGAATGGGCGCCCACCTGGATTTCAGTAACAGTGTTTATGAATGAATCGTTGCATTCCAATGACTCGTCACAATGTACCAGTTTCAGGGAGGCATCCTCCCCAAGCACAATCAGGTTGTGCGACTGCACCATGATGTCCTCCACGGAATTTACCATATTCACCAACTGGATGGGATGATGCACCTTGACATGGTCCGGCACATAAACGAAGAAACCGTCCTGCCATAGGGCCTGGTTGAACCGGACCCAACCGTTGGCATCTGCGGACAGCCTGTCGAGGTACGGGGTTACCATTTCAGGACAGGTGCGGAGCGCCTCGCGCAGACTTCCGGCCACCAGCCCGTTCGGGAAACGGGTCAGCGGGGCGTTGCAGTGCAGGTACCAGCCGTTCAGGAAAGGGAACATCTCGGAATTGATGTCCTTGGTGGAACACTGGAAAAAGGATTCCATGGGACGGTACTCCTCCGGCTGCAGGCGCAGCTGATACGGCTTGCCCACAACCTGATCCCACGGGAACCGGCGCCATGCCTCCTCCGAACGGTCCGGCATACCCTCCCTCAGGAACGCCTCTCTGGCTGCCATGCGGCATCCTTCCGGCAGAACATCTTCGGGCGCCATTGAGTCATATTGCTCAAAATATCTTGAAAAATAGGTATCTGTCTCTTTTTTGCTCATGCTGAATATGCACTTGGAAAAACGTGCAAAAGTAGCAAAAAAACAAATATGAAGTATTTTTTCGGATATTTATGCAAAGTAACGGCGGTTTTGTTTACTTTTGCACTTTCTTTGAGCGCATGAAAACTGCAGTGGTAATTTTGAACTGGAACGGCAGAAATCTGCTGGAATCATTCCTTCCTTCCGTGACGGCACACACCGGCGGGGACACCGCCATCTATGTGGCGGACAATGCCTCCACCGACCAGTCGGTGGATTATGTCCGGAACAACTATCCCGATGTGCGGCTGATTCTTCTGGACAAGAACTACGGCTTCGCCGAAGGATACAACCGCGCCCTCGCACAAATCGACGCGGAATACTACTGCCTGCTGAACTCCGATGTGGAGGTGACCCCAAATTGGACCGAACCGGTTACCGCCTATCTCGACACACATCCGGACACGGCGGTCTGCCAGCCGAAACTGCTCTCCCAACTGGAAAAGGACCGTTTTGAGTATGCTGGGGCGGCCGGAGGCTTTCTTGACCGCTTCGGGTACCCTTTCTGCCGCGGAAGAATCTTCTCCACACTGGAGAAGGACGAAGGGCAATATGACCGGACCTGCGACATTTTCTGGGCCACAGGCGCCTGCATGTTTGTCCGTGCCGATGTGTACCACAGGTTGGGCGGACTGGACGCCGACTTCTTCGCCCACATGGAGGAGATTGATTTCTGCTGGCGTGTCCGCAACGCAGGCTACAAGGTGGCCTGCTGTCCGGAATCCATAGCCTACCACCTCGGAGGGGCCACGCTGCCAAAGTCATCTTCCCGGAAAACATATCTCAACTTCCGCAACAACTGGCTGATGCTTTACAAGAACCTCCCCAAACGCAGGCTGTTCCCGGTCTTCGCAATCCGCTGGCTTGGAGATGCGGCCGCATCGTTCCGCTTCCTGCTCAGCACCGGCTGGGGCGATTTCCATGCGGTCTACAAGGCGCACAGGGCCTTCTTCCGGATGCTGCCCGAAAGCCGGAAAAAACGGAAAGGGACCCGGCACGACAATCCGTTATCCGCCCTCTACCCTGGAAGCATCGTCCTCGACTACTTCCTGTTCGGGAGAAAGCGTTTCAGCCAACTGAAAAAAATCTGACACACAGGGATGCTTGTCAGCCTATTCGACAACATGGAACAATGCACGGACGAAGAGGTCGCACGCCTGCTGCCCCTCGTTTCGGAACAACGGCGCGTACAGGCCCTGAGCTACAGCCACACCTTCGGACGCTTCGCCTGCCTGAAAACCTACCTGATGCTATGCGAACTTGTCGGGAAAAGGGATCTTGTCTTCAGCTATACCGGAAAAGGCAAGCCGCTGCTGCAGGATTATCCCGACCTCCATTTCAGCATAAGCCACTGCAAAAACGGCCTGGCGGTTGCGGTGGACAAACAGCCGGTCGGCATTGACATAGAGTCGTTCCGTACCTTCAGCGAGGCGCTGCTGGAACGCTGCATGAATCCGGAGGAAGCCGGCATCATCCGTGAGGCGGCCTGCCCGGAACAGATGTTCGCCACATTCTGGACCCGGAAGGAGGCTGTGCTCAAACTTCGCGGAACCGGCATTGCCGGCGACCTGCACCGTGTGTTGCACGGAACGGAAAAAACGGAAACACGCATCTGTGAAGCCAAAAGGTACGTCTGCTCCACCGCCTCCTCCCACTGAAAGGCGGAAACTTTTTTTTTCGGACAAAAATGCGTTTTATCTTGGGAAAATGACTACTTTTGTAACTTTCAACGGATAGAGCACAAACGACATGGAAAATACCAATTTTATTAACGACAATCAAGAGATTGAAGAAGATATACACATTGCCAGTGACCATAGCTATGAGGCGGACAAAATCGCGGCCAACCCTTTTCTGACACGGGGGCTGTGCGACATTCCAAATCCGAACGGCAACAACCGTCCGCTGTACCAGCACCGCTGCTGCAAACTGGCGACATACGACTGGTGCGGGGACACAAAGGAGCGGCTGCCTGACAGATTCCCTTTTGTGGAGGTCCGTTTCAAGAACGGCCATAAGGATTTCTTTGCCCTGCCCACCTCCAAAGAGATGTTCGAAACCGGTGACATTGTGGTGGTGGAAGCCAACACGGGCAGCGATGTCGGCATAATCTCCATGATGGGCGAACAGGTGAAGCTGCAGCTGCAGAACAAGAATGTGCACAGTGTCACAAAAAAACTGTACCGCAGGGCGCGTGCCACCGACATTGAGAAATGGATCACCGTGGTGAAGAAGGAGGAGGAGACAATGATGCGCTCGCGCTACGCCGCCTGGGATCTGAAGCTTAACATGAAGGTGAACAATGTGGAATACCAGGGTGACGGCTCCAAGGCCATTTTCTACTATTCGGCAGATGAGCGCATCGATTTCCGTGAACTGATAAAGATTTTGGCCGACAAATTCAAAATCCGCATCGAGATGCGGCAGATCGGTGTGCGGCAGGAGGCGGCCCGCCTTGGCGGCATCGGCAGCTGCGGACGGGAACTCTGCTGCTCCTCATGGCTGAACAACTTCCGTTCCGTCACCACCAACACTGCAAAAACGCAGCAGATGACCCTGAACCTGCAGAAGCTGGCCGGCCAGTGCGGCAAACTCAAATGCTGCCTTAACTATGAATACGAAGCCTATGTGGAGGAGCTGAAAAACTTCCCCAACACCCACATCCCGCTGAACACCCGCAAAGGGGATGCATCCTGCCATAAGATTGACATTTTCAAACGGCTGATGTGGTATTCATACAAAAATGACCAGTCGCATGTGCTTTATGCGTTACCGACCGAAAAGGTAAAGGAAATCATCGCGCTGAACAAGAAAGGGGAAAAAATCTCCGCCCTTGAGGATTACGCCGAGGTGAACCAGAATAAGGAGGAGGAGGTTGACTTCAACATGGATGACTTCAAAAAAATCAACGACTGACCATGAACTTCCGTCACCTGACAATTGCCGTCCTTGGGGCCTGCCTTTGCTGCCTGTTTTATTCATGCACGGATCCGAATGATTTTGAGGAACATCACATGCTGGAAAACGAAAACTGGAGCATGCATGACCCCATCACCTTCGCATTTGATATAGCGGACACCTCCGCCCTGTACCAATTCGGAATGCATTTTCGCTACACCGACACCTTCCCCTGGCAGGATCTGTTCCTTTTCATGCAGACCACCCTGCCCGACGGCCGTCTTTCGCAGGACACGCTGCACTGCTTCCTATTCGGGCCGGACGGAAAACCTTTGGGAAAGGGGCATCGCGTAAAAGAGCTGGAAATCGGCTACAGCCTGCTCCGGTTCCCCATGCCCGGCCATTATTCCCTCCGCTTCACCCAAGGGATGCGGGCGGAAAAAATCCGGGGAATCGCCTCCATCGGCATCTCCCTCAAGAAAACAGAATCTGTAACCCAATAGCATATCGTCATGACCAAAAGAAAAACAGGTAAAACTGCAAAACACAAGACAAAAAACAGCAAATTCCATCTGTGGTGGTGGCGCATTGTCATCGGCGGATGGGGCTGCATCTTCCTGATGTTCCTGCTAATCTCCTTAGGATGGTTGGGATTCATGCCCTCCTTTGAAGATTTGGAAAACCCCAAGACCAACCTGGCCACCGAAGTTATTTCCGAAGACGGCTATGTGTTGGGAAAATTCTATATTGAAAACCGCTCCAACATTTCCTATAACCAACTCCCTGAAAATTTGGTCAATGCATTGATTGCCACCGAAGACAGCCGTTTTTACCGCCATTCCGGCATCGACATGAAGGCACTTGCCCGTGTCGCCGTGGGCGTGGTGACAGGACGGCGGAAGGGCGGCGGAAGCACCATAACACAGCAGCTGGCCAAAAACCTTTTCCCACGCAACCCCAACCCAAATATTTTCCAGCTGGTCTTCACCAAGTTCAAGGAATGGGTGGTTGCGGTCAAACTGGAACGGAACTATTCCAAAAACGAAATCATCTCCATGTATCTCAACACGGTGGATTTCGGAAACATGTCGCAAGGCATCAAATCGGCCGCCAAAACCTACTTTGACAAGACCCCAAGCGAACTGAACCTTGAGGAATCCGCCCTGCTGGTCGGCATGCTTAAGGCACCCACCTACTACAGCCCACGGCGCAATCCCGAAAACGCCCTCAACCGCCGCAACGTGGTGCTGTCGCAGATGCGCAAGTACAAATTCATTGACAAGGAGACATGCGCGGAGAGCCAGGCCAAGCCCATCGACCTCTCGCACTTCAAACTTCAGGATCACCGGAGCGGCATCGCCACCTATTTCAGGGAATATATCCGGCAGACCATAAACCAATGGGCAAAAGACAAGAAAAACCGCAAGCCGGACGGCAGTTCGTGGGACATCTACAAGGACGGGCTGAAAATCTACACCACCATCAACTACAGGATGCAGAAATATGCGGAAGAGGCTGTTGACGAATGGATTGTAAAGACACTCCAGCCCCAGTTCTTCGCACACTGGAAAGGGTATAAGAACGCCCCATTCTACCGCATCAACGAGGAGCAGACCGAACGCATCCTGACCAGCGCCATGAAAGGTTCCGACCGGTACCGCACCCTCAAAAAGGAGGGGAAGAGCGACGAGGAGATACGGAAAGTGTTCAACCAACCGGTCCGCATGTGGATATACACATGCAATGGGGAAAAGGACACCGTGATGTCCCCGATGGACTCCATCCGCTACATGAAATCGTTCCTCTCCTGCGGCCTGATGGCCATGGAACCTTCCACCGGATACGTCAGGGCCTATGTTGGGGGAACCGACTACTATCATTTCCAATACGACCATGTGACCCAGGCACGGCGGCAGGTGGGTTCCACATTCAAACCTTTTGTCTACACCTTCGCCATGCAGCAGAAGGAGTTCGAACCCTGCACCAAAGTGCCCAACCTCCCTGTCACAATCGAGACAGAAACCGGAGAGCCGTGGACACCGCGCAACTCCAATGACTATAAGGCGGGGCAGATGATCACACTGAAGGATGCCCTCGCCAATTCGTTGAACTATGTCTCCGCCTATCTTATGAAGCGCTTCGGCCCCAACGCCATCATCGCCCTGGTGCGCAAGATGGGCATCACAAGCGATATTCCGGCAGTTCCGTCCATCTGTCTGGGCACCTGCGAATTGAGCCTGTATGAAATGGTTGGCGCCGTCAATACCTTCAACAACAAGGGAGTTTATGTGAAACCCATCTTCATCACCAAAATATGTAACAATAAGGGTAATGTCATAGCCACCTTCAACATGGAGCAGAACGAGGCGATGGATGAGGTCTCCGCCTACAAGACCGTACAGCTGATGAAGGGCGTTGTGGAATACGGCACCGGCGTGCGCCTGCACTACCGCTACAAACTGGACATGCCGATGGCCGGAAAGACCGGCACAACCGACAACAACTCCGACGGCTGGTTCATGGGCTACACCCCAATGCTGACTGCCGGCGTATGGGTCGGCTGCGAGGACCGTGCGGCTCATTTCCGCTCCACAAATCTCGGACAAGGCGCCAACACCGCACTGCCGGTATGGGCCCTGTTCATGAAAAAATGCTATGCGGACCCTACACTGAAACTGGAAAAAACCGATTTCGCCAAACCGGACAATCCGGATGCCAACCTCAATTTCGACTGTAGCAGTTACGAGGAGCAGAACACACCAAAAAACAGCTATAACTTCGAATAAACCAAAACCAATCTTCATATACACACCATGGAACCAACTATTAAAATAGCCTGTGGAAGAGCGAGCCGCAAACTCGCCGAACTGATTGCCGAATCCTATCATCAGGAGCTGGTACAAACCGAAGTCTGCGTCTACAGTGACGGGGAATTCCAGCCTGCATTCTGCGAAAACCTGAGAGGATGCGATGTTTTTCTTGTCCAGTCCACCATCCCGCCGGCGGACAACCTGATGGAGCTGCTATACATGATTGACGGCGCACGCAGGGCATCCGCACACAAGATCATTGCCGTCATCCCCTATTTCGGCATGGCGCGGCAGGACCGTAAGGACAAGCCCCGCATCCCCATAGGTGCCAAACTGGTTGCCAACCTGCTGACCGCAGCAGGTGTGGACCGTATTATCACCATGGACCTGCATGCGGACCAGATCCAAGGCTTTTTCGACATTCCTGTGGACAACATCTACGCCTCGCGCATTTTCCTGCCCTACCTGAAAAAAAGGAACTTTGAAAACCTCTGCATCGCCTCGCCCGACACCGGAGGCACCCGCAGGGCCGCCTCCTACGCCAAATACCTTGATGCCGACCTGGCCATAGGCTACAAGCAGCGTCCGCGCCCCAATGAAATCGCCAACCTGCAGATTATCGGTGATGTGAAAGACAAGAACGTGGTGATTGTGGATGACATGGTCGACACCGCCGGCACGCTCTGCAAAGCGGCCAAGGCAATAAAGGAGGCGGGTGCAAAAAGCGTCCGCGCCATGTGCGTCCACGCAGTGCTTTCAGGAAACGCCTATGACAACCTTGCGAATTCCGTACTGGAAGAGCTGATAGTAACCGACACCATTCCGCTTAAAAAACCCTCCGACAGGATTACGGTGCTTTCTACCGGCAAGCTGTTTGCCGCAGTCATTGAGGGAGTGGTGAACAACAGCTCCATCAGCAACCTGTTCAACTACGACCATTTCAAGGACATTGCAATGGACGACATGCTGATTGAGAAATAGGTTTCCAATGGGAAAGGACACCTTCATCCGCATACAGGGGCTACGGGTCAACAACCTGCAAAATATCAGCCTGGATATTCCTCACAACAAACTGATTGTGATAACCGGTCTTTCCGGATCAGGCAAATCCTCACTCGCTTTCGACTCCCTGTATGCCGAAGGGCAGCAACGATACATTGAATCTCTGAGCGCCTATGCAAGGCAGTTCATGGGTAAAATTAAAAAACCTGATGCAGACCTGATTGCCGGCATTCCGCCGGCAATTGCCATCGAGCAGAAGGTGAATATCCGTAACCCGCGCTCCACATTGGGCACCACCACGGAAATCTACGAATATGTCAAACTGCTGTTCGCACGTCTGGGGAAGACCTACTCCCCCATTTCCGGCGAACTGGTCAGTCGGGACAGCGTGAAGGATGTGTGCAACTATATTTTCTCCTTTCCGGAAGAGAGGCGGTTCACACTTTACGCCCCTTTCAGGCCGGCTGCCGGACGCACTCCGGAGGAGCATCTCAGGCTGCTGCTGCAACAGGGTTATACACGTGTGAGCACCCTTGAGGGGATTGTTCCGATTGAGGAGCTGCTCGAACACCCTCTGCCGGACACCGCATCCGTCAGGCTGCTGATTGACCGCTTCACCGCCTCGCAGGACGATGAGAACCGCGCACGTGTGGCCGAATCGGTGGAGACAGCCTTTTTTGAAGGGAACGGACAGTGCTCGCTTGAAAGCGACGACCCTTCCGAATCAAAACGTCATATCTCATTTTCCAACCTTTTCGAAAAGGACGGGATTCTTTTCAAGAAACCCAGCACCAACATGTTTTCCTTCAACACGCCATACGGGGCATGTCCCCATTGCGGAGGATTCGGAAACACCATCGGCATCGACCCCGACCTGGTGATTCCGGACAAAAGCCTCTCCGTCTATGAGGATGCCATCGCCTGCTGGCGCACGGAGAAGATGTCCGCCTACCGCGACGAACTCATCAGCTCCGCCGCCGCATCCGGATTCCCCATCCACCGGCCCATCGAAAAGCTGAGCGAAAAGGAGTACGGTCTGCTATGGAGCGGCAACCAGTATTTCCACGGATTGGACTATTTCTTCCAATGGCTGGAGGAGAACAGCTACAAAATCCAATACCGCATCCTGCTCTCCCGCTACAAGGGGAAGACAACCTGCCCCGTATGCCACGGAAGCCGGCTCAACAAGGAGACGGAATATGTCCGTGTGGGAGGAAAGAACATCCAGGAGATTATTGGAATGCCGATTGACAAATGTCTTGACTTTTTCAATAATCTGCACTTTGACACCCCTCAGGAAGAGCAAATCGCGGAGGGGCTGCTGAAAGAGATCCGCACACGTCTGGAATGCCTCTGTGACCTCGGATTAAGCTATCTGACACTAAACCGTCCTTCAGGAACACTTTCCGGAGGTGAATCCCAGCGGGTGCACTTGGCCGCCTCCTTGGGCAGCAGCCTTGTCGGCTCACTCTACATACTTGACGAACCCAGCATAGGACTGCACAGCCGCGACAGCAACCGCCTGATCCAAGTGCTGAAACGGCTGCGGGACATCGGCAACACGGTGGTGGTGGTGGAGCATGACGAGGAGATAATCCGTTCCGCCGACCAGGTGATTGACACCGGACCCTATTCCGGCAGCCAGGGAGGAAACATTGTCTTCCAAGGAAGCGTGCCGGAGCTGCTGGAATCGAAGGAGAGCATTACCGCAGCCTTTTTGCGCGGCGAACGGCAGATTCCGGTACCGGACTACCGGCGTCCCGCACACAAATTCCTGCGGCTGGAGAACGTGAGCCTGCACAACATCCATAACCTTTCCGTGGAGATTCCCCTTGAGGTGCTGACGGTGGTCAGCGGTGTCTCCGGCAGCGGAAAATCCACATTGGTGAGGGATCTGCTCTTTCCGGCACTCCAACGGATGATGAACCAGAGGAAACTGTCTGGCAACCGCTTCGATGACATCCATCTGAAGGGTGATCTTTCGGCAATCGGGGCGGTATCCTTTGTGGACCAGAACCCCATCGGCCGCTCATCCCGCTCCAATCCGGCCACCTACATCGGAGCCTTCGACCATATCCGCCAGCTGTTCGCAGAACAGCCGCTGTCAAAGGCGAGAGGCTACAAACCGGGCTTTTTCTCCTTCAATGTGGAGGGTGGCAGGTGCGAAAACTGCCAGGGTGAAGGCCACCTGAAAATCAAGATGCAGTTCATGTCCGACATTGAGATCCCATGCGAGGAATGCAAGGGAAAATGCTACAAGGATGAGGCTCTGGAGGTGAAGGTCAACGGGAAAAGCATTGCCGACATCCTGCAGATGACAATCAGCGAGGCGGCAGCCTTCTTTGGAGAGATGAAGGAGGACAAGACAGCCCAAAACATCTGCAACAGCCTGCAGCCCCTGCTGGATGTAGGGCTGGGCTATCTGCAGATGGCGCAATCCTCCTCCACCCTGTCTGGAGGTGAGGCGCAACGCATCAAATTGGCCTACTTTTTGGGCAAAGGGCGTTCCCAGGAGAAGACACTGCTCATTTTTGACGAACCCACCACAGGACTGCACTTCCACGATGTGCAGAACCTGTACAAAACCTTTGAGGCGCTGCTGCAGCAAGGGCACAGTATCCTGGTCATCGAGCACCATCTTGACATCATAAAATGTGCCGACTGGGTTATCGAAATGGGGCCGGAAGGTGGCGATAAAGGCGGACAAGTGATTTTCACCGGCACACCGGAAGAGCTGTGCCATTGTGAGACCTCTTTTACAGCCCCCTATTTGTCAGAAAAATTAACCAATAATTTAAAATGATTTTAAATTTCATTTTATCCGCTTTGGATATTCAGAAACAGATTATTTTTGCATTTAATTATTAACCAAAAAAAACTACTTGTTATGGCTCATAAAATTGATCCTGAAAAATGTGTCGGTTGCGGTACCTGCATCGGTGAATGCCCAGTGGGCGCCATCTCCGAAGGCGATGTCTACACCATCAACGCTGACGAATGCGTGGACTGCGGTTCCTGCGCCAGCGTCTGCCCGCAGGAGGCTATCCAACCGGAATAGTCTTCCCGGCATATCTGAAAAAAGCCTTGAGGCAGTCGCCTCAAGGCTTTTTTTTATAACGTTTCTATCCATGGAATAATATAGGGTGTGGGATTTTTTCTGCCACGGGCGGCATTCCGTATTGGGATTTTGATTATTTTTGCAAATCCTTCCGCAGGAACGGAATGGATTTGTACAGCCGTCATATCATGGCGGCTATCAGTAGAGACGCGGCGCGCC
>DBYD01000040.1:0-10998 GCA_002309855.1 Bacteroidales bacterium UBA1195
CGGTATCCGCATACTATCGCCGAAGCATGTCTTTCCCGAATACTACATCCTGCGTGTGAAGGCATTCAACAAGGAGCCGGAGAATGAGATGGACGAATGGATGGACTACCTGAAGAACGAGCGCATCCGCCAGGACACAACCGTGCCGGGGCTGCAGGAGGCGAAACGCCGTCTGGACTACCTGAAAATGACAGTGGCGGAACAGAAAATATACGACAATTACCTGTACAACAAGTTCTACAGGGAAGACGTGCTCAACACTAGCCGCACCAAGGGCGTGGTGGAGGGCTTTCATGAGGGGAAAGCCGAAGGTATGCAGGAAGGTTTGGAGAAAGGCCGTGAACAAGGCCGCGCGGAAGGCCGTGCCGAGGGAGAAAAGGCCGGCTTAGAGAAAGGCCGCGCAGAAGGCGAAAAGGCTGGTTTGGAGAAAGGTCTGGAGAAAGGCCGTGCGGAAAGCATCCGGGAGGTTATCCGTAAAATGCAGGAGGAAGGCTATTCTCCGGAGGAGATAGGCCGCATTACAGGGGCGTAGAAACAAGAGCGAAAATTATAAGACACCGGCTATGAACAAACCGATGGAAAGCGACAGACTGAACACCAGCTGCAGCTTGGCCGACTGCTGGTCCAGACCGAGCAATGCCTCCCGGCCCTGCGTGAAAAAGGCTGACGCCTTGCGCATGTTTCCCACAGCAGGAAGCAGCGCAAGCAGACAGAGCAGCGAAAGCCAGGGCAGCCAGCCCATGCAGACTGAAAGCGCCACCTGCAGGAAGGGCAGCAGCTGATAGGCCATGTAGAGCCTTACAGAGAGGTTCCGGCCCAGCAGCATGGCCACCGAACGCATTCCGGCCGCAGCGTCGCTCTCAATGTCAACCGTGTTGTTGATATGCAGCACCGAAAGCGTGATGAAGGCAAGCGGCAGCACCAGCACCAGGGAATCCCATACGATGGCGCCGCGCACCACATAGGCCGTACCCAATACCGGCAGCAGCGCGAAGGTGAGGATGATGTCCGCATCGCCCAAGGCATGGTATTTCAGCCATGAATAACTGGCTGTCAGCAGGAATCCCGCGCCGCCTATCAGCAGCAGCAGCCGTGGCCGCCTCACAACTGTTCGGCGGCAGCCCGCAGCAGATAGAATATGCGGCTGAAATGGCCATGGAGCACAACCTTGGACTCACCTGCGACCCGGTATGCGGACTGGTGCAGATACCCTGCATCGAGCGGAACGCCATCGCCGCGCTCCGTGCATTAGACATCAACCTGTACACAATGATGAGCGACGGCAAGCACATTATCAGCTTCGACAAGGTGGTGGCAACAATGAAACTTACCGGAAAGGACCTGCCTTCGCTATACAAGGAGACCGCAATGGGCGGCCTTGCCCTGCAGGATTAGCGGCCGAAGAGTGCGGAGACCTCCTCCTTACGCACCAGGCGGAAAAGGAAGAGCATGCCGATGCAGGCGGCAACCGCCACCGACAACTGTCCGCCCCAATGCAGCGGCAGATGACGGCATCCGAGGGCGCACAAAAGCGCCGCAGCCGTATATCCGGCCACACCTGCCATGAAACGCCACGGCACATTCAGACGGAAGGTCCTGCGTGCAACAACCATTTCAGAAATAATAATGAACCCCTGCGTCAGCAGGCTGGCGACCGCCGACCCCATGGCCTGCCAACGAGGAATCAGCAGCAGGTTGGCCACAAGATTCACACAGACGGCGGAGAGGGCAATCCGGTTCAGGGCGCGGAGGCTGCCGTTGGCCGTCAGCAGCGACCCGAACACATAGGTAAGCCCTATTGGGAATATGCTCAGGATCAGCAGTCCGAAGACTGCTGTCGAGGCATCCACATTATGGTCGTACAGCAGGCCCATCACCTCAGACTTGTAAAGGCAGGAGAACAACGCCAGCAGCAGCCCGTACACATACATAAGCACAAAGGAGGTCTTGAGGATCGGACGGAAATTTTCACGATGTCCGATCAGATGTGAGAAGAGCGGCAGCAGAATGACCGAGAGCAGATAGGCGATAATCACCGCCGCATCAAGCAGCCGGTAGGCGGAGGCATAGATTCCGGCCTGCACCACCCCCACCCCGTCCGGCAGCATCCATTTCAGCAGCACGGCGTCCGTACGGTTGTGGATGTTGGTCAGCAGAGCGAGCAACGCAAAGGGAAAGCTCCGCACAAGCACCTTGCGGAAAAAGTGGAAATCCCACTCCAGACGGCGGAAGCGGCAGTGACGGCACACCACCAGCAGCGCGAACAGGGCCGTGACGCCGTAGGAGAACATCTGGATATAGACGAACCAGCTTATCTGGAAGGGACGGTCGGTCACATGCCCCCAAATCAGCACACTGCAGCAGATAATCATTATCAGCCTGTCCACAACGGAAAGCAGGCTGTCCGTCTTGAACATCAGCATTCCGGAGACATTGGAGCGCAGGTAAAGTATCAGCAGCGACAGGAACTGGTTGACAGCCAACGGCACCAGCAGCCTGAAATCGGAAGCGGTGCAGCGGGTCAGCAGCCCCGCCCCCAGCATCACCAGAGCATACAGTCCGCCAAGCAGAAGCCGGAGGGTCAGTATCCGCGGAAAATAGTGCTGCAGGGCCTCCCTGTCCCGCGCAATGCTGCGGTTGTTGAAGGAGGTTGTCCCCATGTCCAGCAGCATGTTGAAGATGAAGGTCAGGTTGAACAGCGTGAAGTACAGTCCGTAGGCCTCCGTGCCGACAAGGTTCTGCACCGACACCTCTATGCCGAAAATCCAGAACGGCTTGATCAGCAGGTTCAGACCGACCAGCAGCAGCAGATTACCCAGAAAACTCTTGCGCGAATATTCCATAATATGAACAATCCCCTAACGCAGATTTTGGACATTTAGTATGAAAAAAGGACGCACTTTCGCACGTCCTTCCCTTTTTTGCAGACCAACATGGGCAATTTTATTCGAACGAGAGAATCGCCTCCCTGATGATGCCGATGGCCTCGCGTAGCTCGGCCTCGGTGATGACCAACGGAGGGGCGAAACGTATGATGTGCTGGTGGGTCGGCTTGGCAAGCACGCCCATGTCGCGCATCTTCAGGCAGACATCCCATGCCTCCTTGCCGTCCTTCGGACGGATGATGACGGCGTTCAGCAGACCCTTGCCGCGCACCTTCTCGATCATCGGGGAATCTATCTTGGCAATCTCCTCACGGAAAATCTTTCCGAGACGGTCGGCCTTCTCCATCAGGTTCTCCTCCTTAATGACCTCCAGAGCGGCGATGCTGACCTTGGCGGCAATCGGGTTTCCGCCGAATGTGGAGCCGTGTTCGCCCGGCTTGATGTTAAGCATGATCTCGTCATCGGCCAGAACTGCGGAGACGGGAACCACACCGCCACCGAGAGCCTTGCCCAGGATCAGGATGTCGGGACGCACGCCCTCATGGTCGCAGGCGAGCATCTTGCCGGTACGGGCTATACCGCACTGCACCTCGTCCGCCATGAAAAGCACGTTGTATTTGTGGCAGATGTCATAGCATTTTTTCAGATAGCCCTCGTCCGGCACGTATACGCCGGCCTCGCCCTGGATGGGTTCCACGAGGAAACCGGCCACCTTCTTGCCATGCTCGGCCAGCACCTTCTCCAGCGCATCGGGATCGTTGTAGGGGATGCGGATGAAGCCGGGGGTCATGGGGCCGTAGTTGGCGTAGGACTCCGGGTCGTTACTCATGGTGATGATGGTGATGGTGCGTCCGTGGAAGTTGCCCTCGCAGCAGACAATCATCACTTCGTCGTTGGGGATGCCCTTCTTGACAACGCCCCAGCGGCGGGCCAGCTTCAGGGCGGTCTCGTCCGCCTCGGCGCCGCTGTTCATCGGCAGCACCTTCTCATAACCGAAATATTCGGTCACATATTTTTCCCACGAACCGAGGCAGTTGTTGTAGAAGGCGCGGGAACTAAGCGTCAGTTCCTGTGCCTGGTCGCACAATGCCTTGATAATTTTCGGGTGGCAGTGACCCTGGTTGACAGCCGAATAGGCCGACAGGAAATCAAAATAGCGCTTGCCTTCGCAATCCCACACAAAGGGGCCCTTACCCTTGGCCAGCACAACCGGCAGCGGATGATAGTTATGCGCGCCGTATTTCTCCTCCAATTCCATAGCCTGACGGCTGGATGTGATTTTTTCTACCATAGCTCAATTTTTTTATAAAAAAGACTTATTTGATTTTCAATTCCTTTTTCACCAGTTCGATGATGTCGTCACCCCCTTCGTAATAGAGCAGCGCCCCGACAGCCGAATCGAACACATAGGTGTAGCCGTTTTCCTTCGCCACCTTTGCAATTGCGGCCTTTGCCTTGTCAACCAGCGGTTTCAAAAGCTCCTCCTGCTTCTCCTGCAGTTCGCCCTGCGCCTGCTCCTGGAAGGTTTCGATGCGCTTTTTCAGATCCTGCAGATCCTGCAGCTTGGTCTGCTGCATGGCCTGCGACATGGTGGCCTGCTCCTTCTGGAACTGGTCGGCCTTGTTCTGGTATTCGGCATACATTGATTTCAGTTCGTCCTCGAGCTGCGCGTTGAGGGTTTCAAGCACCTTCTGCGCACTATCACGGCCCGGCATCACCTGCATCAGGTCGGAGGAATTGAGGTGGGCATACTTCGCCTTCGATTGGGCGGAAAGATTGGTGCTGATTGCTAATGCACAGACTACCAATGCGAATAATTGCAACTTTCTGTTCATGTCGTGTATTTTTTTGAAAATGCAAAGATAGTGGAAATATCGTTATGTTTTCCACTTCCATGCTCATTTTTATGACAGCGTTTTTTTCTAGACTTCTCTGCCGAATCGTATTTTTGTCTATTTTTGCAGCGTGATTTTTTTTTTTCGTAACGATGCAACAAAATGGCCGGTAAAATCATCTGTTATATAGGAAACTTATTTTTATAAAAACCACATAACATGAAACATTACTTTTAAATTCCTGCAAAGATAGGAAAACTATGGCTATACGGCATGTCGCAGCCTGCAAAATGACTATTAGACCAAAGTTTTTCTGTAGATGGCGATAAAAGATTAGCTGTAACAGATTGGGATTCAATACCCCCCCCGTAAAAATACAAGAAAAACCATGAAAAAACAGTCTGGCGCATCGGATTAATTAGTACTTTTGCAAAGTCGTTTTTTCGGATTTTGTTTAAGGGACTTCACAAGGTCTGGAGGGGCGACGGAAAAAACAAAAAGTTCGGAAGTCCTTGCAACAGAATAGTAATTAACAAAATGAGAGTGACAAGATTTTTTTTGGCAACAGCATTCATTGCTTTTTCATCGTTCGTTTTCGGTCAAGGTTGCAATGACACTTTGAAAGCAAGCATCATTGAGTTGTATGATTTGGATATGAAAACCTATGAACTCACAAATTTGGATGGTGCTTCATTCAATCCGCAGAAGAAAAAGAACATTATACTGACTACAATAGTGTTAATGAATAATGCATCCTACACGGAAGGCGACTCTATCTTTTCCGAATACTATTTGTTGAAGGGAAAAGATACCATCCAACATTTTTCCGTACCCCACAAATGCTTGAAAAAAGATGAAACCTACGATACGGTTGGTTATGCCGACTATGTTTTAAGGATTGATTCCCTCAAAGATGGGGTTTACAGCATTTATTCATACGTTTCACGCACCAACAAGGACGGATTGTTTTGTGATTCCATACAGATGTTGTCCGGATACACCTGCCATTTCACTATGGACAGGAGTTTAAGGGTTCCTTCATTTTACTGCGATGTCAAAATATCCCCCAACCCCGCTTCGGAGCAGCTCAACGTGACCTGCGGTAAGAAGATGCGCAGCGTCGCCCTCTTCAACACCGCCGGGCAGCTGGTGCGGCAGATGGAACCCTGCAGCAACGAGGCACTGATTCCGCTCTCCGGCCTGCCACGCGGCCTCTACCTGCTGAAAGTGCAGACCGACAGCGGCAGTGCAGTAAAGAAAGTGGTGGTAGAATAAAATGGGGATTAAAAATCGATAATCTCCCATTTCCTGTCACGCGGCCTCTATTTCCTGCGCATCGGCAGCCTGCATGGGAAATTTGTAAAAATGTAGTGCAATAACAGCACATGTTCCGCGTTAATCTCCCATGATGGATATAATCGGACACATAAGGGAGAGACGGGACATCACCCGCGAGGAACTTGAAACTCTGCTCGCCACAAAAGAGGAGGAGACTGTGAGGCAGCTGCGGAAGGCTGCGCGGGAGACCGCCGACAAGGCCTACGGCAAAAAAATCTTCATGCGCGGCCTTATCGAGATTTCAAGCTACTGCAAAAACGACTGCCTCTACTGCGGCCTGCGCCGCAGCAACCGCACGGCTGTGCGCTACCGCCTGAGCGACGATGACATATATTCCTGCTGCGAAAACGGCCACAGGCTCGGATTCCGCACCTTCGTGCTGCAAGGCGGCGAGGACGGCCATTTCGACGACGAAAGGATGTGCCGCATCGTCTCCACCATCCGCGAACGCTATCCCGACTGCGCCATCACGCTGTCATTGGGCGAACGGAGCCGCGAAAGCTACCGGGCGCTCTACGAAGCGGGCGCAAACCGCTACCTGCTGCGGCACGAGACCGCATCGCCGGAGCACTACGCCCTGCTGCATCCGGCGGAGATGTCCTGGCAGCACCGCATGGACTGCCTCCAGGAACTCAAGGAGATAGGCTACCAGGTGGGATGCGGCTTCATGGTGGGCTCGCCGTACCAGACATTTGACACGCTCCACGCCGACCTGCAGTTCATACGCCGCTTCGGGCCGCAGATGGTGGGCATAGGCCCATTCATCCCCGCCCATGACACCCCCTTCGCCGGAATGCCTAACGGCAGTGTGGAGACCACTCTCCGCCTGCTGGCAATAATCCGGCTGCTGCTTCCGGAGGTGCTGCTACCGGCCACCACCGCATTAGGCACGCTGCACCCGCAAGGACGCGAACTGGGAATACAATTCGGGGCCAACGTGGTGATGCCGAACCTCTCGCCCCTTGAGCACCGGAAGGACTACGCCATCTACGACCACAAAATCTGCACCGGCGAAGAGGCCGCCGAGTGCCGCGCCTGCACCGAATTCCGCATCCGGAACATTGGTTACGAGACAGTTGTGGACCGAGGAGACCATTGCAGCTTCAAGGGAGAGGGGCTGTGAAAAAAAATATCCGGAAAGCACGCGCGCTATCTCTATTTTTAGTAATTTTGCAGTCTGAACCATAAAACATTTTTGACATGGAACTGCAATACTATTGGCTAATCGCCGCCATCATACTGGTGGTCATTGAAATTGCGACCGCCGGATTTGGCGCTCTCTGCTTCGCGTTCGGCGCCCTCGCCTCCGCACTGGCCGGATACATGGGCCTCTCCTTCACATGGCAGCTTGCCATTTTCGCCGTCGTCTCCCTCCTCGCCTTCATATTCGTACGGCCGTTCGCCATGCGGTTTCTGGAGAAAAAGAGCGGCGAGGTCAAGACCAACGCCGATGCCCTCATAGGCAAAAGCGGCATGGTCACGGAGGAGATCGACCATACAAGACAGCTCGGCCGCGTCAAGGTGGACGGGGACGAATGGAAGGCCATAACGGAGGACGGGCACAGCATCGCCGCCGGGACGGAAGTGACCATCATTGCCCGCGACAGCATCATCGTCACAGTGAAAGAGAAAACAGAATAAACGATTGTTTACATTTAAAATCCACACATTATGGCACAAACCGTATTAATTGTACTGATTGTACTTGTTGTTATCTATGTCCTCAGCGGCATAAAGATTGTCTCCCAGTCCGAAACCATGATTATCGAGCGGCTTGGAAAATACAACCGCACCCTCAACGCCGGCATCAACATCATACTGCCGGTGATTGAAAAGGCCAAGGACACCATTGTCCGACGTCAGAACGGCTCCCTTTCGCGCAACAGCCGCATCGACATGCGCGAGCAGGTGTATGACTTTGACAAGCAGAGCGTCATCACCAAGGACAATGTCATGACCGAAATCAACGCCCTGCTCTACTTCCAGGTGGTGGACCCGATGAAGGCCGTCTACGAAATCCAGAACCTGCCGGTCGCCATCGAGAAGCTGACCCAGACCACCCTGCGTAACGTGGTCGGCGAAATGGAGCTGGACGAGACCCTCACCTCCCGCGACACCATCAACTCCAAGCTGCGCAACGTGCTGGACGACGCCACCAACAAATGGGGCGTGAAGGTGAACCGTGTGGAACTGCAGGACATCACCCCGCCCGAAAGCATCCGCCGCACCATGGAGCTGCAGATGCAGGCAGAGCGTAACCGTCGTGCCGAAATTCTGAAGGCCGAGGGTGAAAAGCAGGCGCAGATTCTGAACTCCGAAGGTGAGAAGCAGGCTGAAATCAACGCAGCCGAGGCCGAAAAGCAGGCCAACATACTCAAGGCCGAAGGTGAGGCAAGGGCCAAGATCCTGCAGGCTGAAGCCGAGGCGACCGCCATCCGCAACGTGTCGGAGGCCGTGTCCGGCAGCGGTGCCGACCCGGTCAACTACCTGCTGGCGGTGAAATACATTGAAAGCCTGCGCGACATTGCCGGCGGTCAGGAGACCAAGACCGTCTATCTGCCTTACGAGGCCACAGGCGTGCTGAGCTCGTTGGGCGGCATCAAGGCGATGTTCAAAGAGTCGTAATGCACTGGCAGCTTTTCCGGACATTCTTCCGCATCAGCGCATTCACCTTCGGGGGCGGCTATGCCATGATTCCCCTGATGGAGCGTGAGGTGACGGAAAGGAACGGCTGGATTGCCAAGGCTGACTTTCTGG
Organism: Bacteroidales bacterium UBA1195; assembly: GCA_002309855.1. Lineage (GTDB taxonomy): Bacteria > Bacteroidota > Bacteroidia > Bacteroidales > WCHB1-69 > UBA1195. The sequence continues at coordinate 8,816 of DBYD01000040.1, forward strand.
ACCTGCTTGCCATCGCACAGACGTCACCAGGCCCCATTTCCCTGAACACGGCCATATTTGTCGGATACAAGACTCGCGGCCTGAGCGGAGCGTTGGCGGCTTTGGCAGGGCTTGTACTCCCGCCGTTTGTCATCATACTGCTGATTGCAATATTCTTTCCGCGCATACAGCACCATCCGGTTGTTGAGGCGGCATTCACCGGAATGCGTCCTGCCGTACTCGCCCTGATGCTATGGCCTGTGATTTCGCTTGCACGGCAAATCCATCCCGCCCTGATTGCCGCCGTCCTTGCTGTGGCGGCAGGCATCTGGTTCCTGTCGCTTTCACCAATATGGTTCCTTGCCGCGGGCGCCGCTGTCGGGCTGCTGCACACACATCTTATCATTAAAAAGAGGGAGGGCGAAGGATGATTTACCTGCAACTGTTCCTCACCTACCTGAAAATCGGCTTTTTCGGCTTCGGAGGCGGCTACGCCATGCTTTCGCTCATCCAGAACGAGACTGTGGTGCGGCACGCCTGGATCACCGGTGCGGAGTTTTCGGACATACTTGCGCTCTCCCAGATGACCCCGGGCCCCATCGCCATCAACTCCGCCACCTACATCGGTTACACCGTGGCGGGCTTTCCGGGCGCGTTTGCCGCGACCTCGGCAGTTTGCCTCCCCTGCCTGCTGCTGATGATCCTGATAACACGCTTCGTGCTCAGGCTGAAGGAGAACCCCTACCTGAAAGGGGCGATTGCAGGCATAAGGCCGGTGGTGATAGGGATGATCGCCGCCGCCACGCTGCTGCTTGTCTTCCCCAAGAACGGAGGCGAAGGCTGCTTCAGCGGCTTTTGGAGCTACCTGATCTTTGCAGGCTGCATGGTGGGGCTATGGTTCAGGCGCAACCCCATTCTGCTGCTTGCGCTCTCCGCCGTGGCGGGAATTATATTTTATGGATAACAACAATATTTCTCCATTTTTTGCGTTACGACTTTATCAGAAAAAACCTCTTCATTTTTAACATAAACTTGGATAACATGAGAAAACAACTGTTTCCACTACTGCTCATAGCCCTCTTATGCAGCGGCGTGTCAACCGCGCAGGTGCGGCAGAACATCAAAATTATGGATTATGGGAACGGCCAGCCGATGGCAGGCGTGCAGGTCCGGTGTGCCGGACAGACCCAGACAACCAACGCCAAGGGGCTGGCGGTCTTCACATTCCCCGGCAAAGCCTACGGGGATTTCGTTGATATGGATTTCCTTATCAAACACCCGGGATACGTCAGTCTCGGCATGGACTGGAACAGCTTCCGCCTGGCGACCGACATCCTGTCGAAAGAGACCATCACCTTCTATATGGTGGATTCAAAACGTTATTATGCGGAACGCGACAGATTGTTCGACTCTCTTTTCATGCACCACTACCGCGAAACATATAATGCCCGTTGGGAAGAGGCGGCCGCTGAGGTGCGGGAAGAACCGGCTTCGGCCTTCCAATGGTTCCATCACTTTGCCAATGTGAACCTTTACAATGAAGCCAAATACCTCCTGTACGATGTTGCCGACATGATCAGTCCTCTGGATATGAGCTATATTGACAGCGACATCCGCAATGCCTGCGAAAAGGCGCTACTGAACGGTGACCTTAAGGGCTGCATGGAGCTCGCACGTGCGCAGATTGCCGACAACGACCTGAGCGAAAAAAACCTGAAAAGGATATACTACTATCTTAAAATCCGAAAGGCTGCCAATGACACCACACCTGCCAGCAACTATTACAAAATACTGTTCGATAATGGATTCAGCAAAAAGACCAATTTCGTGATCGACTACATTAACTGTCTGGAGGACGAAGAGGATGACGGGCAGGTGGAGACCATACGGAAATATGCCAAAGACAGTTTCAATGACCCCTATATGAACCTCATTGTCTACAGAAAAATTCCCTCCATGGATAATCCTGCGGCAGCCATTGCAGAGGAGTTGGAGACAATCCGGCTGATGGAGATGCACACCCCCTCACTCAAATCAGCGATATTCCATTACCGCGCCCGTTGTGCAGCACGTCTCCTCGTAGCCAAAGACACACTTGGTGCCGTACGGCAGCTGGACACAGCCTTTTCCAGACTGATGGGAACGGATCCGAACGAGTTTTCTTCGGAACTTGCACACAAGCATAACATTAACGAACTGATTAC
>DBYD01000040.1:11142-26647 GCA_002309855.1 Bacteroidales bacterium UBA1195
GTGATAAGATACGACAGCACCGCATTCGCAAACCTCAAGGATATGGACAGGATGCTGCCGGAACTGCTGGAGGGGATGCCGGGAATCATGTATCCAACCCGGATTTACATCAAGGACCTGCTTATGGAGACCAACCTCATCATTAAGGCGCAGCCTGACAGCAACATCAGCTATTTCAACAATTACAAGGCGGCCCTGCCGCCGAGCGAGCGGCTGTTCCCATACGCCTACGCCTATGGTATCGGCAACAACTACGACTGCAAGAAAATCTGCCTCCGCAACGGCATCACCTCCCTTATCCCACTGATAGACAGCTACACCGAAGAGTTACTTGAGAAAAAGGCACGCCACCTCCAAAAGGATATTGTCTCTGTTAAGGCGGAATACTATGGGGATCTGGCCGAACAGTTCTACCGTGACGGAATGTATGAACAGGCCCTGCCGGTCTACGATCAGGCCATCGGCTATCATCGCCAGACCATGTCGTCGAACGACTCAACCCTCCTAACCATCCAGAACATACTGATGCAGAAGGGTGACGCCTATATGCAGATGGAGCAGCTGCCTGAGGCCTTCAACTGCTACCAGCAGGTGCTGGACTATGAGAAACAGATGCCGGCACACCTTAAGGTGCCATACACCCTCAACAAGGCCATAGCACTTTATTTCCAGGCCGACCTTTTCACCATGCAGCAGGACTACAAGAAAGCCATGAAATACTACAACCTCTCCGAAAAGGCATTCAAGCAGGTTGAAAAGGCGGGCGACACCACCTTCTACGACCGCTGGGGCGAAATGCACTACAACAAGTCTCTCGCATATTACTATGCCGGAGACAACAAAAAATGTGCGGATGAGATGGTTTTGGCTGAAAGCCTCTATGACCGGCATCCGATGCAGAAAGCCAGCCAGAAGTACGAGAATATGAAAAAGATACTGGCCGACTACTACAAAAGTAACAACAACTATTCCGCACTGCTGAAGAGCCAGACCTTCTATTTCAACTACTGCGACACGATGAAATACAACAGCCTCGAATATTACAACGAATATGTCAGCACCGCAATCAGGTTAGGCGACATCTGGACCGCATACCAATTGGTCCCCGCCGCGCTGCGATACTACAAGGCGGCCAAGGAGGGCATGGATTTCCTGATGGACTATGGCGGCGAAAAGGACCTGCAGTACCTTCAGACGCTCTTCTCCCTCGGTAAAGCCTACCGTATGGCGGACTCCATACCGCAGTCGCTGGATTGCCTGCAGCAATGCATCCTGCTGAACCGGCAGCTGTTTGCTGAGGAGGATCCCGGACAATGCACCTTCAACGAACTGAACGTCAAAAACCAGATGGTGAAAAGCTACATGGACATACCTGACTCCGCCCGTGACAGCCATTGGTCGGACGAGGTTCTCCCCCTGCAAAAGGAGATTGTGGCGAGACTGAGCGTCATGGATACAAACCCCTCCCTGCGGCGCAACCTCGGCTATCACCACCGCCAGTTAGGCGTGTTGTATACCCAGCTCGACTGGCCGCAGATGGCCCTCAGCCAGTGCGACAGCTGCATTGAGATAATGCTGCCCATGTACCGCGACGGCGACCGTGCCGAAACGGAGGGTGATATCGCCCGCAGCTACTTCAGCTCTGCAGCAATCTGTTATTATATGTTGGACGAGAGGGATGAGAAATCAGCCAGGGAGAACCTTGACAAATGCCTTGAAATTTGCGAGAACGCCGCTGACCCCGACGATCTGACCGACATGTACTACTATGCCGTCAACATGAAACTGGAGATGTTGGCGGACCCGTTCGCCACGAAGGATGAGGCGGCCATCAAAAAATACCGCAAAATCAAAACCGCGTTGGAAAAAAAATTGGGATATAAAAATCCGCCATCGGAAAAACGTTAGACCAACGCGCACAACGCGGTGTAGACCAGATTCACAAAACCCGCGCCCAACATCAGGCGGTTGTATTGGCTGCCCTCCGCACGAAGGACCGCCACGAACAGCGCGAGCGCAGGCAGAACCACCAGCATCGGCCAGTCAAGGCCGAAGGCCAACCATGCGAAGATTGGCATCAGCAGCACCACGACCAGCATGCCAATTTCTCCGGCACGTTTTCCGAAACGGACGGGAAAGGTGCGTTTGCCTGCCGCACGGTCGTCCTCAATATCGCGAAGATTGTTGATGATCAACAGGCACATTGAAATGAGGCCGCACACCGCGCCGGCATGGAATGCCGTCCACGAAAAGCCGTGCATCTGCAGGTAGGCGGTTCCGGCACTTGCAACCACACCATAGAACAGAAACACGAAGACATCCGCAATGCCCAAATACGACAACGCGAAGCGGGTTGCGGTGTATAGCCAGGCAAAGAGCAGCGACGCCACCCCTATCAGCAGGATGGGCCAGCCGCCGCGCAATACCAGAAAGAATCCGGAAACAATGCAGAAGGCCAACGTGATCAGGAGCGCGCGCAGCATCTGCGCTTCGGTGACCTTACCCTCGGCCAGCGCGCGCGACGGCCCCACGCGTCCGGCCTTGTCGCTGCCGCGCCGGAAATCATAGTAGTCGTTGATGAGGTTTGAAAGTATCTGGAGCGAAAGTGAGCAGAGGAGCGTCACCGCCGCCACGCCCCACGAGGAGACACCCTCCGCCATCAGGCCGACCAGCACCGGGCAGAAGGAGGCGAACAGCGTGTGAGGACGTATAATCTTGAACCAAAGGATAATATTTTTCATTTTGTAGCCATATATATTGTCACAATTCCGAATGAAAGCCGCCGCTGTTCCGTCCGCACGAAGCCGGTGCTCCGCAGCAGCTCCAGAAAGCCCTCCCCCTCCGGGAACTCCCTGACGCTGCGGTTCAGATAGCGGTAGGCCTCGCGGTTACCGCTGACCAATCCCCCGACAAACGGCAGCAGATGGTTGAAATACATATTATATAATCCGCGGAAAAGAGGAACGGAGGGATGCGAGAACTCAAGCACCAGCAGCTGTCCGCCCGGGCTCAGCACACGCCGCATCTCCTTCAATCCGGCCTCACGGTCGGAAAAGTTGCGCACCCCGAAGGCGCAGGTTACGGCGTCGAAGCGGCCGTCAGCATAAGGCAGCGACAACGCGCTGGCCTCCTCGAACGAAACGCGCTCCGACATATTCCGCGCACGCGCCTTTTCACGCCCGATGCGCATCATCTCCACGGAGAGGTCCGCGCCGGTGACATGCTCCGCCTTCCCCTGGCGTATAATCTCAAAGGCGAGGTCGCCCGTCCCGACGGCGACATCCAGCAGCTCTCCACAGGGCGCAAGCATCCGCACCGCCTTGCGACGCCATCTTTTGTCAATATTGAATGATAACCCATGATTAAGCAGGTCGTATGTTCCGGAGATGCTGTCGAACATGGCTCCGATGCCGTCGCGCCCGCCTGCCTCCATTTTATTCATGCGTTCCGCACAGGCTGCGGATGGCGGCCATGATTCCGGACACATCCATGCCGCACTCGGCCTCCAGCTCGGCCACGCTGCCCTGTTCCACAAAATAGTCGTCCACGCCGACCACCGAAAGCGGCTTAGTGTAGCGGTTCCGCGTCATGAATTCGCTGACCGCGCTGCCAAGCCCGCCGATGCGGGTCCCGTTCTCGACCGTCAGCAGGCAGGGGAACTTCTGGCAGACCGTGTGCAGCAGCTCCTCGTCCAACGGTTTGAGGAAGCGCATGTCATATACAGCCACCGAAATACCCTCCGCCGCCAGCCGCTCCGCGGCCTCTATCGCATGGTTGCCAATCGGCCCGATTGAAAGCACGGCAACGTCACCGCCCTCGCGCACACAGCGTCCGCGGCCGATCTCCACCGGCTCCGGCCTATGGTGCATCCAGTCGGACTGCACCCCCTTGCCGCGCGGATAGCGGATGGCGAACGGCTGCCCCGACCCGACAGCGGTAAGCATCAGGTTGCGCAGCTCGGTCTCGTTCAGCGGGGAACAGACCACCATGTTCGGTATGCAGCGCAGGTATGCCAGATCGAAAAGGCCGTGGTGCGTCGCCCCGTCCTCCCCCACCAGACCGGCACGGTCGATGCAGAAGATGACCGGAAGCCGCTGCAGCGCGACATCGTGGATAATCTGGTCGTAAGCACGCTGCAAAAAGGTTGAATATATGGTGCAGAACGGTATATACCCGCTTGCTGCCAGACCTGCCGAAAAGGTGACGGCGTGCTGCTCCGTGATGCCGGTGTCGAACACCCTGTCCGGAAACTCCTTCTGCATTATGTCGAGCGAACAGCCGCTGAGCATGGCCGGCGTGATGCCGACAATACGCGGATTCTCCTTAGCCATCTCACAGGCTGTCTTGCCGAAAACAACCTGATATTTTTCGATACGGTCCGGCTCCTTGTTCAGTTTCAGAATCTCCCCGGAAACAGGGTCAAAACAGCCCGGCGCATGGTACTGTGCCTGATGCGTCTCGGCCATCTGCAGCCCCTTACCCTTGATGGTTATGCAGTGCAGCAGCCGCGGCCCCTTAATGTTCCTAACACTCTGCAGCACCTTGACCAACTGCAGCACGTCATGACCGTCCACAGGGCCGAAATAGCGCATCCCCAGCGACTCGAACAGGTTGCTCTGCTTGAGGATGCTGCTCTTGATGACGCCGCTCAAATTCTGGAACACGCGGCGAAGCTTGCCGGTGAAGAAATTCCAAGCCTTGTTCTTAACGCGGTTGTAGGTTCTTGAAGTGGTGATGCGCAGCAGGTATCGGCTCAGCGCACCCACGCTCTGGTCGATGGCCATGCCGTTGTCGTTCAGTATCACTAACATGTTGGCCTGGGCTATACCCGTATTGTTCAGCCCCTCGAAGGCCTCCCCTCCGGTCATGGAGCCGTCGCCGATAACCGCCACATGCTGGCGGCTGTTATTCCCCTCCAGATAGGAGGCGGTTGCCATGCCCAATGCTGCGGAAATGGAGATGGAGGCATGCCCCGCGCCGAACGAATCGTAGCGGCTTTCAGACATTTTCGGAAAACCGCTGATGCCATGGTACTGCCGGTTGCCGGCAAAAGCATCGCGCCTGCCGGTGATGATTTTATGGGCGTATGCCTGATGACCAACGTCCCATATAAGCTTGTCGTCCTTGAAGTCAAACACATAATGCAGCGCGACCGTCAGTTCGACAACGCCGAGGCTTGCGCCCAGATGACCCGGATGCTTCGACACCACTTCGATGATGTACTGCCGGATTTCGCGGCACAGCTCCGGAAGCTTTTCCGGCGGCAGCCGCTTCAAATCGTCCGGAGAATCAATTTGGTTTAATAATATGTATTTGTCAGACAACACGTTATATTTTCAATACAAGGAACTGCAAAGGTAACACATATTCCATTATGATTTGCCCCCGCACGGTTTTTTTTTCGGCACGACGTTTCGTATTGGTATTTTGTATATTTTTGCGTTTTTGTATACGTATTGGTAATGGAAATAATACGCAAATATTTCACCGGTCTGGACGACACACAATGGGGGCGGCTGGAGATGCTTCGGCCACTGTACGAGGAATGGAACAGCAAAATCAATGTCATTTCCAGAAAGGACATTGAAAACCTGTACCCTAACCATGTGCTGCATTCGCTTGCAATCGCCAAGCTGATACAGTTCGAGCCGGGCAGCCGCGTTATGGACCTTGGCACCGGCGGCGGGTTCCCGGGAATCCCGTTAGCCATCCTCTTCCCCGATGTCACCTTCGACTTGGTTGATTCAATCGGCAAGAAAATTAAGGTGGTGAACGCGGTATGCGAGGCCCTGCAGCTGAAAAACGCGCACGGGATCCAAAGCCGCGTTGAAGAGATGCCAGGAAACTACGATTTTGTGGTGAGCCGCGCCGTGACCGACCTGCCAACCTGCTACCAGTGGGTGCGCAAAAAAATCAGCAGGAGCTCACGCAACACGTTGGCCAACGGGATACTGTACCTCAAGGGCGGCGACCTTCAGAAGGAGCTGGACGCCCTGCCGGTCAAGGCCTATTATGAGTATCCGCTCTCCTGCTGGTTTTCGGAGGAGTTCTTCCGCGAGAAAAAACTGGTCCACATTCCTGTACGCTGACCCGCCAGATGAAAGCCTACCCACGCATACTGAAATACAGCCTGCCGTACACCGGCCAAATGCTGCTTTCCGTCGGCTGCCATCTGCTCTATGCCTTTTTCTCGCTCTTCACTTTCGGACTTATAGTCCCCTTCGCCTCCATACTGTTCGGACTTACGGAGGCGGTCACTGTCAGGCCGGAACTGCATCTGAGCGCTGACAGCCTGATGGATATGCTCTCCTACGGCATAACCTGGCTGCAGCAGCATTACAGCCTCGGAATCGCCATCCTGTTTGTCTCGCTGCTTTTCCTGACCTGCGCCCTGCTTTCCAACTTTTTCCGCTTCATGGGACTCTATTTTCTGAACCCCGTAAGCCTGAACGCCACAAGGGATTTGCGGAACGAACTATACAACAAACTGCTGACACTTCCGCTCTCCTACTATACCACACACCGCACCGGCGACCTTATAACACGGCTCAACGCCGACATGCAGGAGGTGAACAATGCTATCAAGAACAGCCTGTTGGTCTTTTCAAGGGAGCCTTTCCAGATAATTGTCTTCTTTGTCGCACTGCTGATGATTAGCCCGATGCTCACACTTGTATCCTGCATCGCATTCCCGCTCACAGCCATGCTTACGGCAAAAATCAGCGAGAGCGTGCGCCGCAACAGCAAGAAGGGACAGGAGCAGCTCAGTCTCATCAACGCCACATACGAGGAGGGGATTTCCGGCCTGCGGGTCATCCGCGGATACGGCGCCACCAGCTTCTTCATCAAACGGTTCCACCAGATGGGGCTGCAGTTCAACCGCATAACCAACAAGGTGCTGCTGCGCATTGAGCTGTCCGGCATCCTTTCCGAGATAATCTCAATCGCAAGCCTCTGCATCGTCATTTTCACCGGCGGATACCTGCTGCTGCGCGGGAGCGGCCATCTTACACCAAACACCCTGATCCTGTTTGTTATTCTGTTTGCAAAACTGATTGCTCCGGTCCAGACGCTCATCAAGAACATAAATTACATTGAGAAATTCATGGTGTCGGTGCGCCGCATATTCGAGGTAATCGACTCGGAGGAGGTTATTGTGGAAAAACCGGACGCTCTGCCGCTGAAGGACTTCTGCCATGAGATCGAATGCAGGGACATCACCTTCGGCTACGAGGCCGGCAACAGGGTGCTGGAGCATTTCTCCATGACCCTTACGAAAGGGAAAGTCATCGCAGTGGTGGGTGCCTCCGGTTCGGGAAAGACAACCATCACCAACCTGCTGCTTCGCTTTTACGATGTGCAGGAGGGCACCGTGCTCATCGACGGGCATGACATCCGCGACTATGTGATTTCGGATGTGCGCGGACTGATGGGATTGGTGAGCCAGGAGGTGGTGCTGTTCCATGACACCGTTTATAACAACCTCTGTTTCGGACGGAAATTTACGTTGGAACAGGTGCGTGAGGCGGCCCGGATGGCCAATGCGGACGAATTTGTGCAGGCGCTGCCGCAGGGCTACGACACCGTTATCGGCGACCGCGGCATGACACTCTCCGGCGGGCAGAGGCAGCGGCTGAGCATCGCACGCGCACTGCTGCGCGACCCGCAGATTCTGCTTTTGGACGAGGCCACCGCCTCATTGGACAGCCAGTCCGAGCATCTGGTGCAGCAGGCTTTGGACCGCATGTTAGCCGGACGCACCGCCCTGATTATCGCCCACAGGCTCTCAACGGTGCAGAAGGCGGATGAGATTATCGTGCTGGACAAGGGACGCATCGCCGAACGCGGCACCCACAGCGAACTCTACGCCCGCGAAGGGCTCTACCACCACTGGGTGAAGCTGCAGGAAATGTCCTAAATATCCCAAACATTTTGCGTATCTCCGCATTTTCCTCAAAAAACATTTTGCGTATTTACGCATTTTTCATGAAAAAAATTTTGCGTATTTACGCATATTTTGCAAAAAACATTTTGCGATATTCAAAAAAAGATTATCTTTGCATTCAGATTTGCAAAAAGTTATATCTATGATTTTCAAGCGAAAACTATATGACAAAATGCTCCAATGGAAGCAAACTCGCCAAGGTAAAACCGCATTGCTTATAAAAGGGGCGCGCCGTGTCGGAAAATCAACCCTGGTGGAGGAGTTCGCCAGACGGGAATACGAGAACTATATCCTGATAGATTTTTCAAAAGCGTCAAAAAAAATCAACGCACTGTTCGAGGACATGAGCGACCTGAATTTCTTCCTCATGCACCTGCAACTGGAAACTGGTGTCACCCTTGTGGAGCGCAAATCGGCAATTGTTTTTGACGAGGTGCAGCTGCAACCGCTCGCCCGGCAGGCAATCAAGCATCTTGTAAAAGACGGCAGATACGATTACATTGAAACCGGTTCGTTGTTGAGCATCAAAAAGAATGTAAAAAATATTGTCATCCCGAGCGAAGAGACAAGCCTAACCCTGAATCCGCTTGATTTTGAAGAGTTCTACTGGGCATTGGGGAATACCGCCACCCCATCAATACTGCGCCAGTTCTGGGATCTCCGACACCCGCTGGGATTGTCGCACCGTAAAATCATGCGCGACATGCGGCTGTACATGCTGGTGGGCGGCATGCCACAGGCTGTTGAAACCTATTTGAACACCAATAACCTGCAATTTGTTGATGAAACCAAACGGGAAATACTGGATTTGTACGACAGCGATTTCCATAAAATAGACACAACGGGCAGAGCATCCCAACTGTTCGCCGCCATTCCCGGACAGCTGAACAGCAACGCGGGACGTTACCAGATAAACGCCGTACTTGAAAACCAGGACGCGCAACGTGTGGCCAGCCTTGTGGCCGACATGGCCGACAGCAATACCATACTGCTTGCATACCATGCCAACGACCCGAATGTCGGACTGCCCATGACAAAAAACATCTGGCGGTACAAGATGTTCACTGCCGACACGGGGCTGTTCGTCACATTAGCCTTCCGTGACAAACAGTTCACCGAAAACATCATCTATCGCAAACTACTGAGCGACAAATTGGAGGCAAATCTCGGATATGTGTATGAAAATATGATCGCCCAAATGCTGCACGCCGCAGGCGACGAACTGTTCTACCATACCATCCCGAACGGCAACAACCACAATTACGAGATTGACTTTATCCTGTCAAGAGGGAGCAAACTATGCCCTATCGAAGTGAAGTCATCGGGATACAAAACCCACAAATCGTTAGATGTCTTTTGCGAAAAGTATGCCTCCCGCGTTGGGGAGAGATATCTGGTTTACACAAAGGACTATCAGAAAAACGGCATGACAACCTGCCTGCCGGCATATTTCACACCGTTTCTGTAAAAAATACCGTATGGACGATGTATGGGGCTGAAAAAAACGATTTTTTCTAATTTCACAAACATTTATATTTTAATGTATTATAAAAAATGTGAAAAATTTTTTTCATTTTAGTGTGAGAAATTGGGTTCCCCAAGCGTATTATATATAGTGAGGGGGCATAAAATGCACCTGTCGAATTTTGGTTTAATTATTAATTAATTTTAGAGGTTACCACCTAAAAATAACAAGATGAAAAGGACAATACTTCCCATCATTTTCCTGCTTCTTGCAGGAACAAACTTTACAGTTGCACAAACATTGAACTATGACTTCAGTGCCTCTGCACCCACCGGACAAGTTTTATACTACAGCTATCTCAATGGTAGCAGCACCGACAGCAGTGTTAAAGTCGTTTGCCCAGTATCAAATTACGATGGTGGTTCATGGACCGGATACACCACTCCTGCCGGAGCAATGACCATTCCCAACAAGGTCTCAAACAACGGCAATACCTATACAGTCACCACAATTGAAGATTTTGCTTTTTATGCCTGCACAAACATGACATCGGTCACTATTGCAAACTCCATCAAATCCATCGGATTTGCAGCCTTTACCAATTGTACAAGCCTGACATCCGTTTCCATTCCGAATTCCGTCACTGCAATTGAAGACGGTGCCTTTTCAAATTGTACAAGCCTGGATTCCATCATTATTCCAAGTTCAGTCACTGCCATTAAAAGCAGCACATTCAGCAATTGCACAAGCCTTAAATACGTTTCCATTCCAAACACTGTCACTTATATTGGAAGCAGTGCTTTCATGAATTGCACCAGTTTGGCTTCCGTTTCCATTCCAAATTCTGTCTCCTCTATTTCGGGCAATGCCTTTGATTACTGCATAAACCTGACATCCGTTTCCATTCCAAATACCGTTCTCACCATTGAAAGCGATGCCTTCAATATGGTACATATGATATATTATTACGGAAAAGCCAAAGGAGCGCCATGGGGTGCACTCTGCATGAACGGTTATATTGAAGACAGCCTGTATTATTCCGATAGTTCCAAAATTCATTTGAAAAGTGCACATCCCTCTATCGTAACCGCAAACATACCAGGTTCCGTCACTTCCATTGCAAGCTATGCCTTCGCCCGTTGTACTAGCCTGGATTCCGTCACCATTCCAAGTTCAGTCACTTCAATTGGGCAACAAGCTTTTCGCGCTTGCCAAAACCTGAAATCCATATCCATCCCCAGCTCAATCACAAATATTGCCGAAGGTACCTTCAACAGTTGTTCAGGATTAACTTCAGTTTCCATCCCCAACTCCGTCATTACAATTGGGGACTATGCCTTCTACAATTGCACAAACCTTAAAAATGTCACTATTCCCAAATCCATAACCTCCATTTCTTATTTTTCCTTCGCTAATTGCACAGGATTAACATCTGTTTCCATCCCCAAATCCGTCACCACAATTGGAATCCATGCCTTCTCCAATTGCACAAGTCTTACATCCATTTCCATTCCAGACTCTGTCACCCTTATTGGAAGCGATGCCTTCGCAAATTGCACAGGCCTTGATTCCGTATCCATCCCAGACTCTGTAAAAATAATTGGCGGTTCTGCCTTCAAAAAGGTACGTATGATTTACTATTACGGAAAAGCCACAGGCGCACCATGGGGTGCACTTTGCATGAATGGTCATACTCAAGACAGCTTGTTTTATACCAACAGTTCCAAAACCTGCCTGACAGGCGCACACCCTGCCATCACAAAAGCCGTCATTCCTTCTTCTGTCACATCTATTGGCGATTATGCCTTTTCCAATTGCACACATCTGGATTCCGTTGACATCCCCAACTCCGTCACCTTCATCGGCCAATACGCATTCGAAGGCTGTACGGAAATGCAGCTGCTCACCATGCAGGCGTTGGTTCCCCCCACCATACACAGCACCACCTTTGAGGATGTGGATAAAGCCATTGCTGTGAGTGTGCCATGTGATGCGATAAACGCATACCGAAATGACACATTATGGAATGAATTCAGTAATATCCAAGGCAAATTTGACTTCCTTTTCTCCGTCTTCTCTGAAGACACTACACGTGGCAGCGTTAACATCATACAACATCCCAAATGCGAAAACCCTCAGGCTCATTTTCAAGCAGTGCCCAACCAAGACTATCGATTCACACATTGGAGTGACGGCAATACTGATAACCCTCGTTGTATTGATATCACAAAAGACACTGTCATCACTGCCTTTTTTGAATCAGAGAACGGTATTGCCGATGCAGCCTCATTCAGCAAAAACACATTGGTTTACAGCACAGACAGATGCATTGTCATAAAGGGAGCGACAGAGCAACAGGTACGCGTTTTTGATGTGGTAGGTCGCATGATTGCCACAATTGGCAGCGCCAATGAGACCTGCATTTTGCGTGTTCAGGCGGCAGGAATTTACTTTGTCCAAATAAATCACCATACGGTTCAACGTGTAGTAGTATGGTGAACACACCAAACATTTTGCGTATTTACGCATATTTTGCAATATAGTAATGGCCATTACTGTAATAGGCATTACCATAATCAAAAAAAAAAAGGCCGCCATTTTCTGGCGGCCTTGATGCTATTCAGCCATCTCCTTTTTGAGCCGCTCGGCCAACAGCGGCACAATCTTGTGCAGATCGCCCACGATGCCGAGGTCGGCCACGCTGAAAATCGGCGCGAACTTGTCCTTGTTGATGGCGACGATGTATCCGGACTCCTCCATGCCGGCCAGATGCTGGATTGCACCTGAGATACCGCAGGCCACATAGAGGTCGGGACGCACCGTCTTGCCGGTCTGTCCTACCTGGCAGGCCTGCGGCATAATGCCGCTGTCAACCATGGCGCGGGACGAGGAGACCTGTCCGCCCAGCACATCGGCAAGGCACTGCAGCTTGTCGAAGCCGGCCTTGTCATGCACGCCGCGACCGCCGGAAACCAGCACCTTGGCCTCGGAAATGTCCTTGCAGCCGCAGCCCTTGCGCTCGGTCTCCAGAAGTTTCACCTTAATTTTCGCCCTGTCGAACTCCGGGACGAAGGTACGGATTTCACCCTTCCTGCCCGGTTCGGGAGTGAGTTTCCGCATCACGCCGGGACGCACCGTTGACATCTGCGGACGGTTGTTCGGGCAGATGATGGTGGCCATCAGGTTGCCTCCGAAAGCAGGACGGGTCATCCGGAACTCCTTGGAGCCATCCTCCTTTTCGGCAATCTCCAGTTTGGTGCAGTCTGCTGTCAGGCCGGTTTTAAGACGTGCGGCCAGACGCGGCGCAAGGTCGCGCCCGATGGTCGTGGCACCGTACAGCACGATGTTCGGCCTGTTATCAACAATCATCTTGTAGACCACCTGGGTGTATTCCTCAGTCAGGTAGTTTTCCAACTCGGGGCAATCGGCCACAATAACCTCGTCAGCGCCCATCTCAACCAGACGGTGCGCCTGCCCGCTGATACCACAGCCAAGCAGCATTGCGACAACCTTCTCCCCGGAGGCGTCGGCCAGATCCCTTGCCTTGCCCAACAGTTCAAACGCGACAGGCTGAATCTTACCTTCACGCTGTTCCGCAAAAACAAATACGTTCTTATAATCCTTGCTATCCATAATTGTCTGACCTGTTTAAATGATGTGTTTTTCCTTTAGTTTACGGACAATAAGCTCAACAGCCTCCTCCGCGCTGCCCTCGAACTGCTCGCCAGGAGCCTTCAGGGCCTTGGGGAAGGACTGGAACACCTTGGTGGGCGAACCCTTCAGGCCGAGCCGCCCCTCGTCAACATCGATGCGGTCGGCGCTCCACAGCTCAACCTCGCGTCCGTATGCCTCCATAATGCCTGCAACACTCATGTAGCGTGCGGGGAATGCGGAGGCAAGCACCGTGAGCACGCACGGCCCTTCGACCTCAAGCGTCTGGACGCTCTCCTCACTCTCCTTACGGACAATGAGTTTGTCGCCCTCCTTGCGGGCATCCGTCACATACGAGACCTGAGGCAGCCCAAGATGCTCGGCCATTTCAGGACCGACCTGGGCGGTGTCGCCGTCAATGGCCTGACGGCCAGCAATGATAAGGTCGTACTCCATTGTACGGATGGCACCTGCAAGAGCATAGGATGTGGCCAAAGTGTCGGCACCGGCGAACTTGCGGTCGGTGAGCAGGATGGCACGATCCGCGCCCATGGCGAAGGCCTCGCGCAGAATCAGATCGGCCTGCGGCGGCCCCATGGTGATGACCGTAACCTCCGCGCCATACTGTTCCTTCATGCGCAGCGCGAGCTCCAACCCGCCCTTGTCGTCAGGATTCATTATACTTGGAACACCCTCGCGGATCAGCGTCCCCTTTACGGGATCGATTTTGATCTCAGTGGTGTCCGGAACCTGTTTTATGCAAACTATAATCTTCATGCTCCCCTCCTATTTTAACAAATGACCGGCTATCACCATCCGCTGTACCTCGGAAGTGCCTTCGTAAATCTCCGTGATTTTCGCGTCGCGCATCATCCGCTCCACCGGATATTCGCGTGTGTAGCCGTAACCGCCGTGGAACTGCACCGCCTTGGTGGTCATCTCCATCGCGGTCTCGGCAGCAAACAGCTTGGCCATGGCCGCATCCTTGGTGTAGGGCTGCTTCATGTCCTTTTTCCATGCCGCGCTGCGCACCAGAAAACGGGCGGCCTGGATTTTCGTCTCCAGGTCGGCCAGCTGGAACTGCGTGTTCTGGAACGAGGCGATGCTCGCACCGAACTGCTTGCGCTCCTTGGTATATTTCACTGTCTCGTCCATTGCCCCCTGCGCGATGCCAAGAGCCTGCGCGGCGATGCCGATGCGTCCGCCGTCAAGTGTCTTCATGGCCAGGTTGAAACCCTTGCCCATCACCCCAAGCAGGTTTTCCTTCGGAACAATGCAGTTCTCGAAAACCAGCTCGCAGGTGGCAGAACCGCGAATACCCATCTTGGCCTCCTTCTTGCCGATTGAGAAGCCTGGGAAGCCGCGCTCCACAATGAAGGCGGATATTCCCTTCGTCCCCTTTGACTTGTCGGTCATGGCCATCACGATGAAAACGTCAGCGTAGGCGGCGTTGGTGATGAAAATCTTGGTGCCGTTCAGCACCCAGTGGTCACCGGCATCCTCCGCCACCGTCTGCTGCATTGCGGCATCGGTTCCGGCATTGGGTTCGGTAAGGCCGAAAGCCCCGATCCATTCGCCCGAAGCCAGCTTTGGAAGATATTTCTGTTTCTGCTCCTCGGTACCGTTCTCCAGAATCGGAGCCATGCAGAGCGAAGTGTGGGCGGAGAGTATGACTCCGGTCGTGGCGCACACGCGCGAAATCTCCTCCACCGCACGGATGTACATCTGGACGTTACCTCCGGCTCCGCCGTATTCCTTCGGGACGGGAATGCCCATAATCCCCAATTCCGCCATCTTACGGACGGTCTCCATCGGGAAGCGTTCCTGCTCATCCACTTCGGCTGCCAAAGGCTTCACCTCATTTTCCGCAAACGAACGGATCATCTGCAGAAAAAGCTCTTCTGTCTTTGAATTGCTGAAATCCATTTTTTAGTTTTTTTTAAGAATACAGAATATAGAAGTTAGAAGCTAGAATTGGTAACCATTCTGTCTTCTATCTTCTGACTTCTGTCTTCTACCAATTAATACTTATAAAACCCTTCTCCGGTCTTGCGTCCAAGCAGTCCGGCACGTACCATTTTGCGCAGCAGCGGATGCGGACGGTATTTCGGGTCGCCGAACTCCTTGTACAGCACCTCCATGATGGCAAGGTTCACATCGTTGCCAATCAGGTCGGCCAACGCCAGCGGACCCATCGGATGGTTAGCACCCAACATCATGCACTTGTCGATGTCCTCGGCAGAGGCGATGCCGTCGGCCAGGATGCCGACCGCCTCGTTGATCATCGGAATCAGTATGCGGTTGACCACGAAACCCGGAGCCTCCTTAACCTCCACAGGCTGCTTGCCGATGGAAGTGGCTAACTCAACTATGCATTTGGTCACCTCGTCGCTGGTGAGCTGCCCTTTGATGACCTCGACCAATGCCATGCGGTCGGCGGGGTT
>DBYD01000010.1 GCA_002309855.1 Bacteroidales bacterium UBA1195
GCTGCCTGCTCCGGTCGCCGCTACAGCAGCGGCACCTACTTTGTCCGCTACCGCTCCCAAAACGGCGTGCAGATATTGAAGTTTGTTAAGGCGGAGTGATTACATGAAGGCGGCCATCTGACGCTGCAGCTTTTCAGCCTCCTCACCGGCACGTACGGCGAAATCAGCCTCCTTTGAGGCGTAGATTATACCACGGGAGGAATTGACCAACAGGCCACAATCGCGGGTCATGCCATAGCGCACAACCGCCTCCAGGCTGCCGCCCTGCGCACCCACGCCCGGAATCAGCAGGAAATGGTCCGGCACAATCCGGCGGATGTCCGCCAGCATCTCGGCCTTTGTCGCCCCGACAACATACATCATGTTTTCATCGCTCCCCCAACCTTTGGAGGTCTCCAGCACCTTTTCAAACAGACGGCTTCCGCCGCAATTAAGCATCTGGAAATCGTCCGAGCCCTTGTTGGAGGTCAGCGCCAGCACTATCACCCAACCGTTTTCATAGCCGAGGAACGGCTTCACGCTGTCCTCGCCCATGTATGGGGCCACCGTCACCGCGTCAAAACGGCGTTCCGGCTCCGGCGCACCGAAAAAGGCTTCGGCATAGCGGGCGGAGGTGTTTCCGATGTCGCCGCGCTTGGCATCCGCAATCACGAACACCGGCTCCGGCTTCGAGCGAAGGTAGGCGAGCGTTTTGTCCAGACTGCGCAGCCCCTGCCAGCCGTAGGACTCATAAAAGGCCAGATTTGGCTTGTAGGCCACAGTGTATGGCAAAGTTGCATCAATAATGGCCTTGTTAAAACTGAAAATCGGATCCTCCTCCTGTAGCAGGTGCTGGGGAACTTTGGCGAGGTCGGTATCCAGCCCGACACACAAGAAACTCTTTTTCTGGCGGATTAGTGCAATAAGGCTCTGTTTGTCCATAATATTATTTTAATCTAAATTCATACTGAGGGAGATGCGCTTCCGGTTGACATCAACCCCTATCACTTTCACTTTTATTTTCTGGTTAAGTTTCACCACATCCAGCGGATTGCGCACCCTGCGCCTGCCCATCTGGCTCACATGCACCAGGCCGTCCTGATGCACCCCGATATCGACAAAACAGCCGAAGGCCGCAATATTGACCACCACGCCGGTCAGCTCCATCCCGACATGCAGGTCGGTAATATCCCGCACGTTGCTGTCGAAGGCAAAGAGGTCGAACTGCTCACGCGGGTCGCGTCCGGGCTTGGCCAGTTCATTCATAATGTCAGTGAGCGTCGGAATACCGAACTTCGGAGTCACAAAATCCTCCAGACGGATGCGGTCGCGCAGCGTCTTATCTGCCATGAGGTCGCCCACCGTGCACTGCAGCGAGGCGGCCATGCGCTCCGCAATGTCATAGCTTTCCGGATGTACTGCACTGCGGTCCAGCGGATTGGCGGAATCCCGCACACGTATGAACCCCGCAGCCTGCTCGAAGGCCTTTTCCCCGAAACGGGGCACCTTCAACAGCTCCTGCTTGGAATGGAAACCGCCGTGTTCCGTACGGTAGCGGACAATGTTCGCAGCCAACGCGCTGCCGATACCGGAGACGTAGGCCAGCAGCTCGCGGCTGGCGGTGTTCAGTTCCACCCCGACAGCATCCACGCAGGAGGAGACGGTCTCGTCCAGCGATGCCGCCAGTTTTTTCTGATTGACATCATGCTGGTACTGCCCCACCCCGATGGACTTCGGATCGATCTTTATCAGTTCAGCAAGCGGATCCATAAGCCGGCGGCCTATTGAGACCGCACCGCGCACCGTAATGTCCTCGTCCGGAAATTCCTGACGCGCAAGCTCCGATGCGGAATAGACTGAGGCACCGTTCTCATTCACCGTCACAATCAGCGGCATCGTCTCAAAATCGACATGCCGGACAAACTGCTCGGTTTCACGGCCGGCGGTACCGTTGCCGATAGCAATGGCCTCCACCCCATATTTTTTTGCCAAATCGCGGATTACACGGTTGGCCGTATGCACATCGGTCACCGGCGGATGCGGGAAAATGGCCGTATGTTCCAGCAGGCTGCCCTGACGGTCAAGCACAACCACCTTGCAGCCGGTGCGGAACCCCGGGTCAATGCCCATGACCACCTTTTCGCCCAACGGCGGCGCCAAAAGAAGCTGCCGCACATTGTCGGCAAACACGCGGATGGCCTCTTCGTCAGCCTTTACCTTGGCCTGCTGCCGCATCTCGGTCTCCATCTGCGGCTGCAGCAGACGCTTGTAGGCATCCGTGATGGCATCCTCCACCTCCTGCGCCGCTTCGTTGCGGCCTTTCACATGTATGCTGTCCAGTAATTCGAACGCCTCCTCTTCCGACGGCTCAACCTTCACGCGCAGAAAGCCCTCCTCCTCCCCGCGCAGCATCGCCAGCAGGCGGTGTGAGGGAATGCGTGAGACAGGCTCCTTATTGTCGAAATAGAGTTCGTACTTCTGACCTTCCAGCTCCCTTCCCTTGATGACCTTTGAGATGATGCGGCCTTTCCGCTCAAACAGCCTGCGAAGCCTGGCGCGGGTCTGCTCATGTTCCGACACCTTTTCGGCGATGATGTCACGCGCACCCTGCAGAGCCGCCTCCACATCATCCACACCCTTCTCCGCATCCACAAAGTGTGCGGCCCACTGGCGCGGATTTCCGTTAACCTGGGAGTAAATGCGCTCGGCAAGCGGCTCCAGCCCCCTCTCCCTCGCAACCGATGCGCGGGTCTTGCGCTTTGGCTTGTATGGTAGGTACAGATCCTCCAATTGGTACAGGGTCTCCGCCTCATTGATTCTCTTTTCCAGATCGGCGGTCAGCTTACCCTGCTCACTGACTGACTGAAGTATGTACTCCCGACGCGCCTCCAACTCCCCGAGCTGGCGGCACCGGTCACGGATGGCGGTGATGAGAACCTCGTTCAGGCTGCCGGTCGCCTCCTTGCGGTAACGGGCGATAAATGGGATGCTCGCCCCCTCATCCAACAATTCGATGGTGTTGCGCACCGCATCCACCGTAAGGTTCAGTTCCTTTGCAATTCTGATGCTGAAATCCATGTTTGTGCTATTGGGTGAAAAATGTCTGCCTGTACCCTATCAGCTGGTCGTAATCCGTCCCGTCGGGATGGTAGTAGACCAGGAACTGGTAGCTGTTCTCCGTCTCCCAATGGGAGCCCTCCACAGTGAAATCGCCGTGGTTGCCGCCTCTGGGCACATACATATATAAATAATTGTAATACCCCGCCCTCAAATAGAGATCGCCCGTATAGGCTTGCAGGTCGGGACGGTAGGTCATTTTTGCCTCGTCAAGGAAACGCCAGTGTGTAAGCTCTCCGAAAATGTAGAGGTCACCATCCAAGGGGCGGTCGTACTTCAACTGGAAATGCACATGCGCGTAATCGACCTCGAAGGCCTGCACATCGGTGTCTGAGAGCAGCAGGCAGCAGCCGTTTATGTCCGATTCGCTCACATATGGCTTGTAGGAGCGGTCCGGATCGGGATATACATATACGTGGTAGCTCTCCTCCGTGCGGTTGATCTGCCAGACATTTTCGAGTGTCTTGACCATGCTGCGCATGTTGAAGCGGTGGAACTCGCACCCGCCCTCCATGGTGTTGGCCCCAGCCTTGTCATACAGCAGCACATCGCCCTGCTGTGAGTAGGGTTTGGGGAAAAGCATCGCATTGTCCGTCCGCTGGTTCTGCATCAGCACCACCCTGACCGTCCTCGTAGGGTTCTGCAACCGGACACCCTCAGGACGCACCTGGAAACGCAGCTCCTGATGGGTAAGCCGTTCGGCGACATTGCTTGAGGCCTGGCAGTCAGGATGCACGGAAACCTTCTCCTCCACCACCATCAGCCGGTAGGTGAAAAGCGGATGCTCCTCATCCTCATACACACAAAGCAGGTAGTTCCCCGACTTGAGCAGTTGCATCTCCACGTTCGGAAAACTGAAACGGTATGTGAGGTAATGCTGCAATGTGTTCATGGAATAGGAGTAATCATTGATGTATGCCTCCCCGAAGCCGGAGATGTAGTCAGATTTCATAAGGGAGCGTGTGGGCTCCCAGTCGTAGGTGCAATGGATAACGGTATAGCGCAGATCACGCAAACGGGCGTCCAGATCGTCAAACGAGACATTGAAGCACTGTTCTCCACCAAGCGCAATCACAAGAGGCGCACAATGCGCCCCCGAAACCGAAACCTTCAAACCGGCCACCGCCTCATCGTAGATGCAGTTGTCATATCTGATGCCGGTTATCTCCTGCGCCTGTAAAGAACAGCAGAGAAGGCATCCCACCAGCAGTTGTGATAGAATCGGGAGCCCTTTTCTGAGAAAAACATTCACCATATCCTTGCCTGAACGTATAAAGGAGGGTGCCGCAGCAACGGACACCCTCCCGATTGTAAGCAAAAACGGATTAACGGACCTGCACCTTGGTGTTGACAGTGCCGTTGGCAGTCTGCAGCTGAAGGATATAAAGCCCTGCGGCCAAACCCTGCACGCTCAGGCTGCATTCCATACCCTCAGCGGACAGCTGGCGCACCACCTGTCCTGCCATGTTCACTATCCGGACTGCGGAGAACTCCACATCCGAACGTATCTGCAGCATGTCGGAGGCGGGGTTCGGGAAGACCTTGACATCAGCAAGGCTGGAACGGGATTCCGCCACGGAGAGAGGTCCCTCTGTCTTTCCGGCCTGGAACACCTCCATAGTCTTGTAATCCTGCAGCCAGTACACCAGATAGATGTGGTTGAAATCCTCCACAGAGTGTTCAGTGTTCAGGTTGATCGGATCCTGCGCATTGTTCGGCAGGCGGTAATTGCCCTGAAACTCGTAGGAGAGGTTGAAGTGCAGCACACTGTCCTCCTTCAGCGTCACAGCCGTGCCGGTGCTGACCGGCGTGAGGAATTTTTTCATCACATGGTGGAACACCGTATCCCAGTTGGCGGCAAAGGTGGCCATCCCATACTGGTTCAAGTACTCGTCGGCAATGTTTTTGACAGTCTTGGATTCCACAAGCGCGGCGAACAGGCGCACATCACCGGAGATGTCCTTTACAGGCTTCACGGTGATTTCCGCCATGTATCTCTTGGCACCATCATAAGACAGGCTGCCGTTCATCTCCACAAACGAAGGTTTCTGCGCCTCGTTTTTCAGAACGGTCGCAGTATAGGAACCGCTATTGCCGGCATAGACGGTTCCGTCCACACGCAGCCATGGCACGGAAGAGACGTTGTAATAGGCGCGACGGGTGTAGCCCTCCGAAGTGTAATAGGGATCGCCGTTGCCGGGCCAGGACATCTGATATTTGATGCAGACCCAGTTGCTGTTGGCATCCATAATGGCCTTCAGGTTGGCGTTGCCGGACTTGCAGGGGCTGCAGGTGGCTGAAGAAAAGCCCTCATGCAGCACATTGCGCTGCACACCCTTGTCATAGGTCTCGAACATGAAGTCGAGGGTGTCGGAGGAGACTTCATCAACGTTTCCGTTGATGTCCGACAGCCAAAGCTTCACGTTGATTTTCATGTCCGGTTCGGCGGGTGTATAGGTCTTGGAGTGGGTCAGTTTGAAACCGCTCACATAGTCGGAATAGCTCTTCCCCTGTACGGTGTCGGTGTAGTCCACATTGTCAATGAGATAATGGAACACATAGCTCTTCAGCGGCTGGCTGCCGGTGCATCTGAATGTCGCATGGATGGTTTTCGGCGTGCCGGCCTTATGGAATTTCTCCATGTCGGAGCCGACGACGGCAATGCCATCCTCCGGCAGGTCGTTGACGGTGGAGAGGTCATATCCGATGTGGTATCTCGCCATGAAGAAGACACCCAACGTGGCGGAGCTGGAGTCCACAACACCTTTCTGCACATACATTCCATAGGAATAATAGTTTGCCCAGGCGGTCACATCCGCGCCCACAGTATGGATGGGGGCGTTGATCTTCCCCGTCTGCGGATTGATGCGGATGATGTTCTGCGGATAGCGTTCCAGCGCATACAGGTAGGGGCCGCCATACGAAATGGTGTCATAGGCCAAGGCCCACACTTGGGCGGCATAGCCGAGATCAGTACTTGTAATGGTTTTCAGCAACTTGCCCTCACGGGTGAAGAGCTTGATGCCATAATTGACCAACGCTACATAGAAGCCTCCGTTACCGTTGTCGGCATCAGGCGCATAGGTGACGGCTCCGGCATAGGTGCCCGAAGGCAGCGTGATGGTCTTCTCCACCTTGCTCAGGGTCGAGTCGAGCATGTAGATGGCGGCATTGCCGTTACACACATACATGTTATGGCCGTCGTATGCCACACCCACAGCATAGGCGCTGGTGACACTTGACTTGGAAAGTCCGCTGATGGAAACGGAATCCTTCAGCTTGTTATCAAAGCCAACCCTGTAGATCATGGGCTTGGCCACACTTACAGTGTAGAGATCCTTACCGTCCGAGGTAATGCCTGCGGGAGAGGTGAAGGCCGGTGTGACAGTTGTTGAGAACTGGATTTTCCAGTCCCCTGCTGCTTTCTGCTGTTTCATTTCCGGAGCAGGCTGGCCAGTTCCGATGACAGGTTTCAAATCCTGCGCCATGGTCATGCCCGAAACAATGAGGGCAACCAGCGCGATAACAAATCGGTTTTTCATCATGTTGTGATTATTTTGAATGAATTAAAAACCACAGGCCGCCTTGGATAAGGCGGCCTGCAGCAAATTTCAGGCTTCCTATTTATAGGACATTTCGCTCTTGCATACATTTATGATTCCAATCGGGAAATATTCCTCAGGATTGCTGGTGCTGGTGCCTTTTTGGGCCACAAAGCAGATTACCTCCATATCTTCCAACACTGCGGGAATGTTCCCCCTGCCCATGTTTTCCGGAATAACATAGGTGTAGGTTTTTTTAACCACATTATCCTTGCCAACACCCTTGTATTCGATAAAATCTCCCTTCAAACCGGTAATATAGGCGCGCAACATGTGATTATGGGTATAGTTTGTACCGTCCCAACGTTCCGGATACCAGGTGGCGGCTCCGACTTGCGGCCCCTTGATGTTGTTCTGTACCAGAGCCACATTCATTATAAATGGTACGGTTGTATCTTTGGGAGCTGAGGTGAAGCAGACCTGTGTCGTGACCTTCAGTTCCCTGGTGGACTTGTCCAAAGTGGCTTTGGCAGCGACATTGGCAATTGCACTGTTATTGTTCATTATCTGTTCTGCACAAGGCTTGAAATAGCCGCGATTCAGATAAAAAGTTGCAGGAGAACTGCTGCTCGTCCTCCACGATATCCTGTTGATGTATCCGCAAGGGAAACCATTGGCACCCAAAGTGCGAAGCAGGGTATAACCCTCATCTGTTGTATAATCCGGATTTTTGCCTTCCGCATAACTGCCCGTATGGACGTTGATACTGAACACTTTACCAGGATAGTAAATCTGAGAGAGCGAATCGCAGCGCTTGTGTCCGTCCGGACAATACTGGCAGCCCCAACCTGTCAGCTCCTCAATAAGCACATTGCAGTTTTGCGGTTCGGTGCTTACAAAGACCGTTTCCTGTTCTGTCGGTGTTTCCGACGTTGTTTTCTCGTCCTCATCCTTATTGCAGGATGTGAAAAACAAAGCGCATCCTAAAAAGGAGAGCATTCCGATTAGAAAAAACTTTTTCATTATTAAACAATATTTTAAAGTTAACGTCCCAACCATGGGAACAAATTAATTGAACATGCAAAAATAGACATATTTCCAATATCTTTCCGCAATTGTGCGGAAAAATTTCATTTTTTTAAAAAAGATGTGCGGATTTTGTCTACTTTTGCAGCCGGAAAGATGGCAGAGTGGTCGATTGCATCGGTCTTGAAAACCGACGACTGTAACAGGTCCGGGGGTTCGAATCCCTCTCTTTCCGCAAAAAAATGGTTCCATCCCCTTATCTTCCGACATACATCGCATCCGGTGTCATGCGCCGCAGCTGCTGCCGGTAGCTCATGCTCCCCTTTTTCGGGACAAGCAGCAGATACTCTTTCTTTGACGCATTTGGCAGCGTAGTTGAACGCAGCCACGGATTTGACTCCTTCAGCCACTTGTAGCTTGTGCCCTGCTGGATGGCGAACAACCGCAAGTCGGCGATGGAGCTGTCAACCCGCAAAGTGTCATACTCAAGCGGCGGGTAGAGGTCACGCTGCCGAAGCCGCACGCCGTACTGTTCGGGGTTCTTGAGAATCAGCTTGACAGCCAGAATGCGATAGACATATCGCGCCGTCTCCGCATTGAGGTAGAGATCCCAGTAGGAGGAGGTATGCTGCGCGGCGGCAGCCTTGGCGTAACCGCCATAGCCCATGTTATAACCTGCTGCGGCGGCAGTCCAGGAGCCGCATTTCGCCTTCGCATCCTTCAGATATGCGCAGGCGGCGGCAGTAGCCTTGGCCGCGTCGTAACGCTCATCCACATTGTCGTTTACTTCAAGCCCGTAGGATTGTGCCGTGGCCTTGAGGAACTGCCAGAATCCGGCAGCCTTGGCCGGGGAGACGACATTCATCAGCCCGCTCTCAATCAGGGCGAGATACTTGAAATCGTCCGGAACGCCGTTACTCGCCAGCACCGGCTCCATCACCGGGAACCAGCGGTTGGCACGCTTGACCAGCAGCAGCAGGTTGGACTGCCAGTAATCGTTCACCAGCAGCTCGCGGTCCAACGCCTCCCGCACATCCACACGGTCGAGCGGCACCGGCTCGCCTGCGAACGAAAGACTGTCCGGAATCGGCGGCGAATAGAGCCGGTAATGTTCGGAAAAGGCCTGCCGGTGTGCAGGATCCTCCCCTTGCGGGAGCAATCCGCCGGAAAGCAGCAATACGGCCGCGACAATCGGCACCAACAGGAGAAAAGCATATACAATGAACCGTGACAAACGCATATACAATGTTTTTTACAGAAAACGGATACAAGAACGATTTATTTTACGTTTTAGGGGTAACATTTTTATGAAAATTTACGTCTTTATGGTAACAGGCGCATCATGTATGACGAAAAGGAGCTGATAAGGGAATGCATTTGCGGCAACCGCCTTGCTGAAAAACAGCTGTATGAGCAGTACAGCGCACGTTTTTTCGGCATCTGTCTGCGCTATGCGGAGAGCAGGGAGGAGGCGGAGGATATGCTGGTGGGCGGATTCACCATGATATTCAAGCGCCTTTCGGATTTCAGAGCCGACGGGTCGTTTGAAGGATGGATGAGGCGCATCATCGTCAACCATGCCATCGACAGTGTGCGGAAACGGCATGCACCGGAGCCCCTCCCCATCGAAGGGCTGCAGATGACCGAAACTGCAACCGCCGAGCATATCCTGCAGCGCATCGACGCACGGCATGTCATGGCGGCCATCCGCCGTCTGCCGCCGGTGCTGCGGACCGTATTCAACCTTTACGCCATCGAGGGATACGCCCACAAGGAGATAGCACAAAGGCTGGGAATCAAGGAATCCAGCGCACGGGCATATCTATCGAAAGCAAAAACGATATTACAGGAAACATTGGCAGAATTTGCATCATAACAATAGAAAGACCATGGGGACATCTTTTGAAAAACAGATAAGGACATTGCTTGACGGCTATCAGGAGCAACCGCCGCAACACTGCTGGGACTCCCTTTCCGGCCAGTTGGATGCGCTCCATAGCGCACAGGCAGCCGGCACAGGAGCACAAGGTGCCGCAAAGGCAGGCCGCACCATGCTCCGGCAGGCGCTTTCCCGGACGGCGGCACGCATCGTCATCGGGGCGGCAGCCGCAGGCGGCATCGGAGTCGGAGGCTACCTGCTGCTCCGGCAACCGGCCGGGAGCCAGCCGGAGGCCGTAATCTCCGCCGCACTGCCCGACACCGGCGCCGCAACCATCCCGCAATACATTGAAGCGGCTGAAAATAACGCACCGGAACGGGTCGCAGACAACACGACCTTCCACGAAGGGGTCCCCTACCACCTGCTTACAGAACAGGCCGCAGGTAGTCCGACTGCAGAAAACAGCATCCTGGGGCAGACAGCTGACGCGACGGCGGCAACGCCAGCCCTGCAGCCGCAACAGCCCGCAGCGGAGACACGGACTGAGACGGTGACGCAACATGCCGGAACCGCCCCCGCCCCAAAAGTGACTGAAAGACAGGAGGCCGCCGCAGATGAGGAGCCGCGTCCCGAACAGCCGGAGCTGCACATACCCAATGTAATCTCCCCCAACGGCGACAACATAAACGACTATTTTGTAATCGGGAACATCGCGCTTACTACGCGCAACCAGCTGACCATCTACACCCGCAACGGCAAGGTGGTGTATGACCGGAAGGACTATGACAACAGCTGGAACGCCGAAAACCTGCCGGCAGGCACATACCTGTATTGGTTTTCATTTGAATACGACGGACATGAGTTCATGCGCCAGGGCAGCGTGACGGTGATACGGTAAGGGCGCCGCGATCCGTCAGAACACAAAGTTAAGCGATGCTGCAAATTGCAGTCCCCGCATATTCAGGTTCTTTACAAAAGGAAGTATATAGTTCACCTTTGTATCGAACAGCATGAAGTTGTTCTTGAACAGCTCTATGCCGATTGCCGGGCTGACATAGAAATTGTGCAGTGTGCTTTCCGCTCCCGTACAGGCCAGATAACCGACATTGTAACCGGAATAGAGATTAAGGAACTTACGCCCGCCGCGTCCCAGATGACGGGAATAGAAATCCTGTCCGAAACTGAAATTGAAAAGATCGGAGTACATCTGCAGATCCGATGAGGGCACATCGACGGCCTTGAACGCACCGACCGTCACGAAGGATTTCCCCCTTGTGAAAAGATATTTCAGCATATAGCCGTTATAGCAGTTTGCGGATATTCCGGCCTTAGGGTTTTCAGGCATAAAAACGCTGTATTCAAAACCGGGCATGTTCACAAACTTGATTTTCTGCGTCTCGTTGGGCGTGGTCAGCTCGCGCATCAGCGAAATGTCAACCGACACGGTTCCCATCTTGCCGTCCATTTCCCGAAGTTCCTTTTCATAATCCCGTATCTTTTCCCGATCCGTCTCGTTAAGGCCCTGAAGATGCTGCTTGGTCCAGCTATTGTCCTCAGCGGTGAGCAATTGCTTGTCCCTGTCATGGATCGAAGATTCCAACTTCTGGATTTCCGCCCTTCTGTTCCTCTTTTCCTGAGGGATGAACTTCGTGGTTTCGTTGATGGAAATGGTTTCGCAGCGCCATTCGTCCAACTTGGCCTTCAGCTCGGCAAACTGCGTTTTGGACATGACCAGCGAATACGAAACCGTGTAATAATCCTTGCTTTTCTGCTCTATGCTCAAAGCGTTCTGCTCGATATACTGCTCGAATTTGGGCGACACCTTGTCGAAATTCGGCGTGTAACTCTTCCCCGTAACAGCGATATAGGTGCTGTCAATGCCCTTTTGGGCAAAAACCCCGTTCATCTGCACTGCAAAAAGAATCAGAACGGCCGCCAGCCATCTTTTACTTTGATTTGATATTACTCTCATATTCCTGTTATTTTTTTGCAAAAGTACTTATTAATTCAATACGTCAGCCTATTTTTAACATGATAATTTTGATTTTTTATGGGGGGGGTATTGATTATCAATTGATTATATTTATAATGAAATATCAGGATGTAGGGAGCGAATTTTTTCCGCCACGTGGCAACGGAACATATCCGGCAAACGGCATATATCGCATCCGGAAATACCGTCGTTGATGTTGTCGTCGTTACCGTTGTTGTTGTAGGGACGGTGTGCACATCGTCCCTACGGCCATACAAAACGGGAAAAATATTGCACAATCCACGGGGATTCCGGTGGAGGAAATCAAAGGGTTATGAAAAACAACAGGGCCGCACCGGGGAGGCGTCGAGCCCTGTTGAAATATTTAAAAATTAATAATTTCCATGGTTAAAACAGGCGGGAAATGCCCCATCTATTTCTTCTTCACCAATCGGATGGAGCCTGCGTTACAAGTGTTGTGGGAGTGTATGTATACGCCGTTGCCGTTGAAATTGAGATAAGCATTGGGATAGAACATGGCGTTTTGCAACTGCAAGTTCAACGGTTCCGGCTGGCCGTTGACCCATGTGTTTGCATTGAGCATACTGATTTTATAGCTGCGGGTGTTGGAGGCGTTGTAGCCGTAATAGGCGAAGTCCAGGCCGTTGTTGCTGTAGGCTTTGAGGTTGGCAGCACTGTTGAAGAGATAATACTCCGTGTAAGAGGTCTGCGGCTGCGCCTGCACCTCGCGCTTTCTCAGACTGCCGTTGATACCGAAGGAGAGTGTCTCCGTTGCCATGTTGTTGTTCGCATCGGTGATGGTACGCTGTTCCGGCGCGAACAGGGTCTGGCAATCACCAAGACTGCCGGATACAGGATAAGTGTAGGCCTGTGCCTCCGATTGCGTGGTGTTCTGCAACAGATCCTTCTGGTTGAGCGTATAGCTGTTGATTTTGCCCCAGTTGCCGTAATTCACCGAAAGCTGGTAGCTCTGGTACAACGTCTCCGAAGCGGACGTCAGCTGGTCGGCGGCGTCATAGGTGAAGCTCTCCGTGAATGTCTGGTTATGCAGCCACGGGTTGGTGGGGGTTACTTGGGTCACGTTGCCGACCATTATCCCTTTGATAATATGTTTTTCCAATTTAGTCACTTTAACCGTTGGTCTAAATATTGGGGAGTATTATACAATTCGATATTTAGCCAAGAATCTGTAATTGAGTCAGCCACCTCTTTCGCGATAAAATCTGTAGTTAACAAATATAGTCCTTTATATTTTTTGAAACTAATTTTATAGCGTGCTCATAAGAACACCTCCATTGATTCATATAATAATCATATCTTATAAATAGCACCTCTTTAACAGGCCCGTCAATAGTATTATACCAAAATGGGCTATAATAAACATCAGCTTCCTCCAATAAAAAGTTATCACAGAAAATAATTTCTTTATGATGGGGATAATTGCCATCTATCGGAGGAGTCCAAATATCACCTGACAGGTGTTTTCCCGTTGTGTCGTAAGTTCCTTCATAAATACCCCAGTAATAATTTTGATGACAACATGTCCAATTATCATTTATCGCAGTTAGTTTAAGTTTAAGTTCACTTTTACTTAAGCATTTACATCCACTATTTTTTTGAGTTGAAAAATTGCATGAAATTAAAAAAAATATCATTAAAAAAAATAAATAAATTTTCATCGTATATTAATTTTAATTATTAACACTGATTGTTTCTGACCATCGCCATGTTTGTCGGAGATTGCCTCCTAAACGAATCCCTAAACCTCTTTCTTTACTTGGAATAATACCATCATTATTCCCATTACCATCATTGTCTTTTCGTAAGCGTGTAGCAGACTCCCAACTAGAGGTATTCTTGACTTCAAAATTCAAAATAAATTCTCCATCGTGTTTTCCAGGAATAATATTAACAGTTGTTGTATATGACCCTAAAAATGAAGTGACTGCATTGCCTTCGGTTACTCCTTCGTAAAATTGTTCTGGATTATATCTCCAGGGATGATTTATAATATCAAACTTTC
>DBYD01000025.1:0-7956 GCA_002309855.1 Bacteroidales bacterium UBA1195
GATTGCCGTTGAACTGCCTGCGGCTGATCATGCCCTTGGGCAGTCCGCTTACCGAAAAATGGGAGGCCAGATAGTTGCCCAATGCGGTCCTGTAGTCGGCGGTGTAGGGGGCGGCGCCGGGTTCGGCAAAGTTGCCGCAGTGTACGGCCATGCAGATCAGAGTATCCTTCATGGCATCCTGCATCTCCTTCATTATGGTGTGGGCTTTCGGGCAGTTCAGGCAGGTGTGCCCTGTAAAGTCCTCCAGCAGGTATTTTTGGATGAAATCTGTCCGGACTTCAAAATAGGGGGTGTCGGCGGCCACGTTCTGTTCGTGCGATTCCTTGAAAGGCTCATCAATCTTGTCGCATTGCAAAAAGAGCAGACTGCTGGCAATCGCCAATGCGTAAACAATAAACTTCTTAATGTTCAACATGATATAAATGCAGGACTTCCGGTAACATTTGATTCTGGATGTGAGCTGGCAGGAGGCTGAAGTCCTATTAGGGCCATCCTGCGGACTCAATGCAAAAATAGTCCTTTTTTGTTTATGGGTCATCTGTTTTGCCTATTTTATTTTTAAGAAAATATAAAATTATATTAATCAAATTATTATGCTTGCAATCAATTGTGTCAGCCCTGGATTTCCACAGGTTCGGGCACTTTCCGGTTCTCCTCCATCGGAAACAGCTCATGTTTCACCAGCCATTTTAGGAAAAACCATGGGCTTCGTCCATAAAGCATTAGAATTTCCGGATTATAGTCCTTGCGTCTTCTAATGGGGTCTGTTACGGAATAGTTCGTAAAGTTGTCGTATATGTACTTTATACGTTTGTTGTAATTTGGCGTGTGATGGTTGGGGTTGCTCTGGTGGGGGCTCGGCAGGCTGGCGACAAGCTGCACCGCCTCATCCCAGGATAGTTGGCTGGCCGGATGATTGAAATAATATTGGCTGGCGGCTTCGCAGCCGAAAATGCCGTTGCCGTATTCAATGATGTTGAGGTAGTATTCCATAATGCGCCGTTTACCCCAAAGATATTCGATTAAAATGGTGTAATGGGCTTCAACGAGTTTGCGGGCGGTGGTCCGGCTTTGCAGCAGAAAGCAGTTTTTGGCGGTCTGTTGGCTGATACAGCTCCCTCCACGCAAGGAGTTCCCTTTTTCATTGGCTAGATATGAACTGATCATCCTGTTGATGAAGAACCCCCTGTGATACATGAAGGTTCCCTCATCCTCGCCAATGTCGGCGGCTTGTATCAGATAGGGTGAAATCTGTTCCAGAGGGACGTATGTGTAGGGTTGCTGCATCATGTATTCAGGATGGTTTTTTGCAAGCATTTTCTGTTTCAGCATCAATGGCGTGTTATGCGGTTTGAAAAAACATAGCATTGCCACCTGCAGCAGTGTGAACAGCCAGCAGCAGAAGAGCACCAACATTATGGTGCGGAGCCACCGGCCAGCAAGGTGGTATATGGCTGCAAACGTCATGAGCACAAGCAGGTTCAATATGATTGCCGGTCCATTGCCGACAAATAGGTATCCGTATCTTAAAATGATGTATGTCAATACTAAAGCAAGCAATAAGAGCAGTAGAATCCTGCTTGTCCTTGAACCAGGAATGCGCTTTACGGATGTTTTGGCCATCAATGTGCAGGGTTAAAGATGGGTTCGCTTTAAAAACTGGTGACCACCTGCAGGTTCATGCCGTAGGAGGCCGGCACCTGACGGCAAACTCCGCCCACGCAAAGGATTCCTTCGTACTGCTTGCCGAAACCGAGTGTCACCTTGGTTGCCTTGTGCACGAAAGTGCCGCTGACATTATAATAATGCACCCGTTTGGCCTCCACGGGGTTCCCGTAGTTCCAACGGTCCAGCACCGAAATGAACCACTTCGGGGCTATGCTGTATTCCAGCTGGCCGTAGGCCCAGCTCCCATCGTCCTCCTTGGTGGAGAGGTGCTGCAGCTCCATGCGGAGCGCGTTTTTGGCGTTGATTTTATAGGTGAGGTCCCCGATGACAATGTGGGATTGCACGTTACCCCCATGGCCTTCCAGCACGTTCATGTTGTAGTCCAGGTAGATGTAGCTCATGATCAGCTTCCAGCTCTTGTTGAACTTATGCCCGACCTCCACATTGAAGTCCTCGAAGTAGAGCAGGTCCGTGCCGAAGAATGGGGAACTGTATCCGAGGGTGCCGCCCATGTCACCGCCGTTTTCCTGCACTTCGGGCAGGATATCCCTCTCTATCCCGTGGATGAGTGAGTAGTTGACAGCGATGTCGGTGCCGTATTTGCCGCCGAGCAGGGTCTTTTTGGGAATCTTATACTGCACCTCCGCCTGGAAACCGGTTTGCCCCAGCGGTTGTGAGGAATAGGCGTACATTGAGGAGAGCGCGTAGGTGTGCTCCTTGGTCAGTGTGGGGATGTAGTTGATCATGTGATTGTTCAGCAAGGCAGTGCGCTTGTTGCGGAAATCGAAGTTGTCGGTGCGCAGGCCGGTCAGGTAGATGCCTAACCCTTTCGTTGCGTATGATGCGGTCAGCAGCAGGGCGTTGCCAGGCTTGTAAATCATGTTGTTCAAAGTGGAGGGGTCGTTGAACTTGTAGGCGTATTCCCCTTCAATATTGAACTTTTTATAGCCGATGTTCGCCCTTCCGGAGAAGGCGGCCACGTTTTCGGGCAGACGATATTCCGGATCGTTGTCCGCCTCGTATTTGCTCACAAAGTTTCCTCCAATTCCCAACCGGAAAGGGCTTTCACCTATTTTCGGGCACATATCGTTGAACGAAATGTCGGCATCCATGCCGCGTACCTGGCCTGTATATTCGAACAGATTCCGCTGTTTGCCCCAAATGCCTGTCAGTGTGATACCCTTGAAGGGACGTGCCTTGATTTTGATACCGCGTGTGGCGTTGTCGAAGCCGAGGTTGCGATCCTCGTAGGAGCGGTAGGTGAGCCCGCTGCCGAACTGCTCGTAAAAGCTGCCCAGCACAACCTCAATGTTTTCCGTGGTATAGGAGAAATAATAGTATGGTATCCCCTCGCCAACGTAGCCGATTTTTTCAAAGTCGAGCAGCGGTTGGGCATAGTATTCATAGCGCAGCCCTGCGGCGAATCCGCCGTTGTTGTATTGGATGTTGGCGAAGGTGTTGGTCCTTACCTTGTTGTTCACCTTTTCCGCCCCGATTATGCTGTCCTCAATATAATACTGGGCGTTCATCTGGATGTTGCCGCTGACCTTCCCATGCTGGAGCAGGGACTGCCCGTATGAGAGCATGCTGCCGGCAAGCAGCATGGCAGACAGTGTTATCCGTGTGAATCTGTGCATTATTCAGCCTGTTTTTCCTGTTGGAGAATCTCTTTCACTTTTTCAATGTATTCCTGTTCCACACCGGGCGCATAGGAGGCGTGCTGGTACACAATCTCCCTTTTGCCGTTCAGGATGAAGGTGTGCGGGATGTCGCCAACATTCATGGCACGTTTGAAGTCCGAATTTTCATCCAGCAGCACCTCATATTCCCAGGATTGTCCGCTTACAAGCGGGGCGACCTTTCCGCTGGAGCGGCTGTCGTCGATGGAGACGGCATATATTTTCACGCCGGTCTCCTCCTGCCATTCCTCGTATGATTCGGCGATGGTTTTCAGCTCCACCATGCAGGGTTTGCACCAGGTGGCGAAAAAGCAGATGATGATCGGCTTGCCGTCGTTGCTGATGTCGGCGGTGTTGAACTTTTTCCCATCAAGTGTCTTCAGGTTGACGGAAGGGAGGGTGGCCGCCTCCTGCTGGGCGAAACCGCTGGCCAATAAGGCGAAAAAGAGTGCTGAAAATACAAATCTTTTCATGATGTGTCAATTTAAATTCAAATACAAAAGTACAAAAAATATGCATTTGTCGGGACAGATTCCGAAAAAACATTAATTATTTGTATGAAATGAGGATTATGCGGCTGTGGTGTCGGCTTTCCGCTGCAGGTCGCGGGCGGCGGAGAGGGCGAACGGCAGGGTGAAAATGAAGGTCAGCAGGTCGGCAATACCCTGTGTGGCCATCAGGCCGGGAAGTCCGAAAAAAATCGGCACCACAAACAGCACGGGCAGGAAAAAGAGCCCCTGCCGGCAGACTGAAAGCAGTGTTGCGCGGAACACCTGGCCGGTGGTCTGGAAATACATGTTGGTTGCGGTGGTGACACCGATCAGCGGGAAGACGGCGCACTGCCAGCGCAGCACCTTGACCCCGACCGCAATCAGCTCCGGATCCTCCTTTCGGAAAAAGGCGATGAGCTGCGGTGAGAAGAGGAACCCCGCCGCTGCCATAATCAGCAGCAGCAGTGTGGAGAGGCTCATGCAGAACAGCAGCGCCTCGCGCACCCGTCCGAATTTCCCCGCACCGTAGTTGAATCCGCAGACCGGCTGGAATCCCTGCCCTATGCCCAGAATCACCGAGAAGGCGAACATCATGATGCGGGAAACCACGGCGAAGGCGGCGATGGTGGAGGCCTCGCATCCCGGCGCCGCATATACTGCGGCGGCACGGTTCAGGCAGACGGTTGAAAGGCAGATGAGTCCCTGCCGGCAGAGCGATGGCAGGCCGCCCCGCGCAATCTCCTTGTAGTAATAGCCTGTGGGTGTGAAATTCCGGAAGCGTATGTGTACATTGCCCGCCCTCCGGATGCCATGCATGAGCAGCAGCCATGAGAAGAACTGGCTGCAGAAGGTAGCCGCCGCCGCACCTGACACGCCCCAGCCAAAGACAAAAATGAAGAGCGGGTCCAAAAAGATGTTCAGCACCGCTCCGGAGACAAGGCCGATCATGGCGTACTGGGCGCTCCCCTGCAGTCGCAGCTGGTTGTTCATCACCAGGCAGGACATCATGATGGGGGTGGCGGCAAGTATATAGACAAGATACCGGTTTGCGTCCGCTTCAATTTCGGGTGTGGCGCCAAGCAGGCGGCATAGCGGATGGAGGAAAATGCAGCCCAGGACGGCGGCGGCGGTACCGAGAATGACTGCGCTGAAAAAGCCGGTGGCCGCCATCCTTTCGGCGTGTGCACCGTTTTTTGCGCCCAAGGCGCGTGCAATGAAGTTGCCGGAGCCGTGTCCGAAAAAGAAGCCGATCGCCTGGATGAAGGTCATGTAGGCGAAGGAGATGCCGACAGCAGCCGTGGCTTCGGTGCTGAGGTGGCCGACAAAGGCCGCGTCCGCAACGTTGTAGATGGCCGTCACCATCATGCTGATGACGGTCGGGACAGCCATTTTCAGCACCAACCGCCTTACCGGTGCCTCAGTCATCATGCGGTATTTCGCGTCACGCTGTTGTATGTCGTTGTCCGTCTGCATCATTTCCTGCTATGCGTAAACCAATTGCATGATGTCGTCCATAATGGTTTTCTCTTCGGCGGAAGAGGCGGAAAAGGCGGGTATTGTCTCCGCATCCGCACCGGTCAGCAGCTGTTTGGCCTTTTCAATCGTGTTCGGAAGCAGGCAGTCGGTGGCGATTTCCACATGCAGGATGCGGCGGTCGGCCTCGCTGATTTCCAGCTCAATTTCCACACCGCCCCATGCAAACTCTCCGCTGCGTTGGGCGCGGAACTGCCGCCAGCTTCCATATACAAAGTTGTCATCAGCCAGCTGGCGCGCCTCGGCAAGCACCTTCTCCGTGCAGCATCCGGTGAAAGGACGTGTTTGTGCTTTTTCCCCATAAACGCTCTGGAACGCCTCCATCAGCGGCGGCACAATGTTCTCGGAGGTTATCTCCGCCACCTCCGACAAATTAATGACGCGGCTTTCAACGGATGACACTCCATGCTTGTGCAGTTTGGAGGGTTTCGGTTTCAGATAGCGTTGCAGCGCCTCCATGTCGGTTCTGATCAGCAGTGTGCCGTGATGCAGCCTGTTGTTTTTCCCGACGGAGAAGGCGTTGCCGGAGAATTTCCTGCCCTGGTAAAGCATGTCGTTGCGTCCGGAGCATACTGTTTCCAGTCCGAAATGTTTGAGTGCGTCCTGAAGCACGGAGAACTGTCTCCCCGTATCGTACAATTCATGGGAAGCCACAAATGTGAAGTTCAGGTTCCCAAGGTCGTGGTAGACCGCCCCCCCGCCCGTGGTGCGGCGCATCAGATGCCCGCCGTCCGCCAGCAGCTGCTCCACATGGCATTCCGCGTATGGGTTCTGATGCCGGCCGATAACTACGGTCCGCCGGTTACGCCACAGGTACATAACCACTGTGTCTGACGGGGTGTCGCGAAACAGAGCCTGCTCCACAGCAAGGTTCAGATAGGGGTTGTATTGGTCGCTGAGAATGATTTCTGCCGTCATCTTCGGAATATTTTTATCATTAGCGGAAAAAAAGGCAAAATATTTT
Organism: Bacteroidales bacterium UBA1195; assembly: GCA_002309855.1. GTDB lineage: Bacteria > Bacteroidota > Bacteroidia > Bacteroidales > WCHB1-69 > UBA1195. Next base: position 6,336 of record DBYD01000025.1, read on the forward strand.
TCAAAACCGGAAAAAAATCTTTGATAAATGATTACTTTTGCAATTTGAACATCATCAGATAAAGATACCATGCAAACACTTGGATTCATAGGGGTACCGGAAATACTGATCATCCTGCTGATAGTGCTGCTGCTGTTCGGCGGCCGTAAAATTCCGGAGCTGATGCGCGGTCTCGGCAAAGGGGTCCGCGAGTATAAGGATGCTGTGGAGGAGGATAAGGATACGGAAAAGGAGGCATGATGGAAACGACAGTCAGTCTTAAAAAGGAGAATGTGGCCATTTTTGACCATTCGTGGCAGATCATCGCCAATCCGAACGCGCTCTCCAATTCCTGCTACAAGCATTGGGAGGAGATTGCCGTAAAGCTGGACGAGCTGCAGCTGGACTACCAGTTCTACATCACCGATGATGCCGAATCCGGGAAAAAACTGGCGGCGGAATTGTGCCGTAACGGGCACCGTCACCTTATGGCGATGGGCGGTGACGGCACTGTAAACCAGATTGTGGACGGCATCATGAATTCCGGTGTGCCCTCCGAGGAGGTTTATCTGGCGGTGCTTCCCTTGGGGACCGGAAACGACTGGTGCCGCACGCACCATTATCCGAGGCCTTACATGGAATCCATCAACATTCTGCTGCGCGGGCAGTTTGTCCGCCATGACATCGGGCTGGTCGAATGCCTTCACGACGGGCAGGTGAGTTCGCGGCACCATTTCATCAACATTGCCGGTTTCGGGTTCGATGCCGCCATCATCCACAAGACGGCGCAGACGCGGTCGCGTATCAACCTCAAGGCCGTCTACCTGCTGACCCTGTTCAAGGTGCTTTTCTCCCACAAGGCCCAGAAGGTCCGCATCAGGACGGAGCGTGAGACGGTGGAGGAGTCCCTGTTTTCGATTGCGGTCGGGAATTGCCGCTATAACGGCAACGGCATGATGCAGGTGCCGATGGCCAATCCTGCGGACGGGTTGTTCAACATCATGCGTCTCAGGAAAATATCTCCTTTTAAAGTGATTAGGAATGTCAAGAACCTGTACAGCGGAAAGCTCGGACATCTGCCGGAAATCACCTACAGCGAGGCTTCTGACATATATTTGGAGTCGGACAGGCCGCTGCTGGGCGAAATCGAGGGGGACACCCTCCCTACGGCGGACTACCATATCCGTATGCTGCCCGGCGCTTTGAACATGCTTACAGGATTATAGAGTAACATTATGGATTTGTCGGTCAATATAGGGGAGTTGCGGTTTAAGAACCCCGTGCTAACCGCATCCGGAACTTTCGGTTACGGGGAGGAGTTTGCCGATTTTGTGGATTTGGAGCGTCTCGGCGGCTTCATTGTGAAGGGCACCACGCTTAATCCGCGCGATGGCAACCCCTATCCGCGCATGGCGGAGACACCTGCGGGCATGTTGAACGCTGTAGGTCTGCAGAACAAGGGCGTGGATTATTTTATCGGGCATATATATCCAAGAATCAAGGATTTGGATACGAATGTGCTGGTTAATCTGTCAGGTTCCTCGATAGAGGATTATGTGGCGGCGGCGGAAAAGCTTGCCGGATTGGAAAGGGTTCCCGCCATCGAGCTGAACATCTCCTGCCCCAATGTGAAGGCGGGCGG
>DBYD01000025.1:8019-9894 GCA_002309855.1 Bacteroidales bacterium UBA1195
TCCCCAAATGTCACCGACATCGCTTCCATTGCAAAGGCTGTTGAGGCGGAGGGGGCTGATGCCGTCTCGTTGATTAACACGCTGTTGGGCATGGCGGTAAATGCGGAGACGCAGCGTCCGGTGCTCTCCACCGTGACGGGCGGATTGTCAGGCGCCTGCGTCAAGCCAATCGCCCTGCGTATGGTGTGGCAGGTGTATCACGCTGTAAAAGTGCCGATTATTGGATTGGGCGGCATCATGAACGCCACCGATGCGATTGAGTTTTTCCTTGCTGGTGCCACGGCCATCCAGGTCGGTACGGCCAATTTCATCAATCCGCGTGTGACAATGGAGATTGTGGATGGCATCGCTGCATATCTGGAGCGCAAGAACATCGGCTCCGTCAGGGAGTTAGTCGGCCAATTGAAGGTGGGTTGAGATGATTTCGTTTGAGAAATATACTTTGGACAACGGGTTGCGTGTGATTTTGCACCGCGACCCCACCACGCCTATTGCGGCGGTCAACGTGGCATACGATGTCGGGTCACGGGACGAGGATCCGGAGCATACCGGTTTCGCGCATCTGTTCGAGCATCTGATGTTCGGCGGTTCGGAGCATATTCCCGACTTTGACACGCAGCTGCAGCAGGCCGGTGGCGAGAACAATGCCTTCACCAACACCGATCTGACCGACTATTACCTTACTGTCCCTGTGGTGAATCTTGAAACCGCACTCTGGCTGGAGTCGGACAGGATGAACCGTCTTGCCTTTTCCGTGGAGAGCCTGGAGGTGCAGCGCAAGGTGGTGATGGAGGAGTTCAAGCAGTCGTATCTGAACCAGCCTTACGGGGATGTCATGCTTTTGCTCAAACCTCTTGCCTACCAGGTGCATCCGTACCGGTGGAATACCATCGGGATGGATTTGCGCCACATTGCGGAGGCCACCATGGATCAGGTTAGGGATTTCTTTTACCGCTTTTACCGGCCGAACCGCGCCGTGCTGACAATTGCCGGTGATTTTGATTTGGGGCATGTCAAAGCCTTGGTGGAGAAATGGTTCGGGGATATTCCCGCCGGTGCGGAGTTTGTGCGTTGCCTGCCTGCGGAGCCTGTTCAGACCGCCCCGCGTTTTCTGGAGGTGGAGCGTGATGTGCCGGCCGATATGATTGTAAAGGCATACCATTGCTGCCCCCGTGCGGTTGCGGAATACTATCCGACCGATATGCTTTCCGATATCCTTTCAAATGGGAAATCGGCGCGGCTGCAACGCCGTCTGGTGGAGGAAAAGCGGCTCTTCTCCAACATATCCGCGTATGTTTCAGGTTCTTTCGATGAAGGTCTGTTCATTGTTTCAGGCAATCCTGACGAGGGTGTACCGTTGGCTGACGCAGATGCCGCCATTCAGGAGGAGTTGGAGCTGTTGTGCCGTGTTCCGGTGGAGCCGGAGGAGCTGCGCAAGACCAAGAACCAGATCGCCACGCTGCTCTGCTATGCCGACCTGCAGGTGCAGGACAAGGCGATGAACCTTGGCATTTTTGAGTTGTTGGACAAGGCCGAACGCTACAATGATGAGGAGGCCTTTTATGAGGCGGTGACGGCGGAATCCTTACAGCAGACCGCCCAAAAGTTATTCACCGAATCAAATTGTTCAACGCTGTATTACAGGGCGAAGATGTAGAGACGCAATGCATTGCGTCTCTACGGTAACGGTAACAAAAACGGTTTTCCCGGATGCGATATTGGCCGTTTGCCGGATACGCCCCGCTTTTGCAAATCGAAATTAAAAAATACCGTTGTGGTCTGGCGGTTTTAATAACCTCTGCTGCCAGCTGCGACGAAACAGGAAAATAAGTTAATTTTAGAGGTTACCATAAAAAATTGATTTATGAGAGAGAA
>DBYD01000051.1 GCA_002309855.1 Bacteroidales bacterium UBA1195
GCCATTTTTCAAACACGGAATGCCGCCCGTGGCGAAAAAAATGCACGGTGCATTTCCTGTAGAGACGCAATTCATTGCGTCTCTACATTCCGATACCGTTCCGATATTCCATCGGCGTCTTGCCGGTGTGTGTTGAAGAAGAAAAAAAAATCATATAAATTTGTCGGGACATAATAATATTCTCCTTTTTTTTGCGTTATAATCCAATTGAACGGTTCCATTAAAAGGATTTGTTTATGAGGATTTTTTATAATATATTAAAAATTAGTATTTTAACATTTGTCCTGTCGGGTTGGACGCTGCTGGCTGCGGCTCCAATCAAGACAGAGATTCATGGCGTGGCACGCTTCGCCGCCAACGACACGTTGCGGCTCTACACTTATGACGACCTGCTTTCGCGGAATCTTGTTCTGACAGCCAAGGTTCCGACTGATGCGGAGGGGCGGTTCAGTGTAAGCCTGCCGCAAATCCGGCAGACCACGCTGCTCACATTCTGCTATCGGACCACATACGGCAGTTTCTATGTCATGCCGGGATGGAGCTATGATGTCGACCTCTATACCGACAGCGTGCTGATCGGACGTATTGATGCTGAGATGCTTGGCAACTACATCCAGATAACATGCCTTAACTGTGACAGTAACGAGCTGAACTGGAAAATCAACTATTTCGACCAGTACTATACATATTTTATGTATTATAACGGCGCGGCAATCGTGCGTCATGCGCCCAAGGAGGTGTACGACAGCCTGATGGATGTTTTTACGGCCCGTTTCCCCGTGTCGGAGACCGCCATAGACTTCTACAGCGTATATGTCCGCTACAGGATTGCCCTGATCGAAAACATGTACTATGGCAAGGAGCGGCTGAAGGTGTATGCGAAATATCTGGAGACACCATATGTCTTCTATGACAATCCCGCCTATATGGATTTCATTTCGCTCTTTTTCGAGAACTACCTCTATTCCGGGTCGCACCATATTACAAAGGGGATGCTGCGTCAGGACATAAACGAGTTGAACAACTATCACAAGCTGTTGGACGATTTGGGCAAGGATCCGCTACTGCGCAACGAAATCATCCGTGAACTGGTGCTGATGCGCGGACTCTCCGATTTGAAGGCCTATCCGGAAGAGTTCAAGCAGCAAAATCTGGAGTCGCTTCTGGTTGCGCTGTCCAAAAACACCAAATTCAAGGAGCACAGGCAGATGGCGGATAACATGCGGAAATCGTTCCATTCTTTGGAAAAAGGCTGCCTTATGCCTTCATTCTGTCTGAAAGATGTCCACGGGGCGGATGTACCCTCTTCGCGGTATGCGGGCAAATACCTCTATATCCAGTTTTTCACCACCTATTGCCAGGATTGCATCCGGGAGATGCCGGTTTTGAAGTATCTGCATGACCTTTATGGGGACAAGGTTGAGTTTTTGAGTGTCATGCTCGATTATGAACCTATGAAGCTGTATCATTTCCTTCGGGATTATCCTGATTTCAACTGGCAGTTCGCCCATTTTGGAAACCAGTCCGCATTCCTGGACGACTACAAGCCTTATGTGCTGCCTTTGGGGCTGCTGGTCGACCCGCAGGGAAAGTTGGTGACCTATCCGGCACCTCCGGCTTCGGAAGGATTGGTGGAGTTGTTTGTGCGTTTGTTTGGGGATAATCAATAGTTATGAAAATCAGATTATTTATATTTGATTTGGATGGGACGTTGCTGGATTCCATTGATGACATTGCGCTCAGCATGAACCATGTGTTGGAGAAAAACGGCTTTCCGACACATCAAAGGGATGCCTACTACTATTTTGTCGGGGACGGTGCGCGCCTGCTGATGGAGCGTGCGTTGCCGGAAAGTTCCCGGACAGCGGCGCAGGTGGATGCGCTGCTGCCTGAATTCATGGCCTATTACGACCTGCATAAGGCTGACCGCACAAAGCCGTTCGACGGGTTGTTGCCCACCATGGAAAAGTTGCAGGCTGCGGGGGCGCTTTTTGCTGTGGCCTCCAACAAGCCGCATGAGGTTATGCCGGAGCTGATGCGCCATTATTTTCCAAGCATCCGTTTTGCAGTGATTCTGGGGCACCGGAAAGGGCATCCCATCAAGCCGGATCCGGAAATTGTGCACGACATCCTTGCTGAGACCGGAGCTGACCGGAGCGATGTGCTGTATGTGGGTGACACTGCGGTTGATGTGCGTACGGCCCATGCCGCCGGAGTAAGGATGGCCGGCGCTTTGTGGGGTTTCCGCACACGGCAGGAGCTGGTGGATGCAGGTGCTGATCTGCTGCTTGAAAAACCGGAATCTCTGCTAACCGTATAAAAAAGGGAGGCAAAACGCAAAACTTGTTTAAAAAAATACTATTTTTGCATTTTGAGAAAAAATAATTAAATGTATTGACAATGAATATTGTAAGAGAAAACATCGGAATTTTGGACGAACATGTCACTGTAGAACTTGTACCTGAGGATTATCAGGAGGCGGTGGCGAAAACATTAAGGGATTTGAAAAGAAGGGCCAGCATCCCCGGCTTCAGGGTGGGGCATGTTCCGATGGGGATGATTGAACGTCAATACAAAGCATCCGTCATGCTAGATGAAATCTCCAAAAAGGTGAACGAGGAGATTGAAAAATACCTGCGCGAAAACAAAATTCGCATTTTGTTCGAGCCGTTGGCGGTGCCGGAAAAGACCAAGGCTGATTTTGAGAAGATGGGCGAGTTCAGCTTCACCTTTGAAATCGGACTCCGTCCGGAGGTGAAGATTGACTACGCCAAGGCCAAGGATGTCCCTTATCTGAAGGTGACCGCCAGTGAGGCACAGATTGACGAGGAAGTGTCCAAGCTGCGCCGCAGGCTGGGCAAGTTCTCCTCGACCGAAGAGGTGGTTGACGGCGACATGGCACTGGTCCAGGTTGTCACGGAAGAGGGTGCGGAGCCCATCTCCTCCAGTCTTCCGACCAGCTATTTCAAGGAATCCTGCCGTAATGAATTCATTGGAAAGAAGGTGCATGACACGATGGTCATCGATTTGAAGGAGATGTTCGAAACCGATTATGAGAGGAGCACGCTTCTCAAGCGCAAGCCGACCGAAATGGAGGATGCGCCCGAAAAGGTGACTGTCACCATAAATGCCATCCACCATGTGGATCCGGCGGAAATGGATGATGAGTTCTATTCACGCGCCTTCCCTGACGGGCAGGTGAAGGACGAGGCTGCGATGCGCAGCCGCCTGAAGGCGCAGATTGAACGCGGTTATGACTCGCAGGAGCGGATGCAGTACAGGGGCGCCGCCATGGATGCGCTGATGGCCGGCATGGAACTGACTCTTCCGGACAGTTTCGTGAAACGCTATATGATTGAGCGTAATCCGGAACTCTATACGGCGGAAAGCATGGAGGAACGCTATCCTGATTTGCAGAAGTCCATCGTTTTCCAGCTGGTTGAAAACACGATTTCCGAGGATGGCAATCTGAACATTGGCAGGGAGGATATCCTTGATTATCTGCGTAGATATTTCTCCTTCAATTATTTCGGACTTGACTATGCAATGCTTTCCGAAGAATACAGACAACAGGTGGAATCGTTGGCAGGCAACATGCTTAAGGAGGAGAAGACCATCAGCAATGTCTACGACAACATCCAGTTCGAGCGGATTGCCGACATCATTTTTGAAAAGTCCGGCGGCGTGACGAAATCTGTCTCATTGGACGAATTCCTTTCCGGCAGTGGCAGCACCCCTGCACCTGCCAAGCCCAAAAAGACAAGGAGCCGCAAGACGGAGGAGAAGGCAGAGGCCCCTGCTGAGGAGGTTAAGGAAACCAAGGCGAAAAAGCCGTCCGCACGGAAGACGGCTGCCAAGAAAGAACAGCAGTAAACTTTTGACGCAGTCTGCCGGTAAGGCAGACTGTTGTTTATATATTCGGTCTTAAAAATAATAAATGTATATCAGATGAGAAACGAATTCAGAGAATATGCGGTGAAACATGCCGGTATCAGCAGTCTGAAACTGCACCGGTTCGAATCCCTCACTAACGAATACATAACCCCGAACATCATTGAGGAGCGTCAGCTGAACGCTGTAACCATGGATGTCTTCTCCCGTTTGATGATGGATAGGATCATCTTCCTTGGTGTGCCCATTTTTGATGACGCAGCCAACATCATCCAGGCGCAGATGCTTTTTCTGGAGTCGGTGGATCCTAAGAAGGACATCCAGATCTACATAAATTCGCCCGGAGGTTCGGTATACGCCGGACTTGGAATTTATGACACCATGCAGTACATCTCCGCCGATGTGGCCACCGTCTGCACCGGTATGGCCGCCTCGATGGCCGCGGTACTTCTTTGCGCCGGAACGGAGAAGAAACGCTCGGCACTGCCGCATGCGCGGGTCATGATCCACCAGCCGATGGGCGGCACCTCCGGACAGGCTTCGGACATTGAGATCGAAGCACGTGAAATCCAAAAGCTGAAGAAGGAGCTTTATGAAATAATCGCCCTGCATTCGCACCAGCCGTATGAAAAGGTGTGGGCCGATGCCGACCGTGACCACTGGCTGGTTGCCGACGAGGCGAAGGAATATGGGATGATTGACGAGATTCTGCGGCGTAATCCGGAGCAAAAGTAACCGTTATGGCAAAAAGATACACGCCGAAAGGGGAGCTCTGCTCATTCTGCGGACGTCCCGCAGGGGAGAGGATTCTGATAAGGGGGCTCAACGCCAACATCTGCAACGAATGTGTGACGGAGGCGCAGCATATTGTTGACATACAGCGTGCCGGAGCTGCCCGTACCGCTTTCCGCATGGACCTGAAACCAAAGGAAATCAAGGCTTATTTAGACCAGTATGTAATCGGTCAGGAGGCTGCCAAGAAGGTGCTTTCCGTGGCCGTTTACAACCATTACAAGCGTATACGCCATGCGGGGGAACATCCGGACAGCGAATCGGATGTCGAGATTGAGAAATCGAACCTGATTCTGGTCGGGGAGACCGGAACCGGCAAGACACTGCTTGCCCGTACCATAGCGCAGCTGCTTGACGTGCCGTTCTGCATTGCCGATGCGACGGTCTTTACACAGGCCGGTTATGTGGGTGAGGATGTTGAGAGCATCCTGAGCCGTCTGTTGCAGGCAGCCGATTACAATGTGGACAAGGCGGAGAAGGGCATTGTCTTCATAGACGAGATTGACAAGATAGCCCGCAAGGGGGACAACCCCTCCATCACACGGGACGTTTCAGGCGAAGGGGTGCAGCAGGCCCTGCTGAAGCTGCTTGAGGGCAGCATCGTCAACGTGCCTCCCGCAGGCGGGCGCAAGCACCCTGAGCAGCAGTTTATCCAGGTGAACACCAAGAACATCCTCTTTATTGCCGGCGGAGCCTTCGACGGAATTGACAAGAAAATTGCCGCAAGGCTGAACACCTCGTCAATCGGGTTCAAGAACGAGAACCATGAGCGTCGCGAGGGGCAGCTGCTGCGCTATGTGGATTCCACCGACATCAAGGCTTTCGGGCTTATTCCGGAAATATGCGGACGTTTCCCTGTAATAACTTATCTCGACTCTCTGGACAGGGATGCGCTGAAGCGTATCCTGCTGGAACCGAAAAACGCCCTTATCCGCCAATATGCCAAGCTTTTGGAAATGGACAAGGTCAGGCTGGAGTTTGAGGATGAGGCAATCGACTATGTGGTGGACAAGGCGGTGGAGCTGAAGATGGGTGCCAGGGGTCTGAGGAACATAGTGGAACGTATCATGACAGATGCCATGTTTGAGATCCCTTCCGATTCCAAACGCAAACTGACCATCAGCCGGAAATACGCTGAGGAGAAATATAACCAGTAACACTTTGACCCATGCAGACAGGCTATACGAGAGAGGAATTGTCGAAAATCCTGCCTTTATACAGGGATATTCAGATCAAATTGCGCGGCCGCTCCACGCTTGAGGAGAGGAAAATGGTGCGCAAGGCCTTTTCGTTAGCCATGTATGCCCATAGCGGTGTAAAGCGGAAGGGTGGTGACCCGTATATTGTCCATCCTTTGGAAGTGGCGCTTATTGTGCTCAACCAGATGAATCTGGATGCTGTTTCCGTGATATGCGCAATTCTGCATGATGTGGTTGAGGATACCGAATACACTTTGCAGGATATAGAGGGCATGTTCGGGGAGCAGGTGGCGCGGATTATTGATGGCCTTACCAAGATTGAGGATGTCTCCGATACTGTCACCTCCACCCAGACGGAAAATTTCCGGAAAATCCTGCTCACCTTGAGTACCGACCCGCGTGTGATTCTCATCAAACTGGCCGACCGGCTGCATAACATGCGCACGCTGGATGCCATGCCGGTTGAAAAGCAGCAGAAAATCTCTTCTGAGACCATGTACCTTTATGCGCCTTTGGCGCACAGGCTCGGCTTTTACGGCATCAAAGGGGAGATGGAGGATCTTTGCATGCAGTATCAGGATCCTGGCAGTTATGCCTTCATTGAACAGAAACTGAAGGATACGGAGCAGCAGCGTCAGCAGTTCATCCGCGATTTCATCCGCCCCATACGGCAGCACATGGATGAAAAGAACATCAAAGGGGACATAATCTACAGGGTCAAGTCGATTTATTCCATCTGGAAGAAGATGAGCAAGAAGCAGATACCTTTTGAAGAGGTGTATGATCTTTTTGCCATCAGGATTATTGTGGATGTGAACCCCGAATTTGCGAAATCGGAGTGCTGGACAGTATATTCGTTGGTGACGGACATATACCGCCCAAATACGGAGCGGCTTCGTGACTGGATTTCCATTCCGAAGGCGAACGGATACCAGGCATTGCACATCACGGTGATGAGTAATCCTACCGACCATAATCCGACAGGCCGTTGGGTGGAGGTGCAGATCCGTTCCCGCCAGATGGATGCCATTGCTGAAAACGGCATAGCCGCCCACTGGATGTATAAGGAGGGGACTTCCGAGACGGATGCCACACAGGAGGGTATTGAGGAGTGGCTTAAGCAGGTGCGTTTCGTTCTGCAGAACCAGCAGGAGGCACCTTCGAACGAACTGCTCTCCAATGTCCGGCTGAACCTTTTTTCCAAAGAGATTTACGTGTATACCCCCAAGGGGGAGTTCCATACCATGCCGGCCGGTTCGACGGTGCTGGATTTTGCATATGAAATACAGGAGGATTTCGGCAACCATTGCATAGGGGCAAAAGTGAACAACAAACTGGTGCCGGTGGCATATACGCTCAACAGCGGCGACCAGGTGGAGATTATTACCTCAACCAAGCAGATGGTGCATCCGGAGTGGCAGAAGATTGCCAAGACTGCACTGGCTCAGATCAAGATATCTGAGGCATTGGCCACACAGAACGATGCCAAGCTCGCGGAGGGGAAGAGGATGCTCCAGTCCTACTTTGAGAAGGCCGAGGTGGAGTTCGACCGGATTACGGTGCGTCGGCTGAAGGATTTTCTTGGAATTGACGAGCGGGTGGACCTATATGCGGAGGTGTACGACGGACGTGTGACCGAAGCCAAGGTGCGGCGCTGCTTTTCGCGTTGGAGCTACATCTATAAATTATACCACACGGTTGGTGTCAAGGTGCGTTTTTTCCTGAAAAGGGTCCGATACATATTTTCCATGGATGCCTTTATCAAGGTGAGGATGAAGCGGCAGCCAGATGCCATGCTGTTGGACAACGACATGGAGAGCCTTCATCAGACGGTGGCCAAATGCTGCAACCCGATTGCGGGCGATTCGGTCATAGGTATCAGGAAGTCGGATCATGAGATTGAGGTTCACCGGACCAATTGTCCGGAAGCGCGCCAGATGATGGCCCGGATGGGTAAGAACATTGTCAAGGCAAAGTGGCGGAAAGATGCGGCGAACATCGATTTTCTGACAGGTATCCGCATCACCGGATTTGATAAGAAGGGGCTTGTAAGCGAAGTGCTTGCCATAGTGTATCAGGATTTCAAGATGAACTGCCGTTCAATCAACTTTGAGACGACCGATGGGGTGTTTGAGGGGCGGATCATGCTCTATGTGCAGAATTTGGATGTGCTGCATGAGCTGCTGGAGCGGCTTAAGTCTGTCGAAGGCATCCAGAGTGTGAACCGAATAGATTCCTACCGCTCATGAAAAAGCTGCTTGTCCGGTTGGTGGCCTGTCTGCTGCTGTTCTCCTCCTGCACCAATTCCCGTCGGGAAAAGGGCGGGCAGACGCAGCCTGTTGTGGATACGGTACAGGTGCAGGCAGATACGTTGCCTGTGCCGCCGCCTGCACCGCAAGCCTATGTTCCGCCTTTGCGGCAGTGGCTTTCCGTGCGTGCTTCCGGCCGCATGGAGATTCCCGGTGCCGGAGGGCTGGAGCTGAACCTTTTTGCTGTTGTGGCCAAGGACAGTGCCGTCTATCTGCATGTCAGCAAATTCGGTATCGAGCTGGGACGTGCGCTCTGCCGTCCTGAAAAGGTGGTGGTGCTGGTTCATCCGGAGTCAGGCTATTGGGAGGGCAGTTATGCGCTCCTCCGCAAGAAGACCGGCCTTCCGGTGGATTTTGAAATGGTGCAGGATCTGTTGCTGCTGACCCCGCATAACGCTCAAGTGGACATTGATTCAAGCGGCTATCTTCGTAAGGCGCAGTGGGCTTCGTTGAATGGTGGCGGTGCTGTGGCGGCAAAATACAGTGATTATGGTAACATAGGCGGAGAGGGTGTGAAGGTTATGTATCCGAAAACCATCAGTGTCTCGCTGCCGTCGTTGGGTTCCGCCCGACTGACGGTAAAATCGGCCAAACCGGATGTGCCAGGCCCCGCCTCCCTGAAGATTCCGGAGAAATACAAGCCGCTCCAATGGTGAGATCCCTTCGGAAAAAACTTTCTTCTGCACACACGATTTCCGGCAATTGTCCGTTATTTTTAATTAACAGAAAAACATCATGCGGAGAATTAGTTTGTTTTGTATACTGTCAGCATTGCTGCTGATGTGTGTGGAGGTGGGGGCACAAACACGCACTGTAAAGAAATTTTCACCCAATACGGACAGTACGGTAGTGGAAATGACCGCTTTTCTGACGGCGGTCAGCAAGTCGTACAACAAGGATGCGGACACGCTTGTGCAGTTTTTCTCGGAACATTGGCCGGAATGGTCCTCCGCACAGCAGGTCTCTTTCCTGCAGCTGGCCAACCAGATGCTGCAGAAGCGGTTGAAGCCGTTCCCACATTTCAAGGCATTTATCCATACCTACAATTCATTTGTCGGATCCATGCCCAACAAAACGCAGGAAAAGGGCTTCTGCCAGTCAATGAGCGTGCTGATCGGCCGTTCCGCCAACCAGTTTGAGGATATGATGGTACGGTATGAGAAAATAATCACGGAAAAGGAAATCAATTCTTTCACCTCCAGTGTGCATTGGTATGCCCGCAACAGCATGAATTTCCAGTTCGTGTGTGACAGTACGCCCAAGGTGGTGTTCCCATATCTGGACCTGGTCGGAACCAATGGGAAGGACAGTGTGGTGATACATCAGACCAGCGGAAGCTATGATCCCATCAATCAGAAGTTTTATGGGAAGGACGGTGTCGTGGACTGGATTCGTGCCGGACTTGCCCCCAACGAGATTTATGTTGAAATCAAGCAGTATGCCATCACCTTGAAGGCGCCTAACATATCGATTGAAAATGTGCTCTACTATGATTTCCGCTATTTTGCCAAGCCGCAGTTGGGCAGGTTGGAGGACAAGGCTGTCAACACGCAGCTGACGGAGGAGGGTGCCACCTATCCGCGTTTCACCTCCTATGACAGGGATATCCTGATCCATGGACTGTATGAGGATGTGGACTACCGGGGTGGAGTCTTTGTGCGCGGCAACCGTTTTCTTGGGCAGGGCACGCCCGACCACATGGCGCGGCTGGTGTTCTATCGTGAGGGAAAGCCTGCCCTTATAGGCCGTTCCACATCTTTTCTGTTGAAGAAGGAGCACATCGAATCATCCCTCTGTGCGGTTTCGCTGTTTGTGGCTGAGGATTCCATCTACCATTCCGCCATACAGTTGCGGTATAATGTGCCAAAGAAGGACTTGTGGCTGATCCGTGGCAAGGACGGTTCGCAACGAATGCCTTTTTTCAACACCTACCATCAGTTGGAGATGTATGAGGAGGCGATTCATTGGGACATGAACACGGCAGCCATAGATTTCACATCCATTCCGGGAAATGTCGAGTCGAAGGAGGCTGTGTTCGAATCGGCCAATTTTTTCGAGGAGGGACGGACTGACAAGTACCGTGGCATGTCTGAGATCAATCCCATGTACACGCTTTATGAGTTTTTCCGGAAAAATCATGTGAAACGGGGAAGCCTGAACGACATTGTGGATTACTTCCATTATTCAAAGGATGATGTCCGCAGTCTGCTTTTCCGGTTGGCTGAAGGCGGTTTTGTGGAGTACAACATGCTGACCGATACTATTATCTACAAGCAAAAATTGGGTAATTACCTGTTGAATGAGACGAAGAAAAAGGATTATGACATACTACAGTTCCGTTCACAGGTGGCTGGTGGCAAATCGAATGCCACCCTTAGTCTTCTCAATAATGACCTGAACATTTTCGGATTGGACATGATCATCATCAGTGACACACAGATTGTGACCGTTTTTCCGACCGGAAAGCGGATAACCATGCAGAAAAACCGCGATTTCACCTTTCATGGCAAGGTGGAGGCCGGACTGTTTGATTTTTGGGTCACCAACTGCAAATTTTCCTATGAGCATTTCAATTTTGACTTTGTTGTGATAGACTCTATGGTGTTTTATGTGGAAGACAAATCGTTGAGCCCAAATATGCGTGGGGAATATCCGCTTAAACGGGTCCGTTCCTATGTGGAGGACATAAACGGGGTGCTTTATGTGGATGAGCCCAACAACAAGTCCAGCACATTGCCCATGCCCAAGTATCCCTATTTTGAAAGCCGCCAGCCGGGCAAGGTCTATTATGACCACGATTATGTCTACAACAAGGTGTATGACCGCAACCGTTTCTATTTTGCTGTGGAGCCGTTCACCATCACCCATCTGGATGACTACAACACCGATTCGCTGCTGTTCAACGGCTATCTTTATTCGGACGGCATTTTTCCGGAGCTGCACAAGCCGTTGAAGGTGCGTCCCGATTTTTCATTGGGCTTCATATACGAGACGGAGTCGGACGGGCTTCCTGCCTACAACGGGGTCGGCACATTCACCGGAAAAATAGATTTGAGCAACCAGGGGCTGCGCTGTACCGGCGGGGTGGATTTCCTCGTGTCGCACGGTGAGGGTAAGAACATGCTCTTCTTCCTTGATTCAATGCGTGCGGAATTCGACACCTACGAAGTGACAGCCCAGGGTGGCGGAACGGAATACCCGCCCATAAAGGCGAAAAAGGTGGATGCCTTGTGGCTGCCCTATCAGGATGAGATGCGGCTGGAGAACCGGAAGGCTCCCTTTGTGGCATTTAACGAGGCGACATTGGACGGTTACATGACACTCTCCTCCAAGGGTGTGCGTGCAGGCGGCCTGATGAAGTACCGCAATGCGGAGATGGAAAGCGACGACTATCAGTATCTGCATCATGAACTTAAGAGCGACAATATGGCATTCCGTCTGCGTGATTCCCTGTCGGACGAATATTTCATCAAGACAACCAACCATACCGGCCACATCGATTTCAGCAAACCGATAGGCCACTTCAAGTCCAATGACGGTGTGACGCGGGTCAACATGCCGATCAACCAGTTCTACACCTATTCCCAGGAGTTTGACTGGTTAGTCGGGGAAGACAAGATAGCCTTCAAATATGAGGATCCGTACAAGGATGTGGACATTCCGGCCACACCGGTCAAGGAGCTGTATGCCATGAAGTCGGAAGGGAACGAACTTGTGTCGATGAAAGGTTCGCAGGAGGGGCTGAAATTCACCACCACACGGGCCGTATATGATATGCGGAAGTATGAGATTGTTGCTGAGGGTGTGCGCTTTATCGAGGTGGCGGATGCCGCGCTGTTCCCGCACAAGGGGATAGTGAAGATTTTGAAGGATGCGCAGATTGTCCCGTTAGAGCAGGCTCGGATTCTTGCCAATACGGAGACTCAGTATCATGAGATATTCAATGTGACCGCGCATATCGCCTCGCGCAGCTGGTACAATGCCATCGGCAACTACAACTATGTGGATGAGGATGATGTGAAGCACGAGATTTATTTGGATTCCATCTGGGCGGCGCACAACGGTCTGACCCGCGGGCGCGGCCAAATTGCGCCGGAGGCCAACTTCACCCTGAACCCCCATTTCGGATATCATGGCAAGGTGACGCTCTATGCCGAACGGGAGTTTTTGGAATTCAAGGGCGGTGTGCGTCCCATCCAGACCTGCGACACCGTACAGTATGCGGCCATCCGCTACAAGGGTGAGATTGACCCAAAGAATGTTGTCATCCCCATCGACTCCACAACCAAGGACATGCAGAACCGCCGCGTGGTGGCGGCCATCGCCTCCAACACCAAGACGGGCAGGGTCTTCACTGCGTTCGCACGGGCCAAGAACCCCATCAACAGTCCGGAATATGTCAATGCGCAGGGCCTGCTTGTATACAACAAGGAGGACAACCAGTTTGTGGTCGCATCCAAAGAACGGATTGAGGATGAGGCGGTAGGCGGCAACATCATGCGTCTGGACGGCAACACTTGCGTATGTACGGGCGAGGGCATACTGAACCTTGGCACCAATTTCGGGCGGATGGAGTTCCTGCCGGTTGGGACGGTACAGCATTTCATGCAGCAGGATTCGGCAACCATCCGGTTAGCCGCTTCCCTGGACTTCTATTTCAATGACGAATGCATGAAGCTGCTCTCCAATACCGTTGCCAATGCCTCTCTGGAGCCTATAGACATTGTCGATAACAACAATTATCAGAATGCGCTGCTCACAATTTTGGGTCCGAACGAATTCCGCCGCCTTTATCCGGAGCTGGTGCAGGCCTCCAGTTTCAAACGTCTGCCACGACAGCTGGCGGTCAGCTTTGTCTTCGCCGATTTGAAATTTGACTGGAACCAGGCCACCAAGGCATTTGTGAGCCAGGGTGACATCGGCATCGCGGTCTGCGGTAAGAAGGAGGTGAACAAATATGTGCCGGGAATGATTGAAATTCAGAAGAAGAGCAACCGTACCATCCTCCAGATGTATTTTGAGATTGACGGCGAATGGTTCTTCTTCCGCTATTACGGCACCTCAATGGAGGGGCTCTCCTCCAACGCCGATTTCAACAAGGCCATCAAGAACACCGACCAGAAGCGGCGTGTGCTTTCCGCTGAGAAGGGCAAGTCGGCATACCAGTACAAGATTGCCTCGCTTGGTGTGAAAAAGAAGTTCCTGAACCAGCACGGTTGGGTTTCACCGCAGGCGGCAGAGGAGGAATAAAAAATGTTGAAGTGTATGAAACGATTGATTTTAGCCATACTGTGCATTCTGCCGCTTGTTCCGGCTCAGGCGCAGTTCGAACGTTATTTCAAACCGCAGACACTCTGTATCCGGTACCTGCACAGCGGTGACTTTAACCGGCAGAGCTACCGGCTGGAATCGTTTGTCTCACATTGGGGAGTATGGGCGGGGCCGACCCAGCATCTGACCGATTCCTTCTCCTACGGCAGGCAGAAGGTGGAGGTTCGTGACGCCGCCACGGACAGTCTGCTCTATTCCTGTTCCTTCAACAGCCTGTTTGACGAATACCGGACCACAGAAAAGGGTAGGGCCGGAAAACGGAAAAGTTTCAGGGAATGTGTGCGGATACCGAGGCCCATAGTTCCGGTTAAAATCTGCTTCTATTCCAGAAACGCGCAGTTTGAGTATGAAAAGCAGTGGGAGGTGCAGTTCGAACCGGGTAGGACAAAGGTTAAGAATGAGTTGATAATAAAAGGGAGAATTATGGCATTGCATGTGGTGGCGGAACCGGCCAAAGCATACGACATCCTGCTGGTTCCTGAGGGCTATGCAGTTTCGGACAGCGCCAAATGGCGCAAGGATGCCGAACGCTGTGCAGAGGCCATCCTGAACTGCTCGCCCTTCAAGGAAAACGCCTATCGCATAAACATCCGTGCGTTGTACGCTTATTCCAAAGAGTCGGGCGTTTCAAGGGATGGTGCCGGCAAGCGCAGGAAAAAGACACGTTTGGGCGCCTCCTTCTACACCTTGGGAACGGAACGCTATCTGATGGTGGAGGATATGTGGCGGCTGGACAAGGTCTGCAGTGAAACCCCGTGCGACCATGCCCTTGTGATTTGCAATACAAAGAAGTATGGTGGAGGCGGCATCTATAACTTCCATTCCACCGTCACGGACAACCGTTATTTCAACTATGTTTGTGTGCATGAGCTCGGACACGGCATTGCCGGTCTGGCCGACGAATACTACACTTCGGATGTTGCGGTGCAGGATTATTATCCGCAAGGTACGGAACCGCCCGCACCGAACATCACCAGCTTAGTGAATTTTGACGCCAAATGGAGGGATATGCTAGATCCGGAGGTGCCGGTGCCGACCCCTGCTGAAAAACAGTATGAGGATGATCTGGGCGTTTTTGAAGGTGCCGGCTACTGCGCCAAGGGACTTTACCGTCCGCGCAAAAGCTGCACCATGAAGGATATCAGATACGATTATTTCTGCCCCGTATGCCAACGGGCCTTCCAGCGCATGTTTGACCATTGTTGTGACAAGTAACCATAAAACCATCTGTTATGTCAGGAATTTTATATAACGATATTGTTTTCGGTCCGATCCACAGCCGCAGATTGGGCTGTTCTTTGGGTATCAATCTGCTGCCTAAGACCGTAAAACTCTGTACATTCAACTGTATCTATTGCGAGTGCGGCTGGGCAAAAACCAGTGAGGTGGACTACTCCCTGCTGCACAAGGCGGCGGATATGCTGCCTGTCATTGAGGACTATATGAAGCAGCTTAAGGAGAAGGGGACCATACCGGACAGCATCACCTATTCCGGCAACGGGGAACCCACGCTGCATCCGGAGTTCGGAGCCGTGACCGACGGGCTCATGCGGCTTAGGGACAAATATTTCCCCAAGGCTATAATCTCATGCCTCTCCAATTCCACCCAGCTGCACCGTCCTGATGTGGTGTCCGCCCTCCGCAAAATTGAGAACCCGATGCTGAAGCTGGATGCCGGGACCCAGGAGATGTTCAAACGCATCAACCAGCCGTTTGTGGATCTGGATATTGAGACTGTAACACGGCAGCTTGAACAGTTCGATGGCAAATTGACAATCCAGACCCTGTTTCTGCGCGGCACGACAGATGAAGGCGCTACTGTCGATAACACCACGGAGGCGGAGGTCTCAGCCTGGATTGAACGCATCCGTCGTATCCGCCCGCATACTGTAATGCTCTATCCGATCGACCGCGAGACCCCTGCACGCAAGCTTGTGAAGGTTGGTCCCGATGTGCTGGAGCCGATTGCCGAAAAGGTCCGTGCCTTGGGCATCACCGCCAAAATATACTGATATGACGGAGGTGACGGTGCCGTTCCAGCTGGTGACGTTGGAGAACGATGAAAACCGTATGCCTTTGGTTAAGGCGGAACTGAACGGGATTCCGGTATCGCTTGTGGTGGATACGGGCGCATCGCACACCTGTATCGACAGGTCTGCCTTCAAGCATTGCACAGCCTCCCGTCCGGACACTCCAGTCCGTCTCCGCCGCAGCGTGGAGGAGGGGATGTCGGACACTGTTATGGGACTTGGCGGACGTCGTCTTTCCCATTCGTTTGACACAATTGATGTTTTGCGTTTTGGCGAATTGGAAGTCAGGTCATACCGTGTGGTTCTTGTCAGGCTTGCCAACATCAACAGGATGTTGCGCCTTATAGGTAAGGATCCGATTGACGGGCTGTTGGGTTGTGATTTGTTGTCACAGTACAATGTCCGTATGGATTTCGGAACAATGACAATGATCTTTTGCCGGTAACAGATGCGAAGGCGTTAGTGGGCCGGAAGTAGTTTTTTTTTTTTAACAGCGTGTCTATAGCCGGAAGGCTGAATCCAATCCCACGTGATGAGTGTAAGTATGTAGGGATGCAGGTTGTAGTTGTCGGGAGGACTCGTCGGATCCTTCCGGCCGGGACACGTATCAGGGTTTGTTGCCTTTGGGTAGTGGGTTCTTTCTCAGCATCTGATGGCCGTAAAATAGCAGAATCAGCAGTAAGTAGGAAACCATTGCATAGAGCAATGGAATGTAAATGCTGTTGTAAGTTGCAATGTAATTGAAGGGTTTCGTCCTTGTGCCGGGTGCGTGTGAGTGGTAATCCGCTATCCATTCAGCAACATCCTTTTCCATTCCCGACATTTTTCCCCTTTTTAGGCATTCCTTTTCAAATTCCGGGTCAAAGAGATAAGGATAACCGTCATCATTCAGGCGATATTGGGTGGGGTGGCCGATAAACAGCATTCCGTCAAACAGCTCCAGCATGGTCTTCTTTCCCCACAAACTGGGAGCGAGGTTTTTTTGCAGATGCTTGTTTTCCAGGATACTGCCTTTGATAGGCACCGCGAAACACTCTCCCACCTCTTGAGCTGCCGAATACCATAGAGCCTCCTTGTAAAAGGCGGAAACTTTTCCGTTCCAATAGTAGGTTGCGGAGGGAATGCAGCAGACACCCACATGTTGCGGATACTTTGCGTCCACATAGTCAATGGTGTTTTTGTGGCGTGGCAGGGTGTTCCGGAAACAATGGATGTCGTTGAAAATGGCTAACATCTTCTTTTTTGCAGGATTTTGGGACATTTGTTCCTGGTAAAACCCGATAACATTGGTTCCCATGACACTGTCTCTTGTGTCCAGCAAATCATAAAGTGCCATCTGGTCGGTGTCAATCCGGTTCCATACGTTTTCCGCGTCACAGGCGCAGATGCGGATCTGATGCAGGCTGTCATGACTCCGGTTGAACAGGTTTGTCCGGATAAATAGGTCAAACAGGCTCCTTTCAGTCCAAGTTGGCCATACGCTGCATTCGCGGATGATATGGGCCGCTGCCATTTCCCTTGCAACATCCGATGTGTATTCCTGGTGCAGGAAACTGTCAATGGCCTGCTGCATGTCATGGTTTGCAGTTTCAATACAAACAATGCCGATTTTTTCCGAAAACTGTTCGCTGAGGATGAAGTGGGTTAGAAAATCCCATTGCAGACATTCCGGATGTTCCCTTTCCACCAAAAAGACAATATTGTATCTGTCAAACAGGTGCATCAGATATTTTTCCGGCGGCTGCTGGCAGGCACGGAAAGAGCGGACGTGCCGTTGCTTTTCCAGCCAGGGTATCGGCGGGTAAACAGGCATGGCGTTGTATGCCTTGAATCCATGTTCCTTTTGGATGGCGTGCTGCCGGACAGGTTCGTAAACCATCAGGAAAAGTAGCAGGGCCAATGGAACGAAGTAGGCCATTTTGCGGATTCCTTGCTCTGTCATGACTATTTCTGTGCCGCAGATCAGTTCGCAAAGGCTTTTTTTAGTCATGGACAAACAGACCGTTTCGGCAATAAGCAGCAGGAAGAACCATCCCATCGAACAGATGAGGCGGGCGTTCTCCTCTCCAATGAGGAAAAGTTGAAGGCAATACTGCTCGTTTAGCGTATGTAATAGCAGCCAGTCCCATAGCCGTGTGGCCATGGAGCGGTAGAAAAGGGAGCAAAGCATCGGTGCGACAGAGATAAAACCTATTTTTAAAATGGTGTACCGCCAGCGTCTCTCTTGGGGAGCGAGGTGGAACAGGTATTGGAACAGGCTTCGCCCGTGCAGCAGGTGGCCTGTCAGGAAATATCCGCCCACACAAAACTGGGTGAATGTGAGATTGCTCCATTCAAATGGTGGTGGGAACAGGGCCATCAATGCATAGGCACACAGATGGGCGGCCGACAAGTCGGCCAAAAACGCGATGCTTCGTTTGAACAGGCTTGCCTTCATGGGAGCACTATTGGATATAAAGTTGCTTAGTCGCCGGTGGAGCGTATGGGCAGCGTGGATCGGGCAGGTCCCAGTACTCATCCCCGTATGCTTCAATCACCATTTTCCAGCAGACCCCGGATTGCTGGTGGCAGGGGTCGAATTGCGGACAGATGTGGCAGGCACTGGCTTTCCTAAAGGAATCTTGGGAGAGGTTGTAGAGACCGAGCGCCTCCTTGGATTCCCAAATTTCCATCAGGCTTTGTTTCCGTACATCTCCGATGATGAATCTCGGATTCCAGTACAGCTCTTCACATATTGTGACTTTGCCGTCAGGCAGCACGTAGAGCATGTTGATGTTGCCGGGACATCGGGTGCGTTTGGGGTAGGCTTTTGCCTTCTCGTCCACAGCGGCGCAATGCTCTGTGCTATCAGACAATCCTTGACAGCTGATTTCACAGTGTTCCTTGCAGGTGTCGGCCAAGGCGGAGACTACCGCTTCGATTTTTTCCCATTGTGTCCTGCTGGTCCGGTAGTCCATGAATTCCTGTTCGGATTTGTACAGGCTGTGTTCAGCCGGTGCAACGCTGATGGCCCTGATGTTTTTGTGGGCGGTCAGGTGCTGCAACAGCTGTTCCACCTGCTCCGGCTTGTCATTGTGACGTGTGATTACGGCCTTGACTTTAACCTGTATCCCATGTTTTTCCAAACAATCCAGTGTCCTTTTCATGCGGTCGAAATAGGAGACCGGCACTTTCAGCAGGTGTTGCATCAGGGCGGCATCCCAACAGTCAATTGATAGCTGCAGCTCTTTCATGCCGCATTCCTTTAACCGTAGAATCTGCTCTTCCTCCAGCGGGATTTTGGTGGAAAGGTAGGGGTGATACCCCAATTGGTGAAGGGTCTTCAGGATGGTTTCCACACCCGGATGGAGAAACACCTCTCCGCCTGACAAATCAATGGAGAGGCAGCCGAAGTGACGGGCCTCATTGATGAGTTCCAGCCATTTTTCAGTAGGCAGTGGTGTGTTTGCCGGATGCTTGTTGTCCGCATAGCAGTAGATGCAGTCTGTGGCACATCGGTTTGTCAGCATCAGAGTGACCTGCGTGGGGATTTTGGTGCGCAGCCGTGTCATGTCCCATTTTCGTACAGGAATGGCGAAGGCTTCGGGCTCAGGCAGGTCGGTGCGTGGCGCATTTCCATTACATTCAATGATGAAGTTCTTGGGAATCCAGTTGTTGTGAGCTTCCTCCGTGATCTCCTTGTCGCTGAAATGCAGCAGCGTTTTTTGTGGGTTATTAAAACAATGCTGGAGAAAGTTCTTGAGCACCTCCGGTTGGATTCGCATCTCATCCTCAATCTGCCGCATGGTCTCCCTGTAGGTTTTTGCACCGTTCCAGTAGGCAAAAATGCTGGCGTAGTGAGGAAAGAGCGGTTGGGAAAAGTTGTCATCCACATCCGGATGGGTTTGGAAGGTGGACCATCCCAAACTGTTGAAGATGAAGGCGCAGTGCCGGTCTGCCAGAAGCGTGTAGGCCGGATTGATCTGGTATCTCAGTTCGTGGTCAATATCGGATGTCATCATTTCTGCTTTTCATAAAATGGGATGTGCGGGTTCGCACATCCCATGGAATGGACTTATTTGTTCCTCAATTTTGTAATGCAAATGTGGATGTTTGCGGAGGTCTTGTTCGTAGTGCAGGTTTTGCAGGAATGATCGCAGGTCTGCACCGCTTCAAATTCTGTGGAAAGGATATCAGCTGAATCGGAGACGGCCATGTCGGTTCCCGGCGTGGTGTCCATCCAGAATGAGGTTCCACCGACAATCTGGTTCATTGCATTGGCATCCAGTTCAAATTTTTTTGTCAAGTCCAATTTGTTTTCTTTTATGTACTCTTTGTTTTTCATTTTCTTGGAATTTAAGGTTAGAGTTTTACTTTATTCCCGTATCTTTGTGCCCCGCTTCAAACGGGGGAGCGTATGTGTATGACATGGCCTTTCCGGAATGGCGGTGCGGTTTGCGTCTCCGTCGGGTCAGTGGGGAAGGGGACGGCTGGCCGTTCCGCTCCGTTACGTCTCTGCGAACGGCGGCACTTGATCGCAGAGACAAGGGCTACGTGAATTTGTTAAAGCCTGTCCACAGGCATAAGGTTGCTTCCATATCAGGTTAGTGTGATGTTTGTCGGCGTTTTGTCATTGTTTATGATGACAAATTTTGTCCGCCAAGAGGTTGCTATTCCGTTTTTTTTTACCATGTTTTCTTCATTTCCTTTTTTGCAAATGTAGGCCTGTTTTTTTCTTTTTTTTCCGTTTTTGAAAAAAAAAACAAATATTTTACAATCCTTTGTTTTTCAATGCAAACCGTGAAATAATGGAGCATTTTTGTGAAAAAAGGGCCTCATCGGGACTGCGTTTGGCGAAGGTATGGCCGGAAAAATGGAAGTTTTTCTGACATTTTGTGCGATGTCCGTCATCCGTACAGGAATGGATGCGGGTAAAATACTGTAAAAGAAATGTTAAAAAATGTAAATGATATGCTTTACAATGTTGCGAAACCTTGCCATAAGGGGGTGTCAGGCAGTGGCGCCTCAATCAGGACGGAGGCTGCGGATACGGGGTGGGTGAAACTGATCCGATGTGCATGCAGGCAGATTGAACCGTCAGGATTTGAGCGGCGTGCACCGTATTTCAAATCCCCCTTGATGGGGCATCCGATGGCGGCCAGTTGCGCCCTTATCTGATGGTGTCTGCCAGTCTTTAGGGTGATTTCCAGCAGATAATAGCGTTCGGATACGCCTGCCAGCCGGTAATCCAATTCTGCCTGGCGGTATCCCGACCTTTCTGTGTCGGAAACATAGGTGCGGTTCTGCGCCTCATCTTTGCGAACATAGTGCACCAGTGTGGCTTCATCGTGTGGAGGGCGATTCTGTACAATGGCCAGGTACTGTTTGTGGAAATCGCGTGTCCTGACCGCTTCGTTCATCCGTGCGAGAGCCTTGGAGGTGCGTGCAAAAAGCACCACGCCGCTGACCGGACGGTCGATGCGGTGTATTACGCCGCAGAACGCATTGCCCGGTTTCCGGTATTTTTCCTTCAAATAGGCTTTGATGGTTTCGCATAGGGGAACGTCTCCGCTTTTGTCCCCCTGCACCAGTTCTCCGGCTGCCTTGTTCACAGCAATCAGATGGTTGTCTTCGTATAGAATGCGTTGGGGATTCATTTAATTGAAGGCGAAATATGATTGGGGATCCACCGCTTTGCCCTCCACCCAATACTCAAAGCCTGTTTCCGTCAGGTCTGTTCTGGTATGGGCGATAATCTGCCCGCTGCGGACCGGTTCCCCCTTGTGTACTACAGGGTGCTGGAACTGGCGGTACACGCTGATGCGGTTATCGGGATGCTGGATGCAGATGGTTTGGTTGTCCGCGTGGAAAATGATGCCGTTTTCCACGGCATGTAGGGGCTGGTTGCCTGCTGTGGAAATGGTTATGCCATGATTTTCCGTGCTGAACGGGATGGTGACAGTGCCGGATACCGGCTGGAAAAGCAGGTGCCGTTCCGATTGCTGCCGTTTTTTGACGGATATGGTTTTTTCAGGCTGTTGCTGCCATTGGAGTGCCAGCATTGCACTGTCCTCTTTGGAAAATGCGAAGGCGTTTGCGGATGCTTTCCCCTTCGGGTGTCCCTCTTGTCTGAAGGCGTTGCTGTCGGCGGAAAAATCTCCGTTCAGGACCATCTGGATGTTCCGGACGTAGTCCTCATAGGCATTCATCTGATGGGAGAGGGAGTCGATTTGCAGGCGTAGTGCAAACATTTTTTTTGATTGTTTGGAACTGCCGTAGCCAGGAATGTATTCCCTCAACGGGGTGAAGGCAATCAGCAGGGTGGTCAGCGCGATGAGCAGGATTGCGCCCAATATAGCGGTAACCAGCACATGCCATCGGGAGAGTTCCAAGGAGAATTTTTCTTCAAATGCCTTGTTTCGGACTACCAGCTGGTATTTGTCACGCATCCATTGGCGGAAGGCTGCCCATCTGTTCTCCCATTGTTCTTTCATATTAATATATATCTGTGAACTTCAGGTGTTTGGTGTGCCTTCCATAGAAAAGGCTGTCCCGGGAGACGATGGAAAGATCCCTGAAAACGTAGCGGGTGATTCCTTTGGATGAGAAAATCCCGATGCCATTGCGGTTTTCCCTGCCTGCTGCCATATCGGCGGCAGATGCATAGCTGTGCAGGTTTGTATAGCCGATTTTCTCCTGGTTCATGCCTGTGCCGATGGTGCTGGCCTGAATATATTTGAGCAAATCGCTCCCCCCTTTGTACATGATGAGCACGATGGAATCTGTATGGCGTGCCTTGACTGCAGGATCCGCTTTGATGCCCTCCGCGATTTTCCGGTAAAAGGTTTCCCCATTGTAGGGAATCACCATTCTCGGCTGGTTGTTGAAATCCTTTCCGACAATCCATTCCACCGGTTTGCCTTGGCGTTGTGAGCCGTCAGTCAGTTTTTCAGTGTAGTGGTAGGTGAAGATGGCTTCGTAGCAGGCCGGGTTGACACCGGATTTGTTCTTGTATTTGATTTGCAGATCGCTTTCCGGAAAGGTGATTTCCTTGGAGAGGTTTAGGGCGGGATAGGTGATGTAGATGTCTCCTACCAGAGGGGTCTCTGCCGTGACAATCTTTCCGGTGTAGCGGTTCTCTATGCGTAGACGGTACCGGTATAGGAGGTTCAGTTTTGCGTTTGCGCGGTAGAGGCATTGTTCCGGATAGGCAAACAGTCCGGAATCCTTCGGGATTGCGGTGGTCGTGTCAAATGGGATGGTGCGCACCAGCTTCTCCCCATTGTATTCGTCCATCCTCACATCAATGCTGTCAAGATAACTGTAGTAGTGTGGGTCCTTGGCAGCTTCATAGGCGTTCCCCTCGGTCAGGAAGCCCTTATATATTTTAATGTAATGGACCGAAGCGTCCGGATCCAGCAGCCCGTATACAATGGTCACCTCCTCCCGTTTGGGTGAGTTGACACTGAAATCCGTTTTTCCGCATGAGGTTAGCAGAATGCAGATTAATAGGAGGAGACAGAATTTTTTTTTCATTGGTTGTTTGGTTCTAATATTCGTCTTCTTGAAAGAAGAAATCCTCCTTGGAGGGATAGTCAGGCCACAAATCCTCCATGCATTCATAGATTTCATCCTCATCTTCGATTTCCTTGAGGTTCTCCACCACCTCCAGTGGTGCTCCCGAGCGGATAGCATAATCAATCAGTTCATCTTTGGTGGCGGGCCATGGTGCGTCCTCCAATTTAGACGCCAATTCAAGTGTCCAATACATCCTGTAAAAGTTTTTTTTGCTTTTTCGTTAATTAAATAATTAATTAACAGTTAATTAATAATTCAAAATAATTTTTGCAAAAGTATATAAAAAACAGGTAGCTTTACATGTTTGTGCAATTTTTTTTTCGTATTCTGGTTGTATGGGTTAGAGTTGAAACTATTTTATTGGTTTACAATGATTTTTAGTGTGTCAAGATCCAAACGGATGCGAATCCATGTCTCCAGTTGTTTCATTGTGGTGGCATTTGGCCTGCTGCTCCATGTCAGCAGTGCGGTGGGCAGGGTGTCGTTGGCCAGCGAATGCGGGTCGGTGTAGATGGCGTTGTTGATGGAAAAACTGGAGATGAAGGGGTATTGGGCGGAAATCTCCCGGGCAATCTGGCGGGAGAGTGTGGAGTCTGCATTCACCATCAGCAGGGCGTTTTTAAGTTTGTAAATGGTGGAATCTTTATGGACAATCTGTTGGTTCTTCTGGTCAATTATCTTTTCGAGCACATCGGTCTGCATGTTCGCATTGACGATGCTTTCTGTCTGTTTGATGACGAGGTCGGTGTTTTTGATGCCGAAATCGTTCATCTTCTCCTGCAGGACGGCGATTTCCGTTTTGTCCAGCTCCTCTCCGATCAGGGATAGTGTGAGGGTTGAACGTTTGTTGGAGAATTCCTTCTGATAGTTCAGTATCTGTGTGTTGGCGAAGATGCTTGATTTTTGTATTTCAGTGATGAAGCGGAAAGTGTTGTTCTGGAATGATGTTTTCTTGACCATTTGTATGGCCATGAAAATACTTGGTGTCAATACAATGATTGAAAAAGCGGTGATGATTCGCCGCACAATACGCTGCCGGATGGGATCCATGTAGGATTTATATGGGAAATGCAGGTAGCGTACAATGATGAAGGTGGAAAGGGCGATGAAGAAGGCGTTGATGAAAAAGAGATAGAAGGCGCCGAAGAAGTAACGGGCCTGTCCGGTGCCGAGACCGTAGCCGGCAGTGCAGAGCGGCGGCATCAGGGCGGTGGCGATGGCCACTCCTGAAATGACGGTGATGGACTGTTTTTTCTGTGATGTGGCCACAATTCCGGCCATGCCGCCGAAAAATGCGATCAGGACGTCAAAGATGGTGGGGGAGGTGCGGGCGAGCAGTTCGGACTGGGCTTCGCTCAACGGGGAGAGGAAGAAATAGACTGACGAAGCCAACAGGCTTATCAGAACCATAATGCCCAGGTTTTTGAGCGATTTTCTCAGCAGCTCCACATCCATTATGCCAACGCCCAACCCAATGCCGTTGATGGGGCCCATCAGCGGGGAGATTAGCATTGCGCCGATTATGACGGCGGTGGCGTTGATGTTCAGTCCGACAGATGCGACGATGATTGCCAGGGCAAGAATCCAGATGTTGATCCCTTTGAATTCCACAGCGGTGCTGATGCTTTGGATGGTGGACTCATAGTCGGTGTCCTGTTCGATGTGTGCCAGCCGTCTTATTTTTTTCCAGAACGAGCGCCAGATTATTTGCGTGTGCTCACCGATGGACTGCTCCTTTTTTTCCTCTTCGGGGAATTGCTGTTCAAAGTTTGTCATGGGCGTATTAGCTATGGAAGTGTATGAAATAGTGTGTTTCTTAAGATGATTTCAATTGTAAGGAAAATCAGTGCGATCAGCAGGAATGGGAAGAACTCCTCGCTACGGTTGGTGAATACTGTCTCGTGGATGCGCGTCTTTTCCATGCGGTCAATTTCCTGATAGACCTCCTTCAGCTTCGTCTTGTTTTGTGCGCGGAAATATTGTCCTCCTGTTTCATTTGCAATGCTGCGCAGCAGAGCTTCGTCAATCTCCACTTTGGTGTTTGCAACACCGTAACCGGGAATGTTGATGGGGGCTTCGCCCATGCTGCCGCAGCCTATGGTATAGACCCGGATGTTACGGTTGTGGGCTATTTCAGCAGCGGAGAGCGGATTCATGTATCCGGCGTTGTTCACACCGTCCGAAAGCAGGATGATCACTTTGCTTTTCGCCTTGCTCTCTTTCAGCCTGTTGATGGCGGTACCGAGACCGTCCCCGATGGCGGTGCCGTCGTCAATGATGCCGAATTTTGTAGTGGCCAGGGCCTCCTGCAGGGTCTGGTGGTCGGTGGTCAGAGGGCAGCGGGTGTATGCCTCCGCGCTGTAAACCACCAAGCCGATGCGGTCGTTGGGACGGTTGTCAATGAACTCCTTTATTACGTTTTTGCATGCCTCCAACCGGTTTGGACGGAAATCCATGGCCATCATGCTGCCCGAAACGTCCAGGGCGATGGCGATGTCAATCCCTTCCACGTCCTTGTTCCTGTGCGACATGGAGGATTGCGGACGTGCCAGTGCGATAATCAGGAAGAGCAGCGTGAGCATCCTGAGCACAAACGGGGTGGAATTCCAGCGGGTGCGCAGGCTTTTCCCGCTATTGAGGAACGGCTCGTCCGAGGAGACTGTCAGGGTGGCGTGGCTCTTTTTGTTTTTCCAGATGTATAGTGCGACGAGCAGCGGGACCAGCAGCAACAGCAGCAGCACCCAGGGATGGGCGAAGGTCAGGCTTTTCAGGTACGGTAACAGGTGAAAAGAATTATGCATTTGCTTTCCCTCCCTCTTTTTCAACAGGTTTGTCTTCCGCCTTGGTCGCCGTCACAAAATCATACACCGCCTGGAATGCCTGGCTGTTTTCGTCCGGCAGCGGGCAGGCCTTTGCAAATTTCACGCTGTCGGCTGTCCGCAGCGATGTGCGCAGCTGGTTCAGCAGGGCCTTTTCAGTGTGGAGCTGTTCCAACGCCTCCAGCACCTCGTCGCTCACCATCTCCATTGCGGGGATGTCCCACCGGTTGTACATGTAGTTGCGCAGTATGTCGCTAAGTTCGGAATAATATTCCTTGTGCCGCCCCTCCTGCCACAGTTTTTTCAGCCGCAGCTCCTCCAATGCACGCAGTGCGATGATGTGGGCGGGCTCATCCGGTTTTTCCCGTTTTCCGCCTGTAGGCTGCCTTTTTTTTCTGCTCAGTCTGTATATCAAGTATATGATGCCTGCTATCAGTGCCAGCACAGCCGCTCCTATTCCGATGAAGAAGCCGATCTCCTTCCAGGTCAGCGGGGCCTGTAGCGGCGCCTTTATGTCCTTTATGGCGAGGTTGGTGTCAACCGGAATAGTGTTGATTTCAAGCAGAAGCGGTTCAGTCTCGGCTAACAGGCTGGAGTCGGCGCCATAGATGGCGAAGGGGGGAATCACGAACTGGCCGGAGTCGAATCCGGTCAGAATCCATTGTTGTGAAATAATGGTGCCATTCCCGTTGCGCTGCGTGTCTGCCGGCATACGTTTTATTATTTCCAGTCCTGTCAGGCAGGTGTCGCATGGTTGCGGCAGCAGCAGTGAGGGAAGCTTGCTGCCGGTGATGGTGAGGTGCAGTCCGGTCTGGTCCCCGATGAGCATCCGGGTGGAATCCAGACGTGCCTCGGCACGGATGGCGGTCTGTGCGGAAACCTTTCCGCACAGCATTATGGCTGCCAGCAGCAACAGTGTCGCTCTACAAATCCTTTTCATTGTTTTTTCTGAATACAACATCCGCTAACGCGGAATTGTTGTGGAATATTGTATGCGGGATGAAAAAATATGTGTTGTTTTTTACAACCATTTAAAAGTTTGGATTACAAACAACCTTCAAAAATTTATTATAAAAACGCCGCATGATGTCTGAAAAAACATTAATTTTGCAAAATCAGAGGCACAAGATCCTTTTCCGGCAGGAGCGGATTAAGGCTCGCTCCCAACGAAAAGAAAGTTGTCTTAATGAAGTTAAAAATTTGTCTAAAGAAAGGGTACCATTAAATCATGAGAAAGTGTTTTTTTGTTATTTTATTTATTTTTATTGCTGCTTTTTCAGACGCGCAAACAATTCTCAAAGGCTATGTTCTCTCCTCTTTTTTGAAAGAGCCACTTCCGTTTGCAACGGTTAGAATAATGAGAAATGACACACTAATATCTGGAAGTGAGCCCAATGACAGTGGCTATTTTGAAGTGAATGTGCCCAATAAACTGGAAGGTTTATCTTTGAGAATCAGTGCATTTGGTTATGGTAAAATGACATATCCTATTTCTGAATTGGTAATGGACAGTATAAACTTGTTCTATTTGGGAAATGTATATACAGAAGATGATCTGTTGTTTTCAGCAAAAGATGCAAAAAAAGATATAGCGAATGGTTTGATACGCTTTTATCATTATGGTTTACCTGCTGTCCCACCGAAAGTCATGGAGGAGATAATCAAAAAAAATGGCTATTCGTATTCAGTTACCTACCTTTCCTGTAAAATTAATCAAAAGATAATTGAGAGCGTGAAACAATATAATGATTATGTCCAGTCATATCTTGACGGGAAATATGGAAAAGAATGGGACAAATACATTGCGAAAGATGTGGAGGACTATTTAAAAAAGGAATATAATGACCCCGCAGGTTCGGACACCAGTCGTTAGGATGAAACCAAGCCATAACATATTATCCTTCGGCATAAACGGTTCGCTGCGCAGGCGCGAAGTTTCTAATCCGCAACCTTATACTGAATATTATCTCTTCAACAGCGCCGCCAACCTGAAGGCATACAGCAACAACGGTTTGGACTTTGCCTACTACGGCTACAACGCCACCTTGCCCAAATATGCCTTCAACGCCAAGGAACTTGACGAGGAGACAGGCATGTACTACTACGAAGCAAGATATTACAAACCACCGGTGTTCACCTCAAGAGACCCGATGTTCGAAAAGTACTTCTGGATGACCCCGTATGCCTATTGCGCCAACAATCCGGTGAAATACGTGGATCCGAGCGGGAGGGAAATAGACATAGCATTGGAAAAAAGAAAAGACAAGGATGAACCTGTCGGACAGGTTGTGGTTTATAAGAATGGACAGCTGTATAATAAAAATGCTGATGGAACCATCGGTGATTTATATACAGGTAATACTGAAAAAAAACAATTTTGTACGGATCGTCCGCCTGTTGTTGGACTAGCTCATGAGTTAGGGCATGCGTTTTATTATAATAATGGGACTGTACCTATACAAAGAAATGCAGATGGGATTGATGAGATTAATAAGTCTGCCTTTGAAAACTTAGCAATTGTAATAGAGAATATAGCAAGAAGAGCTTATGGCTTAAAGGAAAGACCTCTTATGAAATGATAACGGATATGTTTAGAAAATACTTTATTGTTATAGTTTTATGGCTATTTGCATGCGGAGAAACATACGGACAGTCCGGTGGGGCTGTTTATTGCGACAGCGTTTTTTATAAATTAGTTTTGTGGGATTTTTCCTTTAACGGACTATATGTTCCTCTCAGGGTTAAAACCGATAACGTGATGTGTTATGCTCTGCTTTCCAACGATTATTTGTCGTTATACATAAAAAGAAAATTAGAATTGGATGAATCAGACAACAAGTCTTATGTTGTATTTATGAAACAAATTCTTGAAAATCAGGGGATCCTTGATGTCAGTGGAAATGATTTTGAATTTTATGGTTTTGAAAAAGTGACCATTGATTCGAATTTGGTAAAGGAAGTGGAGAAAAATCGGATGAAATTCATCAAAAAATATTTCAATTATGCTCATTATTTCTATTATTATCCAGACATTTTTGCCAATTCTGACAGTGTCATTTACAAAGAGGAAGTGAAAAGCTATACGATCAGGCAGGACATTCCTTATGAAAAACAGTTGTGTATTATTTATCTTTTGCTGGAACGAAATGTTGTAATATATACAATAAGTGGGAATGAAGGAGGGATTTCTTATATTGGCCCATATAAGGATTCTCCAGTATGGGGAATGAAATGGCGACGTATCAAAGGAAAAAGAGCGGTGCGTTTGTCTCGCAAATATGGGTTGTAGCTATTATTTATATAATGATTTTCAAAAAAGGAACAGCAGCTATTAAATTAATATGAAACCATGTGGTGACATATTACTCTCTTTCATCAAGCCTTGGGTCATCCATCCTGCAGGCCAGCAGCCTGTCTATTTTGACTATAATTCTGTCGGTGATAACACGAGTGTCTATAGCAGCGTGGCCGACGACTGGGAACGCACCTACACATACGACCGGCTTGGCCGCAGACTGACCTACGTGGAGGGTGAGCTTGCCGAATCCCTCACCTACGACGCCTCCGACCAGCTGACTGCGGCCACGGAGACACAGCATCAGGGCTACCAGCTGGCGGTGAGTTATGGCAACTGGGGTAAAATCAGCAGTTACAGCCTTGCGCAGGCCGATTTGCAGAACATTCCTGCCAGAGTTCGGATGCGGTTTCTACGGTGGCAATGGAGAACTGGCAGCTCGGACAGAACATCCCGAACCCCGCAACCGGCAGGACGCTGGTGCCTGTTTCGCTGCCGGTGCCTGGGACGGTGCGGCTGCAAGTGTTTGCTGCTGACGGGCGGCTTTTTTACCGCAGCGAACATGCGGTTGCGGAGGGCAAATCCCTGCTGCCGTTGGATTTGGCCGGATACGCCGCCGGAGTCTATTACTACAGCGTGGAATACAAAGGGGAGAGGAAGGTAAGGAAGATGGTGGTGGAATAAAATCCGTCTATTCCACCACCCATTCCCCGACGGTCATGGTGTTGCGTGCGAACTGCACGCCCACCTTCACCACGCGGCGGCCTTCGGTCTGGTAGGGAATGGCGTAGCCCTTGCTGTTGATCTGTTTAAGGGCCTCCTGCGCGGTGCCGTTAACCTTCAGCTCGAACACCCAGGTGGTCTCCGGCATAAGCACCACGAAGTCAATGCGACCGTTCTTGCACTTCACCTGCGTGCG
>DBYD01000036.1 GCA_002309855.1 Bacteroidales bacterium UBA1195
GATGGAAACCCGACAAACGAAATCGATGAACAGTTTACGGAATGAATGCTGGCGGCATACAATATATGCAGGATACCGGAGTTATAACATTAAAAAAACTATTGGAAATATGAAATATATAAGAACAATTGAAGAAATGCTTGACGAGTCTGTGTCCGAAACAATCAACCGTATTGGTCTGATAACAGAAATGGCAGTTCCCTTGAAAAAATACAAGGAACGTGTTGATGGATTAAGATTCCAGCTTGTTGAAAACTGGTGCCTATGCAGATATTGCCAATTATTCGATACAGAGAACATATGCTTCAAGCATTGGATGAACGAATTAAAGGCGGTCATTGAAAATTTGAAATTCCTTGACATTAAAGACAGAATCAGCAAGGAGAAAACATTAACTGGTATGCTTATATCCGATTATGATTACAATGATTCGGAAATGATAAAGAGAATCATGGCCGGTAAATTTAAAAAAGAAAAAATAACTGATTTGAAGAAGATAGAATCAGTGTGCCTGGATTTTGCAAACAGCATCGGAAACATCATTGACGTGATTTCAAACGACAATATAATATTGGATGACTATCTTGAAGACACATTTGACATTGCTGAAAAAAATTGAAATATGAAAAACATAAAGAAATTCGACGAGTTTATAGACGAGGGGATTGACTTCGACAAAAAGTCTATGAAGGTCTGGTTTACACCGACAGATGAGAGATATGTCGACACCTCACTGGAAAACAATCCGACACTGGACAAAGAGATAATGACGGACGTGGAGGTGTGGTCAATCTTCAAACGTGCAAAAGATGGTAACAATGATGATGGAAATCCCCTAATCTATGCATTGAAAGGTGAAAAAGGTTGGGAATTTCGTGACGAATCAGACCATGAGGCTATTGAAAAACAATTTGAACTGATTGCAGAGAAATTCTCAAAGATACATCCGGTCGGTGTCACTGTCCTTATTCCGAGCGGAAACAAACTGAACAGACACATAGCGGAAGTCATAATGTCAAAATCAAAAGATTCACACTTGATAGAGGGTGCAATCTCAAAACTTACGGTTGATGAGGTTGATGAAATAGTGTTGAAAATGGATTCAAAGTTCAGGTCGTTCTATGGTGACGATTTTGATGAAGCGTATAGCAGACTTGAGTCGTTCTTTGACGATATGGATACTGAAAGGGGTGGTATGTTCTCAAGACACTTTGTGAAAGACCGTGAGATGAGAAATGTTTTGACAGACACATTCAAAGTCTCCACTTCAAGATATGCAAGAAAGTCGAAATATTTAACAGACAAGGATATCCTTATTATTGATGACACAATCGGCAGCGGACAGTCAATTAAAAACGCTTGTCAGATTATGATGGAATCATATGCACCGAAGAGCATCACTGTGCTGACACTGATGTCAAAACTGCATTGATATATTGTATAAAAACTAAATAAGTGTTTATAGCCAACAAGTATATTGTTACCTAAAAAAAACAATAGGATATGCAAAGAAAAAGAAGACTGACATTGCTCATGTTGCTGCTTTCCGGCGGATGCCTTTGGGCGCAGCAGCCTGTGGAGAGCGACAGCACCCCCACGGACACCACGGTGCAGGTGACGCAACAGGCCTTTACACCAATGTTCACCCTCTCACAGGATGAGATTCCTGCCCGTGAATATTACGGCAACGACTGGAACACGGTGAACACCCGTGCCGCCTACAGTTTTGACCCGAACAAAACCTATACGCTTCCGCTCGATTCCGCCCATTTCTTTTTCCCGGCCAAGGGCGGGGCAGTAATCTCCCCGTACGGTCCACGCAGCGGACGCATGCACACCGGCACAGACTACAAACAGAACAGCGGCGACCCGATTTACGCCGCATGGGACGGAGTTGTACGCATGGCCAAGACAGGATATTACGGTTATGGAGGCATTGTGGTGATCCGGCATGAGAACGGGCTGGAGACATTCTATGCCCATTTGTCCAAAATCATGGTAAAGGTCAACCAGAAGGTGAAGGCCGGGGAACAGATTGGCAAAGCCGGAAGGACGGGAAAGGCCACTACCGACCATCTTCATTTTGAGACGAGATTCCTTTACCAGTCATTCAATCCGGCAACTATAATTGATTTTTCCGGCAAAAGGCTGGTGACCGACACCCTGATGGTGGTGGGCGGCAAGTTCTACACTGCTGAAGCCTTCCGCCAGCGGTCGGCGGAGTCCGCCTTGGACATCCCGATAACCGAGGCTATGCCTTCCGATTCGGACGGGTTGGAGCCGGATCCTGTACCGGCAAAGCCAAAACCGAAAGCGAAGCCGGATGCTCCCAAAACACCTGCAGTGCATGTGGTCAGGCAGGGCGACACACTTTACGGCATTGCCCGACGCTATCATACCACGGTTGCGAAAATATGCAAGCTCAACGGGATAGATGAAGATGCCATATTGAGCTTGGGACAAAAAATAAAGATACCAAAATAACAGATGCGTCGAATTGTCATTCTTCTTCCGTTTTTCCTGCTGTTCTTTGCCGGAGTGTTGAATGCCCAGCGTTTCAATGGGGAGATTATTGCCGGCATGAACTTTTCCCAAGTGGATGGGGACGAGGTGTACGGCTACAAAAAGTTCGGCGCCAATACCGGCTTGGGGGTGATGCTTCCATTCAGTTTCAAGAAAAATGGGGAACGGAATTGGGCGGTCAGCATGGAGATGCTGTGGCACCAGAAGGGTTCTTATAAGAAGAGATATCTTTCGGATCCAAACTTCTGTGACACTTGTCCTCCGGAAATCCAATGTGATTCAGGCATCAAGTACCGTTTGGAAATGGATTATGTCTCGCTGCCGCTGATGCTTCATTACACCGACCCACGTACAAACTGGTCGTTTGGTGTCGGCCTGGCCTACAACCGGCTGTTCCGTATAAAGGAGATTGAAAACGGCGTGCAGACCGCCACATCCCTTTCCAGCGGCACCTACACTCTGACCGACTATGATATCCTTTTCGATATACGTTTCCGAATCTACCAACGGTTCAAGTTCAACTTCAGGTATGAGTATTCCATTGTTCCAATCCGTACCCGCAGATTCTACAAACCCAAGATCGGTCATTACGACCCGGAGCCATGGGATCGGAACCAATATCACAATATCTTGACTTTTCGTCTGATATATATGTTTAACGAACCAAAGGATTAAATTGGAGCGTTGCAGATGAAAATTCTTGTCATCCGTTTGAGCAGCATCGGCGACATTGTGCTCTCCACACCGGTGATCCGCTGTCTGAAAAAGCAGCTTCCCGCAGCGGAAATACATTTTCTCTGCAATCCCTCAATGAAGCCTGTGGTTGAGACAAATCCATATATTGACAATATCCATACCTTCCGTAAGGAGGATGCAACTCTGGTGAGCAGGCTTCGGGATGAAGAATTTGACTATGTTGTTGATTTGCAGAAGAACCGTTATTCACATCGTATCTGCAGGCGGCTGCATGTGCCGCACAGCAGTTTCCCAAAACTGAATTTCCGCAAGCTCCTGCTGGTTGTCTTCAAATGGAACCTGATGCCACGCCTGCACATTGTGGACCGATATTTCCGCGCTGTTGAGCGTCTTGGCGTAAAAAACGATGGTAAAGGGTTGGTGTTCTGTGTTGATGAGGCGGATTCCCATGAGTTGGACAAATTTGTCCTGCCAGAAAAATATGTTGCTGTGGCGGTCGGGAGCCGTCACGCAACCAAGCAGATTCCGGCGGAAACGCTTGAGGCTGTGGCGGAGAAATGCCGTCTGCCGCTGGTATTTTTGGGCGACAGCAATGATTCCGGCATTGTGGCTGGCATTGAAAGGCGTTTTCCTGACCGTACCCTGAACTTGTGCGGCAAACTGTCGCTTCGCGCCTCCGCAGCATGCGTTGCGAAGGGTGAAACCCTGCTGACCGGCGACACCGGCCTGATGCACATCGCCGCAGCCCTGCAGAAAAGGACGGTATCCGTTTGGGGCAACACCGTGCCCGCATTCGGCATGTATCCATACCAGCCGCAACATCCTGAAAACTGCATCATATTGGAAAACAACAGCTGCCGCTGCCGTCCTTGCTCCAAATTGGGCTATGGGCGCTGCCCGCTGGGCCATTTCAGGTGCATGCGCGGCATTCCGCCGGCCCGAATCACCGAACTGCTAAACAAATCCGAATGAATCCGAAAGAAATCCATATAGAGGACTACGACTATCCGCTGCCGGAGGAACGCATCGCAAAGTTTCCGCTGGAGGAGCGTGATTCCTCCAAATTGCTGGTTTATGAAAACGGTGTTTTTTCCGACGACCGATTTTCAAACATCGCCGGGCATCTTCCTGAAGGGGCGCTTCTTGTATTTAACGACACAAAGGTGATCCGGGCGCGGATGCTGTTCCGGAAGGGGAGTGGCGCACTGATTGAAATATTCTGTTTGGAGCCATGGCAGATGCCTGCCGCACAATCTTTTGAACAACGTTCCGAAGCGGATTGGCTCTGCTTTATCGGCAACAACCGCAAGTGGAAGGATGGAGCGTTGTCGCGCAACGTGACCATACAGGACAAGGAGGTCATTTTGAAGGCTGAACGGCTCTGTATGGAACGGCAGGCCTGGGTGGTGCGTTTCTCCTGGAACCAGGATTTATCCTTTGCCGAAGTTATGGAGGCGGCAGGGGAGGTTCCGCTTCCCCCGTACCTGCACCGCGATGCGGAAGAATCAGACAAGGAGCGTTACCAGACCATCTATGCCCGTTTTGACGGGTCGGTCGCCGCACCCACCGCAGGGCTGCATTTCACCCCGGCAGTATTTGATTCATTGAAATGTAAATCAATTGACAGGGAGTTTGTGACACTGCATGTTGGGGCGGGGACATTCAAACCTGTCTCCACGGAACTTGTCGGCGACCATGAGATGCATGTGGAGAAAATTTCCGTCACGCCAGGACAAATCAGGCGTTTTATGCAGCAGGCCGGGCAGCCTCTGGTTGCTGTGGGCACCACAACCGCAAGGACACTGGAATCGCTCTACTGGTTCGGTGTGCAGCTGTCTGAAAATCCTGAAACCGGATCGATGCGGATAGGGCAGTGGTTCCCTTATGAAGCACATGCTGACATATCTGCAACAGATGCGCTACAGCTTGTACTGGATTATCTGCAGCGTCACGATTTGCCACTTTTGGAGGGTGAAACCAAGCTGATGATTGCACCTGGATACCGTTTCCGGATTGTCAATGGACTTATAACCAATTTCCATCAGCCTAAAAGCACATTGCTGCTGCTGGTTTCAGCATTGGTTGGAGATGTCTGGCGCGATGGCTACCGGTATGCTTTGGATCACGGTTTCCGATTTCTGAGCTACGGTGACAGCTGCCTGTTTTTAAATTTTAATCTTTAAAATATATGAAGAGATTTGCTAATACGTGGCGAATACTGTTGACCACTTTGTTTGTAGGACTGTTCGGAACCATTTTGTCCCAGCCTGGGGGACCGCCTCCGGGAGGCGGATTTCCCGGACGTCCCCCCATGGGCGGGCCGCCACAAGGCAGGGAGATGCAAAAAAAACAACAACAATCTGAAAAAAAGAGCAAAATCAATCTCACAGGTGTTTATAAGGTCTCCGGAGTGCTGAAAGACAGCAGCCAAAACACTCCATTGGCTTATGTGAACGTGGCTTTACTGAACGGGAAGGACAGCTCCTTTGCCAAAGCCACCACCACTGACGAAAGTGGCAGATTCACCTTGTCAAACCTGCCGGCGGGCCACTACATTTTCAGAGCCACTTTTATCGGTTACAAGGCTTTTTACAAGCCAGTCACCATTAAAAATAGCCATATTGACCTGGGAATCATAAGGATGCAGTCTTCCACCACAAAACTGAAAGGAGTGACGGTAAAAGGGGAACGCCCCATCTACAGCGTGGACGGGGAGAAAACCATCTATAATGTGGCTGATGACCCCTCAATCCAAAGCGGCACCACCACCGACGCCCTGCAAAACGCGCCAGGTGTGGAAGTGGATATCGAGGGCAACGTGACACTGCGCGGCGTCTCCTCAGTTGAAATCTGGATCAATGACAAGCCATCCAAACTTACGGCTGAAAACCTGAAAACATATCTGGAGATACTTCCCGCCAACACCCTTGACCGGATTGAAACCATAACCAACCCCTCCGCCAAATATGCGACGGAGGCAGAAGCGGTCATCAACATTATCACAACGGCGCATATCAAGAAAAACCATTTCATAAGCTTTGGCGCCAACGCCAGCACACAACCCAATTTGAGCCCATGGATCTCATACGTATGGGCCAATGACAAATGGTCGTTCAACGTCTATGACGGCCTGCGCTATTCCTACCGTGAGAACCAATCCGACGGCTATTCAGTCCATCGGCGCGACAGCAAAACGGAACCGGGTGCATATGACACCATTTCTCAGGAAAGTTACAGTAGCGCTTCCGACAACCGGAGCCTGTCAAATTACCTGTCCACAAACATCAACTGTACAATTGACTCCATGTCGGATGCCTCCCTAATGCTCTCCATTAACAATTCGTGGAACAAGGCCTGGTCGGAAAGCGATGAGCGGCGGGACGAAAGTTTTTCAGGAGGGAACGACTACGGCTTCCATACCGGCAGCGACAACCGTTCCTCCTCGGTTGGCGGCATGTTCTTCGCAGATTACAGCCACAAGTTCGACAAGAAAGGCCACAACATGCACCTCTTCCTGAATGGCAACCTCCAGTCAAACCAGTCGGACAAATACTACATCCGGGACTATACAACAGTTTATAACGATTTGGACCAGAACAAGTACTATTATTCCCATTCCAATTCGCGCTCACTCGGCCTCTCTGCCCGCTACAACCGTCCATACAGCCAGAAAGGTGATCTTTCCTATGGTCTCAATGCAAATTACAGCAACGGTCAGGTTAATTACAGCACCTTTCTGTATGATTCCTTGGATAGTGAATATTCCATTACTGATCCGGTCAGGCGGTACATCTCCACCTACCGGGACCAGTCTGTCGGAGGGGATGCCAACTGGACACACAGGCTGGGCAATCTAACCTTGCAGCTTGGATGCGGCGTTGCCTATAAGGAGCAGTCGCGCAAATATGTCAATATTGTTTTCCCGGACGACACCGCTTACCGTTTCATTACAGCCAATCCCTCGGTGCATTTGAGTTATCGCACAAAAACAATGCACAACCTCAATGCTAGCTACACGTTGCGCACTCAAACGCCCTCTTCCTCCAACATGACGCTTTTCCGCAGCTATGGGGAGGACAGCTACAGCGTGGGCAACCGCCATCTTACACCTTCCTACACCCATAACATGGAGGCCGGTTGGACCAAATATTTCAACCGGTTCGGTTCGGTAGGCTGTGATGTCTACGGCCGCTTCTCCACCCATGAAATCTCCTACATTACAGATGTCACCGATGAGGAAGACCCATATATCGGCCGGATTGTCAGCTATTCCATGCCATACAACATGGGCACGACCTACCGTTACGGAAGTTCGTTCCGCGCGACCTACAGTCCGAGCGGATTTTTCAACCTCCGTTTTTACGCCAACCTTTACCACGCCGTGTATGATATGGAATATGCCAAACTGGGTAAAAACGTCCACACGGAGACCACAGCCTATTCGCTGCGGCTGAACGGATGGGCGAAGCTGTTCAACCGCTACCAGGTGCATGCCTCCGCGCGGTACAGTTCGCCGAGCAAAAGCCTTTTTACGGAAACCCGTGCCAATTATTCCGTCAATTGTGGCGTGCGTTCTGATTTTTTCAAACGGAAAATGTCAGTTTACGTGAATGTGCAGGACATTTTCAACTGGGGTAAAAAAGTTGGGAGCGGCAACGGAACCACCAATCCTTATTATTTGAGTTACAATAATAAAAAGGTCATGAACAGCCGCTATATCAGCGCGGGAATCACCTTCCGTTTCGGTAAGATGGAACTAGAGAAAAAAAGCGGCGGCGAAGAACAATCATCAGAGTGAAATTTATTTTAACATATTAATAATTTATTTTCAAGCATATAAATTTATTATTAAAAAAATGTTAAAAAAAACAGGTTTGGATTGATGCTTTTTATGTACCTTTGCATTTGTAGAATTAAATAATTATTAAGGATAAAAATGGCGAGGAAAGCAAAACATGACCTTCATAAACCGTTAAAGGAGATATTCGGTTTTGACCATTTCAAGGAGAGACAGGAGGAGATCATCCAATGTGTGATGAACGGAAAAGACTGTTTCGTCATCATGCCGACCGGAGGAGGGAAATCTTTGTGCTACCAGTTGCCGGCCATGCTGATGGAAGGGACGGCCATTATCATTTCTCCCCTGATCGCACTCATGAAGAACCAGGTGGATTCCGTCCGGAATTTCACTAGCGAGGAATCGACCGCACATGTCTATAACTCTTCGCTGACACGGCCGGAAATGCGCATGGTACGGGAGGATCTGCTGGCCGGTAAGACCAAAATGCTCTACATGGCACCTGAATCCCTGATCAAAAAGGAAAATGTGGAGATGATCCGGCAATTGAAGATCTCCTTTTTTGCCATCGACGAGGCGCATTGCATTTCAGAATGGGGGCACGATTTCCGTCCGGAATACCGCAAGATCCGTGAAATTATTGACAACATCGGGCAGAAGGTGCCGATCATAGCTTTGACCGCCACCGCCACGCCAAAGGTGCGCATCGACATCCAAAAGAACCTGAAGATGCAGGATGCTGAAGTGTTCCTCTCCTCGTTCAACCGTCCGAACATCTATTACGAAATTCGCGAAAAAACCTCCGATGTGGACAAGGAGGTGCTGAAAATAGTGAAGAGCAATCCCGGAAAATCTGGCATAATCTACTGTTTCAGCCGCAAGAAAGTGGAGGAACTGTCCGAGTTCCTCCAGGTGAATCATGTGAAAGCGCTGCCTTATCACGCCGGCTTGGATGGGGTTGTCCGGATTCAGAACCAGGACAGTTTCCTGATGGAGGACGCGGATGTGATTGTCGCCACAATCGCTTTCGGCATGGGCATTGACAAGCCGGACATCCGCTATGTGATACATTATGACATTCCCAAGAGCCTTGAAGGCTACTATCAGGAGACGGGGCGTGCTGGCCGGGACGATGGCGAAGCCCGCTGCATAGCATTTTACGATTATGAGGATTTGAACCGGTTGGAACGGCTTGCCAAAGGGAAACCGGTGGCGGAGCAGGAGATTGCCCGTCAGCTGCTGTCGGAGGTGATGTCCTATGCGGAATCCACCCTCTGCCGGCGACGGCACCTGCTGT
This sequence comes from Bacteroidales bacterium UBA1195, assembly GCA_002309855.1. GTDB lineage: Bacteria > Bacteroidota > Bacteroidia > Bacteroidales > WCHB1-69 > UBA1195. The sequence continues at coordinate 9,315 of DBYD01000036.1, forward strand.
TCTATTTTGGGGAGACCTATGACAAGGAGAACTGCGGATGCTGTGACAACTGCCTGCATCCACGTCAGACAATAGAAGGAAAGGAATATATTCTTATTCTGTTAAATTGCATCAAGGAATTAAAGCAACAGTTTAAGGATAAGCACATCATCTCCATCATCCGTGGAGAAATGACCAACGATATTAAGAAATTCAAGCACAACACACTTTCATCCTTCGGGGAGGGACGTGACTGGGATGAGAAATTCTGGGAGGCAGTCATCCGGCAGGCATTATTTGCCAAATTGATTGTCAAAGAGATAGAAAACTATGGTATTCTGAAGATAAGCACTTTGGGAGAAAAGTTCCTGAAACGTCCCTATTCAATCCCTCTGGCGGCCCCACACAGCAAGACGGACAACTGCGACGATTTGGACGATGATGATGACGCACCGGACATGATGATGGGGCAGAAGGGCGGTGTTGTGGACAAGGTGCTCTATTCAATGTTAAAGGACATGCTGAAAGCACTGGCTAAGAAGGAAAATCTGCCACCTTATGTCATCTTTCAGGAAACTTCGCTGGAGGACATGTGCGTGCAGTATCCGACCACTCTTGAGGAGATGACCCAAATCACCGGTGTCGGCATAGGCAAGGCGCAGAAATATGGCAAACCTTTTGTCAATCTGATACAGAAATATGTGGAGGATAATGAAATCGAACGTCCCCAGGATTTGGTGATCAAATCGGCCATCAATAAATCCGGATTAAAGGTGTTCATCATTCAAAATATTGACCGCCGAATTGATTTTGAGGATATTGCCGCTTCCAAAAAGCTCACCATGGACGAACTGCTGACAGTTATCGAACGCATTGTCATTTCAGGCATCAAATTGGATATCAAATATTACATTGATGAAGTGATTGACGAGAGCCGTCAGGAGGAAATTATGGAATACCTGCAATCCACAGAAACGGACGATCTGGAGGAGGCCTTACGTGAATTGGGAGAAGATGACTACACCTTGGAGGAACTGCGGCTGATGCGGATCAAGTTCATCTCTGATGTTGGCAACTGATAACGAATTAACATTAATATTCTTATGGAAATAAATTTGGAAAAGAACGAGGAGAGGATGGCGGATGTCATCAATATCGAAAATGTGGCTGAAGTGCAGCCGGTAGTGACATCGGACGAACTGAAGACGGAGCCCGTCGGGACAACTCCTCCGGCGGAAATTACATGCAAAAACGCACCAAAACGTCAGCGCTGTTGCTGGATAACTGTCGGGTTTGTTGTTCTGTTTGCCGCTGTCATCACCTTGTTCATCCTATTTTTTGCCCAAAAACGTGCCGGAAGTCCCACCAATCCGGCCTTGGCTGAATTAATTGAAAAAGGAGAGACTCCATATCTGCTGACGGTCAACAATGACTCCATTGTCGCCCGTTTTGTGCTGGTTAAAATCCTTACCGATGACCTGGAGGAGGAGACCTCACGCTACCAGAAGGAACTGCAGTCAAAGCAGGCTGTGTTGGAGGAGAAATACAAGAACTACCAGATTAATGTGCAGAACCAGGTGCTGACCAAGACACAGATGCAGAATGCGGAGGCCCAGCTCACCCAGGAAGCGGCCACATTGAAGGCCTTGCAGGAGAAATATGCCACCATCCTGGCCAACAAGCAGGCCTCGGTGCAGAAGGAGATTGCCGATTCCATCATCAACGTGACCACCCGCATCAACGGACAGAAATATCATGCGAAATATGTATTAGCCACCTCAAGCGCTTCGGCCGTCGTCTATGCGAGTCCCGAGTTCGACATCACAGAAGAGGTGATTGCCGAGTTGAACCGTTCCTATGAAAAAAATAACGGAAAACATGAATAGACTGCGGATTGGAATTCTGGTTGCACTGCTTTGCAGCATGGTGGTTTCCTGCAGGCAACCGGTGGAAAAACGTGTGGTCAGCCGTTACGCGGACAACAGACCCCGGGTGGTGAGGGAATACATCACTGTGAACGATAGTGCTATACTGCACAAGGAGATTCATTATTTCCCTGGGGAAAAAAAATACATGGAGAAAAATTTTGATGAAACCGGAAAACCGGACGGTGTCTGGGTAAGCTGGTATGAGAACGGCAACAAGAACAGTGAGGGAACATATTGCGACGGACAATGGCAGGGCACCTACAAGGTGTGGCATCCCAACGGGAAGCTGTTCTACAGCGGAGAATATGACCACGGCAGGCGGGTCGGCATCTGGAAATTCTACGACTCCACCGGTGTGCTGATACGGACGGAAGAGTGTAATCTTCCTTAAACAGAAAAAAATAATAATCAAATAAATCACAATTATCATGAAAGACATTGATTGGAAAAACTTATCGTTCGGTTACCTGAAAACCGACTACAATGTGAGATGCTACTACCGTGACGGGAAATGGGGCGAACTGGAGGTCACATCCTCCGAGGAGATTCCCATCCACATGGCGGCCACCTGCCTGCATTACGGCCAGGAGGGTTTCGAAGGGCTGAAGGCTTTCCGTGGCAAGGACGGCAAAGTGCGCGTCTTCCGCATGGATGAAAACGCCAAGCGTCTGGCCTCGACCTCACACGGCATCATGATGGCCGAATTCCCGCTTGAACTTTTCCGCAAAGCGGTTGAAATGGTCATACGTCTGAACAAGGACTACATTCCACCTTACGGTACAGGTGCTTCGCTCTACCTTCGTCCGCTGCTGATCGGCACAGGCGCCCAGGTTGGTGTAAAGCCTGCCAACGAATATCTTTTTGTCATTTTCGTGACACCGGTTGGGCCTTACTTCAAAGGAGGCTTTACTGCCAATCCTTATGTGATTACCCGCAAATATGACCGTTCAGCTCCACTCGGCACTGGCATCTACAAGGTTGGCGGCAACTATGCGGCCAGTATGCGCGCACATACTGAAGCCTGCCATGGTGGCGAATATGCCTGCGAGTTCTATCTGGATGCAAAGGAAAAACATTTTATTGACGAGGCTGGTGCCGCCAACTTCTTCGGCATCAAGAACAACACCTATATCACTCCGCAATCAACATCCATTCTGCCATCCATCACCAACAAGTCTCTGATGCAGCTTGCCGAACATCTGGGCATGAAGACCGAACGCCGTCCCATCCCAATTGAGGAGCTGGAGACCTTCGAGGAGGCCGGAGCCTGCGGAACCGCTGCGGTCATCAGCCCCATCCAGCGGATTGACGATCCTGATAACAACAAATCCTATGTCATCTCCAAAGACGGGCAGCCTGGTCCATGGTGCAAAAAGCTCTATACGGCCCTGCAGCAGATCCAATACGGTGAAGCGGAGGATGTTTTTGGCTGGTGTGACATTATTAATATGTAATTTTTTGAGTTTTAATACTTTGTAAAGAGAGTGTATTTTTGCACTCTCTTTACATGTTTAAAAAAAGTGACCTATGGAACAATACGATGTGATAGTAATTGGAAGCGGCCCCGGCGGTTATGTCGCTGCCATCAAAGCGGCTCAGTCCGGAATGAAAACCGCTGTTGTGGAGCGCGCCGAACTTGGCGGCATCTGTCTGAATTGGGGCTGCATTCCTACCAAGGCGCTAATGAAATCGGCGCAAGTATACAATTATATGAAGCATGCAGAAAGCTATGGCATGAAGGTTGAAGGGGAGGTGGCGCCCGATTTTCCGGCCATCGTGCAGCGCAGCCGTGGTGTCGCAGACACCATGAGCAAAGGAATCCATTACCTGTTCAAAAAGAACCAGGTCGAGGTGATTGCCGGAAACGGTAAACTTGCCGGCAACCATATTGTGGAAGTGACCGGTTCAGAAGGTATTGTGAATCAATATGAAGCCAAGCACATCATTTTGGCCACAGGTGCCCGTTCCCGCGTGCTGCCCAATCTGCCGCAGGACGGCAGGCATATTATCGGCTATCGCGAGGCGCTGACACTTCCGGAACTGCCAAAATCCATGGTGGTGGTAGGGAGTGGAGCCATCGGAAGCGAATTTGCCTTCTTCTACAACAGCCTTGGCGTACAGACAACACTGATAGAACTTTTGCCGCACATTCTTCCTGTGGAGGATGAGGAGATTGCCAAGCAGTTGGACCGGGCCTTCCGCAAACAGGGCATGAAGGTGATGACCGAAGCCAACGTGGAAACGGTCGATATTGACGGGAATGGCTGCCATGTGCATGTGAAGGACAAAAAGGGAAAGGAAATCCAGATAGATGCCGATGTGGTTCTTTCAGCCGTCGGTGTGCAGACCAACCTCGAAAATCTCGGTTTGGAGGCTTTGGGCATCCAGGTGGAAAGAGGCAAGGTGGTTGTAGATGACTACTATCGTACCAATGTGGAAGGGGTCTATGCAATCGGTGACATTGTCCATGGTCCCGCCTTGGCCCATGTGGCTTCGCAGGAGGCGCATATCTGTGTTGAGAAGATTGCCGGACATCAGCCCGAGCCGATAGATTACGGCAATATTCCGGGCTGCACCTACACCACGCCGGAAGTGGCTTCCGTCGGGCTGAACGAGCAGAAGGCACTTGAGGCCGGATACGAAATCAAAGTTGGCCGTTTCCCGTTCACCGCATCCGGAAAGGCTACCGCCGCAGGTAACCGCGATGGCATGGTCAAAGTGATTTTCGATGCCAAAACAGACCTGCTACTTGGCTGCCATCTTATTGGAGACAATGTGACAGAGATGATTACAGAAGCTGTTGTGGCACGCAAGTTGCATATGACCGCGACGCAGCTGCTGAACTCCGTACATCCGCATCCGACCATGTCTGAGGCGGTGAAGGAGGCGGTTGAAGCTGCGTATGGAAAAGCGGTACATATTTGACCATACCAATTTAAAATGTATTGAAGAAGTATATATGAAGACAGCGTATGTGTTTCCAGGCCAGGGTGCACAATATGTGGGCATGGCCAAAGAAATATATGACAGAAAAGAAGAAGTCCGTCAGCTCTTTGAACAAGCGAATGAGATATTGGGCTTCCGTATTACCGACATAATGTTCTCTGGGACGGAGGAGGAACTGAAGCAGACGAAGGTTACCCAGCCTTCCATTTTCCTGCATTCCACCGCTTTGGCGTTGTATGGTGTGGAGGATTTCCATCCGGATATGGTGGCAGGCCACTCGTTGGGTGAGTTTTCGGCGTTGGTGGCCAACCGCTGCCTCTCCTTTGAGGAGGGTCTGCGTCTGGTCGCACAACGGGCAACAGCCATGCAGAAGGCCTGTGAAATGCAGGAATCCACCATGGCTGTAGTGCTGGGGCTTCCGGATGAAAAGGTCACTGAAATATGTATGGAGATCACCGAAAAGGTTTTGCCCGCCAATTTCAATTGTCCTGGTCAGGTGGCGATTTCCGGTTCCAGGCAAGGCATCGAGGAGGCGGCAGTCCGCATGAAGGAGGCCGGTGCAAAACGGGTGCTGCCGCTAAAAGTCAGCGGAGCATTCCATTCACGCTTTATGGAACCGGCACGTGCTGAACTGGCCGAGGCGGTTGATAGGGCCACACTGCAAGTCCCAATCTGTCCGATTTACCAGAATTACACCGCCCGTCCGACAACCGACACAGGTGAAATCCGGAAAAACCTCAAGGCGCAGCTGACCGCCCCGGTCCTATGGACCCAGAGCGTACAGGCCATGGTGGCCGATGGTGCCGACCATTTTGTGGAATTGGGTCCGGGCAGCGTGCTGCAGGGGCTGATAAGCAAGATTGCACCGGATGTCAAGTCTTCCAGTATTTTTAAATAACTGTCTTATGAATACACGGACATTTAAGATGTCAGTATGTGCGCTGCTTATTGCCGCACAGCCGTTGCAAGCGCAGGAGAGGGGTTGCACCGATCCAAGGGCACAGAATTACAATGCTACAGCAACCATCAACGATGGCAGCTGCCGTTATTCAAGTGCCACGGTCACCCCCTTTTTCACCACCGAACTTCCTCCCGCAGTCAGCAGCAGTTCCGGCCTGGTCTGCATGGAGGGCGGATTGTACACCCACAATGACCATCGCGAAGGCCGCATGTACCGTTTGGATACGGCCACAGCAAAAATTACAGGGGAGATGTCATGGCTGCGCATCCGTTTCAAGGATATGGAGGATGTCACTGCTGACAGCCTGTACCTCTATTTGGGTGATTTCGGCAACAACGGGAATGGCAACCGGAACGACCTGCACATCCTTCGCATCCTGAAGTCTACGCTGCAAGAGATGATGCCAAAGGTGGACACCATTGCCTTTTCCTATCCGGAACAGACCGACACAATGCCTGTGGCTGCCAACAGCACCGACTGGGACTGTGAGGCAATGATCGCTTCCGGAGACAGCCTGTACATTTTCACCAAACAGTGGACAGGTCTCCAAACCATGCTTTATGCGCTGCCTAAAACGCCGGGGAAACATGAGGCCCGGCTTGTGGACAGCTATGCGGTGGGAGGACTTGTTACCGGAGCCGATTTGGATGAGGAGAACAACGTTGTGGTTTTGTGTGGATATTCAAATCTGCTGCAACCTTTTCTGTTGTTATTATACGATTATGAGGGGTGCCGTTTCTTCTCAGGAAACAAACGGAAAATTGCGTTGCAGCTGCCGTTCCATCAGGTGGAGGCAATTGCAGGGGAGGGCGGTTACCGATATTTTCTGACCAACGAATCGTTCCGTCGGGGCGGATTCAACACACCAGCACGTTTTCACCGCATTGATTTGTCCCCATTCCTTTCTGATGAGTCTCAAAAATAATTATCATTTTTTTTGAGAAAAAACAGCAAAACATTTCCCCTTTTTTTGTACTTTTGCAAGTTTGAAATATATTATTTGAACGAATCGAATGCGAATAGACATTTTAGGGGCAAATGGGCAATTAGGCAGTGAAATAAACTATTTATCAGCCACATATACACATTTTGACTTCACTTTTTCCGATGTGGCGGATACGGACATCACATCTCAGGAAAGCCTGCGACACCATTTTGATACGGTCCGGCCGGATGTGGTCATAAACTGCGCCGCCTACACTGCGGTGGACAAGGCGGAAGGCGAAGCGGCATTGGCGGATGCCATCAACAGTCATGCGGTGGAGTTGTTGGCACAGTTTTCCAACGAATACGGTTTTTTGCTGATTCACATTTCAACCGACTATGTGTTTGACGGCACCTCATGTAGGCCTTATCTTGAAACTGACCGGTGTAATCCGGTTTCCGTATATGGAAGGACCAAACGGGCAGGCGAGGAGGCATTGTTGGCCAATGCAAAGCGGGCGGTACTTATCCGCACCGGTTGGCTTTATTCCTCCTTCGGCAATAACTTTGTCAGGACCATGCTGCGCTTAGGGCAGGAGCGTCCTGTGGTGAAGGTTGTGTTTGACCAAATCGGCACACCCACCTATGCTGCGGATTTGGCGGCAGTGATTATGCGTTTTGCAGAAATTTCCCATGAAATCAATGATGTACAGATATATCATTTTTCCAACGAAGGGGTCTGCAGCTGGTATGATTTCGCCCGACGGATTATCGCATCGGTGTCGGAAAGCTGCAAGGTTCTGCCTATTGTAACCTCTGAATATCCTACGGCAGCTGTCCGTCCGCATTACAGTGTGCTGGACAAACGGAAAATCAAGGAGGAACTGCAGATTGAAATCCCACATTGGGAGGATGCCCTGCAACGTTGCCTTGCCAAATTATTATAATGTAGATTTAAATTGTAACTATAAAGAAAAAAGAAGATGAGTAGAATTGTTCACATTGCAGGACGACAGATCCTGGATTCAAGAGGAAACCCGACTGTGGAAGTTGATGTCTATACGGAAGCCGGCGCCGTCGGGCGCGCATCCGTTCCTTCCGGTGCCTCTACGGGTGTTCACGAAGCGGTGGAGTTGAGGGATGGGGACGAAAGTCTTTATCAGGGGAAAGGTGTGTTGAAGGCAGTACAGGCTGTCAACAAGACAATTGCGGAAGAACTGAACGGATACCCGGTGGACCGTCAGGATCTCATTGATGCCCGCATGATTGAATTGGACGGGACGGAAAACAAAGGGAATTTCGGTGCAAACGCCATTTTAGGTGTCTCTTTGGCCTGTGCCAAAGCGGCTGCGTTGGAAAACGGCATGGATTTGTACCGTTATCTGGGCGGCATTCACGCCCATCGGTTGCCAATTCCGATGATGAACATTCTCAATGGCGGAAAACATGCCGACAATGCCATTGATTTTCAAGAATTCATGATTATGCCTATTGGCGCTTCCTGTTTTAGTGAGGCGTTGCGTTGGGGCGTGGAAGTATTCCATACCCTGAAATCAGTGCTAAAAAAACGCGGACAATCCACCAATGTCGGTGATGAAGGCGGGTTCGCCCCAAATTTGGGTTCCAATGAAGAGGCTATTGAAGTGGTGCTCGAAGCCATTGAAAAGGCCGGACTGAAACCGGGAGCGGATGTGGCCATTGCCTTGGATCCGGCATCCTCCGAGTTCTATGACGAAAAGACAAACACTTACAACTTCAAATGGTCTGACAAGCGGGTGTTGACCCCGGATCAGATGGTGGACTATTGGGTGGACTGGGCAAAAAAATATCCGATTGTCTCCATTGAGGACGGTCTGGCTGAAGACGATTGGGACAGTTGGAAGCTTCTGACCGACAAGATTGGCGACCATGTGCAGCTTGTCGGGGACGATCTGTTTGTCACCAACATCCAACGGTTGCAGATGGGATTGGAACGTAAGGTAGCCAATTCCATCCTAATCAAACTCAACCAGATAGGCACCCTGACGGAAACCATGCAGGCCATATTCATGGCGCAACGCAACGGTTATACAGCGGTCATCAGCCACCGTTCAGGTGAAACGGAGGACACCACCATCGCCGACCTTACTGTGGCCTTCAACACCGGACTTATCAAAACAGGCTCAGCCAGCCGCACCGACCGTATCTGCAAATACAACCAGCTGTTGCGTATTGAAGAGCAGTTGGGCGATGCCGCCGGCTTCTGGGGGAAGGATTTCCCATACGCCATCCGATAAAAAAAAATATTTTGCATAAAAGAGGGTGTTCCAATGTTTTTTGGGACACCCTCTTTTTTATGATGTTTTTTTGTTTCCCTGCACAATAATTCCTCAATTTCACGTTTTACATATCCATAAAAAGCGATTTTAAAACGTGAGCAGTACATATTCATTATGGTTTATCCCTTTGTGCCTGACAGTCGGAACGGCCTATGCCTTCCTGCTGTACGGGAACAAACATGGCTACGCATATCCAGTGAAGGTCAAGCGGCTGCTTTTCATCATCCGGATGCTTGCGGTTTCGCTGCTCTGCTTCCTGCTGTTGCGTCCTGTGGTGGATGGCAGGAGCAAGGAGGTTGAGAAACCTGTGCTTCTGTTTGGCATCGACAATTCCGAATCCATCGTGCTCACAAAGGATTCCGCCTACTATCGCACCGAATATCCCAAACAGTTGCATTGGCTGACCGAAAGGCTGTCCAGGGATTACGATGTGGACTGCTACCTGATCGGTGATTCAGTCAGAAGGGGAGACACTCCTGATTTTACGGAAAAGGCCACCAATCTTGCCCGTTTTTTCTCCCAAATGGAACAGCGCTACCTGAATCGGAATGTCGGGGCAATCATCTGCCTAAGCGATGGCATCTGCACGGAAGGGGAGGACCCGCTCTATACCGCCAAACGGCTCAAATATCCCATCTATACTGTTGCATTGGGGGACACATCGGAGGTGTGCGACTTGCGCATCGCTAAGACCCGCTGTAGCCGGAACGTCCATCTGCACAACTTTTTCCCGATTGAAATCCTGGTACAGGCCAACCGTCTCAAAGGGAAACAGACCCACTTGCAGGTGCTGAAAAAGGGACAGGTAATCTTTGAAAAAGAATTATCGGTCAACCGCAACGACTATTCAGAATGGGTACGGCTGAACACAGAGGCCACCGAGACGGGGTACCTGCACTACCGTATCCGCCTTTCCGAGGTGGAGGGGGAATACACCATTGCTAACAACACGACAGATGTTATTGTCAAAGTGCTTGACGAGAAACATAAAGTGGCGATAATCTACCGTGCGCCGCATCCGGATGTGGCTGCCATTTCGGAGGCGGTTAAGGAGAACCCACTGTATGAGGTGGAGAGTTTTTCTGTAGAAAACTTCAAGGCAGGTGCGCAGCCGTATGCGATGTACATCCTGCACCAGCTCCCGACCGCCAGCCAGCCGATGGAGCAGGTGCTGCAGAATGCTGCCAAAAACGGTGCCGGCCTTCTCTTTTTCCCGGGTGACCTCTCTGGAGGCACAGTACGCCTGCCCGCCGGATGCGGACTGCAGCTCGGCCGGGACAAGGAATTGCAAAACGATGCATATGCCGTGCTGAACCCCGATTTTGCCGATTTCACCCTTTCCAACGACTTTGTCCGGATGTTGCCTGATTTTCCGCCTTTACAGCTGCCGTTCGGCAATTATAAGCTCTCCTCATCGGCCAGCGTCTGCCTGTATCAGAAGATAAACCGCATTTCCACCAGATATCCGCTCTTTTTTCTGAATGAAGGCCCACAGGGGAAGACTGCGGTCTTTTTGGGTGAAGGATGGTGGCGCTGGCGCATCCACAATTATTTGCACGAAGGCAACCATCTGGCGTTTGACCATCTGATCGGACAAGTTTTCCAATTTCTGGTCACCAGGGAGGATCAAAGCCTGTTCCGGGTCAAAGGGAAGGAGGTGTACGGGGAAAACGAGGAGATCCGTCTGGATGCGGAAGTATATGACAGGAACTATGCCCTGAACAACCGTCCGGAGGTGCGGCTGGAGTTACAGTCCTTGACGGACAACAGCAAGCACGAATATCTTTTTTCCCGCACCCTACAGGCCTACCAGACAAGTTTGGGACGGTTGCCTGAAGGGGAATACAAGTGGAGTGCTTCTGTGGACTGGCAGGGAACAACAATGCGCAGAACCGGGCATTTTTATGTGCAGGCCGTCCGTACGGAAGCCGTCAGCCTGACCGCCGACCACCAGTTGTTACTGAATCTGTCCTCCATAAATGGTGGTGAGATGATGGCACCTGCATCACTCCGGAATTTGGAGAAAAAATTGCGTTCCAATGAGCAGATCAAGCCGTTGGCCCACTACAGCAAAAGGAGCCACCCGCTGCTTGACCACATTGGAGCATGGGTAATTCTTATCCTATTGTTGGGCGGAGAGTGGTTTCTGCGAAAATGGAGCGGAAATTATTAGAAAAAAGTGAACTTAGTGCAGAAAAAAACGTAAATGATAACATGCGAAAAGAGCAAATATCAACGGATATGAAAAAAAGGGTTGTTAATATGAAACCGAATCATGCCAGCCATACAATGGTGCTGCTGCTTTGCATTTTTCTTTCCACAATTGGCAGCGCCTGTGCACAACGCGATCCACGTCCAGGCGGACCGGCTTTGGTCGACCTTACCCCAGCGGCAGAGCACACCGTCAACACAGTGGTGCATATCAATGCCGAAATGCTGCAGAAAAACAGCATGTGGGACAACTTCTTTTCCGATCCCTTCTTTAATTTCTTCAATTTTCAGGCACAGCCGCAGGTCTATCAGGCCTACGGTTCTGGTGTAATCCTCTCGGAGGACGGCTACATTGTGACCAACAACCACGTGGTGGCGGAGGCGCAGAAGGTGACCGTCACCCTGAACGACCAACGGAAATTCGAGGCGCGTATTATCGGCACAGATGAGGCGACCGACCTCGCACTGCTGAAAATAGATGCAAAAGGGCTGGATTATATCGAATATGGCAATTCGGACGAGGTTCGTCTGGGTGAATGGGTGCTGGCGGTCGGGAATCCATATAACTTGAATTCGACCGTGACAGCAGGTATTGTAAGTGCGAAAGCACGCAACCTGGACATTTTGGGGAACGGTAGCCGGGTGGAGACCTTCATCCAGACAGATGCGGCTGTAAACAGCGGCAACAGCGGCGGTGCCCTGGTCAATGTGCAGGGGAAACTGATAGGCATCAATGCGGCCATCGCCTCCAACACAGGCTCCTATGCCGGCTATTCCTTCGCCATTCCGGTGAATGTGGTGAAAAAAGTGGTGGCTGAACTGAAGCAATATGGTCGTGTGAAATCCGTTAATCAGGGTGTTGCTGTGATTAAACGGTTGGGTGCGGAATTCCAACCGCTGACCCAGCAGGTCAAACAGGCATATCAGGTTGATCATGGGCTGATGGTCACACGTTTGGATGACGGACTGCTGAAAAGGGCAGGGGTTCAGAACGGATACGTGATTCTTTCTGTAGACCGGAAACCGGTGTACCGTCCTGAAGATCTTGAAACCATTTTGGGAAACAGACGTGGGAATGTACTTATTGAAGGTTTCTATCCCAATAGCGGTTTCATTCATTATTACAATTTGACACTATAAATGACCTTATAATTAAGATATTCACTAAACAATACGCTATGAGGCAATTAAAAATTTCACACTCTATTACAAACCGGGACAACAGCTCCTTTGAGAAATACCTGCAGGACATCAGCAGGGAACAGATGATCGGACCGGATGAAGAGGTGGAGCTGGCCCAGCAAATTAAGGCGGGAAACAAGGAGGCACTTGACAAACTGGTAAGAGCCAATCTCCGTTTTGTGGTCTCTGTGGCCAAACAATACCAGAACCAAGGGTTGGGTCTGCAGGATCTGATTAACGAAGGGAATCTCGGCCTGATCAAGGCAGCCAAGCGTTTTGACGAAACCCGCGGATTCAAATTCATTTCCTACGCAGTATGGTGGATCAGGCAATCCATTTCCCATGCAATCGCCGACCAGTCACGCATTGTGAGGCTTCCGGTGAACCAATTGGGTGCGGTCAACCGCATCAAAAAGGAGATTTCCCGATTGGAGCAGATTTACAACCGTCCGCCTACGATTGAGGAGATTTCGGAGGTGATAGACATGACTCCGGAGAAAATCGGTGAGATTATCAAGATTTCCGCCCGGCACCTATCCATGGACGCACCCATCAACAATGAGGACGACACATTCTTCATCGACACCTTCATCAGCAACGATGGAGGCGGACACACTGATGCGCCTCTGTTGCAGGAATCGCTGGAAAAGGAAATCAACCGTTCGTTGGAGGTGCTGGATCCGAAGGAAAAGGATTTGATATGCATGTACTTCGGCATCGGCATGGCACACGAATACACTTTGGACGAAATCGGGGAAAAGTACAATCTCACACGCGAGGCTGCACGCCAGATGAAGGAAAAGGCCTTGAAAAAATTGCGCAAGACCGGTATCAAAAGGTTGAAACCATATTTATAAAATTAAAAGAAGAAAATGAATTATTTGTTCACCTCGGAATCCGTTTCCGAAGGGCATCCGGACAAAGTGGCGGACCAGATTTCTGACGCATTGCTGGATGAATTCCTGCGGAGGGATCCCAAAGCAAAAGTGGCCTGCGAAACCATGGTCACCACCGGATTGGTATTCTGTTCCGGAGAAGTAAAAACCCATTCCTATGTCGACATCCAGGAGACGGCCCGACAGGTAATCCGAAATATCGGCTATACCAAAGGGGAGTACATGTTTGAATGTAATTCCTGCGGCATAATCTCCGCCATTCACGGGCAGTCGCCTGACATCACACAAGGGGTGGAGCGTAGTGAAGAGGAACAGCAGGGTGCAGGTGACCAGGGTCTGATGTTCGGTTATGCATGTAAGGAGATGGACAACTACATGCCGTTACCAATTGAATTGGCACACAGATTAGTACAGGAACTGGCCGCAATCCGGAAGGAGGGGAGGCAGATGAGATATCTCCGTCCGGATGCCAAGTCGCAAGTGACTGTGGAGTACGAAACTTCCGGGCGGCCTGTCCGCATTGACACTATTGTGCTTTCCACCCAGCATGACGAGTTTTCCGCGTCAGAGGACGAAATGTTGGCCACGATTAGGAAGGATGTGGAGGAGATACTTATCCCCAGAGTAAAAGCCACATGTCCGGCAAACGTTCAGCAGCTGTTCACCGGTTACAAGCTCTATGTGAACCCGACTGGGAAGTTTGTCATAGGCGGCCCGCATGGCGACACCGGACTTACCGGCCGCAAAATCATTGTGGACACGTATGGAGGGAAAGCCCCACATGGAGGCGGTGCATTTTCCGGGAAAGACAGTTCCAAAGTTGACCGTTCTGCCGCATACGCCGCCCGCTACATAGCCAAAAACCTGGTTGCCGCCGGAGTTGCGGACGAGGTGCTTGTACAGATAGCCTACGCCATCGGCATAGCGGAACCGGTCGGATTGTATGTGAACACCTTCGGCAGCTGCCATGCCAAAAACAGCCTGGGGGAAATCTGTTCGGATGCAGAACTTGTATCGGTTATTAAGAAGATTTTTGACCTTCGTCCATATGCCATCTGCCAGAAATTCGGACTGCAAAACCCGATTTTCCTGCCCACGGCCACATACGGTCATTTTGGTCGTGACACTTACGACAAAGAGGTTGAAGTGTTTTATGAAGATGAGGAAACAGTCACACGCATGGTGGACGGGATTCCGCACCATTATAAGGATGTCACATTCTTTGCATGGGAAAAGACCGATGCTGTTGAAACAATCCGAAAGGCATTTGGTCTGAAATAACTATTTAACCGCGACATAACAACAATTGTTTGACAAAATATGCTGCGGTTTATTTCCCATTATTTTCTATTTAACATAATATAAATTATATAACAAATATAAAATACAGTAGTACAATTATTTAATATAATAGTTTTAACATAATTGTGATGATTACAGGAAATCAAAACCAAGCTGTGTCTTTGCCTCCTCCGACATCATCGCCATGTCCCATGGCGGATCGAATGTTATGCGGACATCAACGCCGTTAATCTCCGGCACGAACGATTCAACCTCAGATTTCACAAATTCCGGCAAAGTCTCCGCAACCGGACAATTTGGAGCCGTAACAGTCATCAATATCTCCGCGTGGTTGTGTTCGTCAATGCGTATGTCGTATATCAGTCCCATATTCCAAATGTCAATGGGCATTTCCGGGTCATATATTTTTTTCAACCGTTCTATAATATCGGCCTTCAGCGTTTCCTTATCTTTCATCTTGTTGTGATTTTGCTTGATATACAATCGCAAACCTTTTAATTTGCTGAATCATGGCTAACAATCCGTTGGAGCGTGTCGGCGACAGATGTTTTTTCAGTCCGATAGCGTCAATGTATGACAAATCTGCTGAAAGAATCTCCTGAGGCGTTCTGTCAGATAAAACTCTAATTAACAGATTTATAATGCCTTTAGTAATAATTGCATCACTATCAGCGGTGAAATGCAGCCGGTTGTCCCTATATTCCGCCTGAAGCCAGACATTTGACTGGCAGCCCTCAATCCGGTACTCATCAGTTTTATATTGAGGGTCGATGAGTGGTAATGATTTTCCTAACTCTATGATATAGTTGTATTTGTCCATCCAATCCTCAAAATAGGAAAATTCACCGATAATTTTTTCTTCTGCTTCCTTAATGGTCATTTTTTATTATAACTAAATGATTGATATGCTTTTTTCATTAACAGATGGTCTGCTATGACCAACGCTGCCATCGATTCCACCACCGGAATCACCCGTGGGATAACACAGCAGTCATGACGTTTTCCTGCCGGTGGCAGCAGCGTCCCCTCTCCCGCCTCGTTAAGTGTCGGCTGGGCACGTTGCAAGCTTGGAATGGGTTTGAATGCTACATTAAAATATATATCCTCCCCATTGCTGATACCGCCCTGAATTCCGCCCGAATGGTTGTTACGGGTGTGGAATCCAGGCTCCCAAATGTCGTTGAGCTCGCTGCCTTTCCTTGCTGCGGAACCAATCCCGCTTCCGTATTCAAAACCCTTTGCTGCATTGATACCCATCATCGCCTGTGCCAGATCGGCCTGCAGCTTTTCGTATGCCGGTTCGCCAAGCCCGCATGGGACTCCCCTGACAATACACGAAACCATTGCGCCTGTGGTATCCCCTGTCGTCTGCATCTCCTGCAGATAATTCTCCATGGTCTCGGCCAACTTTTGGTCCGGGCAGCAGAGCCGGTTGGCTTCGATTGCCTCCGCTTTTGCCTGACGGCTCTCCCCTTCCCAACAGACCGGGCCGATTTGACGTGTAAATGCCAAAATGTGAATTCCTTCCTGTTTAAGAAGAAGTGCGGCCAATGCGCCACCCACAACCCTTGCGACGCTTTCCCGAGCGGAGGCGCGGCCTCCCCCATCGTGATCAAAAAAACCGTATTTTTTCCAATATGTGTAGTCGGCATGTGAGGGGCGAAACATCCCCTCCGGATAGGCTGCATCCGAAACATCTTGGTTTTCCAGCCAAAAGGCTATGGGCGCTCCTGTACTCTGACCATCTTTCAGTCCGGAAAGGAAACGGACACAATCCTCTTCCACACGTGCGGAACTGCCGGTATGGCTTCCCGTTCTGCGCCGCTGTAACTGACGGTTAATCCAAGCCTTATCTACGATAATTCCAGGCGGAAAACCGTCCAGAACCCCACCGATGCCTGCACCGTGCGATTCCCCGAAAGAGGTTAATGTCAATAATTTACCAAAAGAATTGGCAGCCATTTCTTTAATGTTTTAGGGACTGTATGTATTTGTCAATTAGCAACCCTCCTGCCGTGTAGGCGCTCAGCTTCTGCTCCAGCATTTGACGCCGCAACGGTTCCAAATCCTCCCTGACATCAGGATTGGAGTAAAAAAGGTTGAAAAGACGCTCTTCAATATAGCTTTTAAGGCACTCTTCAGATTGCCGGATGCGCCGTTGTCCGAAAGAGCCGTTCCCCTTCATCCTGCTTATGTAGGAGGAAATCATACCCCAAATTTCCGGAATATTGCTGCCATCCAATGCGGATGCTGTAAGCACCGGTGTCTTCCATTCGGTTTGGTTATGGTTGGGGAACAGTTGCAGGGCATTGGCCAATTGTCTGCGGGTCAGTTCAGCACGATGCCTGTTCTCCCCGTCCGCCTTGTTCACGACAATAGCGTTGGCCATTTCCATTATGCCCCGCTTTATGCCCTGAAGTTCATCGCCGGCACCGGCAATTGTCAGCAACAGGAAAAAGTCCACCATCGAATGGACCGCCGTTTCAGACTGCCCCACTCCCACTGTTTCGACCAGAATGGTGTCGAAACCGGCCGCTTCGCATAAAATGATGCTTTCACGAGTTTTCCTCGCCACACCGCCCAATGAACCGGCAGAGGGTGAAGGACGGATAAAGGCGTGCGGTTGGACAGAAAGGGTCTCCATGCGGGTCTTGTCGCCAAGAATGCTGCCCTTTGATATTTCGCTGCTCGGATCCACCGCCAGCACCGCAATCCGATGGCCGGAGGCAATCAGATGGTTTCCGAAACATTCTATGAAGGTGCTTTTCCCCGCCCCAGGAACTCCAGTGATGCCGATACGGACCGATTTGCCGGAAAATGGGATGCAGGCGTTGATAATCTCCTGCGCCTGTGCATAATGTTCAGGCAGGCTGCTTTCAATCAGTGTAATGGCCTTGCTTAGCACAGTCCTGTCATGGGCACGGATGCCATCCACATATTCCAAAGTTGTGAGTTGCGGCGCCCTTTTCAGTGGTTTTTTTTTCAGATATGGGTTCACCTGTGCCGGCTGCGGAATGCCGTCATTCACATGAAGTGCTGACTGATAGTCGTTTTGAATGTTATCCATGCCAATTTTTTTACAATGCAAAGATACGCATTTTTGGGATAAGAAGCCATACAATAAATAACCTTCAACATCGTTAATGCAAAAAAACACGATATGAGAAAAGGACTTTTTTTATGCACACTGATGCTGTTGGCTTTTGGAGAGGCATTTTCACAGGATGCAACGAACCGGATTGTTTGTCGTGCGGTCATAGAGGGACGCGACACCATCCCTTTTTTTGAATTGAAGCCCTATAATGTGTTTTCATTCAGGGGTAATTTGAGCAACAAGGAGATGAAAAGAAAAACGCGTCTCATGAACAACGTCATCAAGGTTTATCCCTATGCTCGTCTGGCCGCAGTAAAACTTCAAGAATATGATTCGCTGCTTCTCTCCATTCCCAATGACGAACAGCGTAAAAAGACCATGAAGCAGGTGGAGAAGGCCTTTGTGAAACAGTACACTCCAATTGTAGAGAATCTCTCTTTCAACCAAGGGATTGTGCTGTTGAAGCTAATTGACCGGGAGACGGGAAAAACCACCTACCGCATTGTGGACGAGCTGCGCGGCAAACTCACAGCCTTCTTCTACCAGTCAATTGCGCGACTGTGGCATTATAACCTTAAAGACCAGTATGATCCAAACGGCAACGATAAGGAGATTGAATCAATTGTCCGCATGATAGAAACCGGGAAAATAGTCATTTAAAACATACATTAAAATTATGAAGCACAACATTTGTATTTTATGCGCAGCTGCATTGTTCGGCCTTGCCTCATGCATTCCTCCAAGCCGTCCGGCCACCGAGGGTACGGAGACAACGGATACCGCCACTGTGAAGGAATCACACATCAAAACACTTAATACCCAAGATTTTATCCGTGAAATATACGATTTCCGGAGCGGAGCCGCCTGGAACTACCTTGGCAGCAAACCCTGTGTCATCGACTTCTACACCGACTGGTGCCGTCCATGCCAGGCCATGGCACCGCTGATGGAGCAGCTGGCCGAGAACTTCGAGGGACGAATTGATTTCTACAAGGTGAACGCTGACAAGGAACCGGCTCTCTCCCACTATTTCAATATAGACGCCATCCCCTGCTTCCTCTTCTGCACCCAGCAGGGCGAACCCATTCGCGTGACAGGCGCACTCTCCGAGGAAATGCTGCGCACCTACCTTGAAAAGATGCTCTGATGGAAACGTCAGATATCACACATCAGGGTACTGTCATCTATTGTGACGGACGGAGGATTCAGGTGAAAATTACAGTAGGCGATGCATGTGCCCACTGTGCCGGACAGGCCGGGTGCAAACTGATGAATGCGACGGAGCGTGTCATTGAGGCGGGACTCGAACGTAACGCGCCCTCTTTTTCAGTTGGAGAGCAGGTGCTTGTACGGATGAGGGCCGGCAACGGATTTAAGGCTGTGTTCTACGCCTACCTTCTACCGGTCATCATGCTTATGTCCTGCGTGATCATCATGTTTTCATTACATTGTAATGAAGGTGCGACCGCATTGGCGGCCATTGGAGCCGTTATCCTCTATTATCTGCTGTTCTATCTTTTCCGCCGCAGGATTAACCGCAAATTTTCCTTTAAAATTGAAAAATTGGCAGAATAGAACAATATTATTGGTCTAAAAGGCGTTTTTTATAGGAAATATTTCCAAATTAGACAAATATTTTCCAATTTGGAATATTATTTGGAAGAGTGAATCCGTCCTAATGGACGGATTTTTTATTTTGTAACAAAAAAAAAACAACAGATATGAAACAATTTGCATTGTTGATGGCGGCAGCGGCCATACTGCTAAGCAGCTGCGAGGAGATCAGGAGGAAAAAGCCGGAGATCAGGATTCCGGTACGTGTTGAGGAGGTGACCAGCGGCAGCATGGGCGAAACCCACAGCTATGTGGGCACAATAGCTGCTGACAAGGCGGTGACGCTCAGCTTTGAAACAGGCGGCGCACTGCAGAGGATATGCGTCAGGGCCGGACAGAAGGTCGCCAAGGGGACGCTGCTGGCGGAGCTGGACAACAGGACCGCACGCAATGCCTACGAGGCTGCCAAAGTGACACTGGAACGGGCGGAAGACGGATACCGCCGTGCGGAGAGTGTCTATCAGAAAGGGAGCCTTCCGGAGGTGAAGTGGGTGGAGATCCAAACCCAGCTGAACCAGGCCAAATCGATGGCGGACATCAGCAGGAAGAATCTGGAGAACTGCAGCCTCTACGCCCCGCAAAGCGGTACCGTCGGCAACATACAGGTGGAGGCTGGCATGAATGTGATGCCTTTCCAGCCTGTCATGCAGCTGCTTGACATGAGCCGCATCTCCGTAAGCGTCTCAATTCCGGAAAATGAGATTGCAGCGTTGCGCATCGGACAGACCGCACGTGTAAGGGTGCAGGCTCTGGATGCCGTGTTTGACGCAAAGGTGACTGAAATCGGTGTAGTGGCCGACCCTCTCTCCCACGCCTACCCTGTAAGCATGCAGGTGGTAAGGCCGGACACGAAGCTGCTTCCGGGGATGGTATGCCGTGTTGAGATGGCTGATGCGGACACCGGTAGTGCCTGCATTGAAATCCCTGCCAAAACTGTTCAGATCAGCAACGACGGACGCGAGTTCGTTTGGCTCTGCATAGACGGCAAGGCGCACAAGACATTTGTCCGCACCGGCGGATTCACTGCAAACGGTGTGCGTGTCACCGAAGGGCTGAAGCCGGGAGACCGCATCATCACCGACGGCAGCCAGAAAATCAGCGAGAACACACTGCTTCAAATCCAATAAACCTTTGCTGCCATGAAGAAGAAGAAAATCGGATTTGTTGAATCGATGATGCACCATCATCGTATCATTTACCTTATTATTGTTTTGCTGATCGGCTACGGCATCTACGGACTGATTGGCATGAACAAGCAGGAATTTCCGGAATTCACGCTGCGCGAAGGCATTGTGGCGGCAGTATACCCCGGAGCCACGCCTGAGGAGATGGAGCTGCAGGTGACAAAGCCGCTGGAGCAGTTCCTCTTCACCTATCCTGAGGTATGCAAGGAGAAGACCTATTCCTACTCCCAGAACGGGATTGTATATGTGTTTGTATCACTTGAAACGAGTGTGAACAACAAGACTGAGGTCTGGTCCAAAATCCGCCACGGGCTTAAGGATTTCAAGATGCAGCTGCCATCCGGCGTGCTGGCGGTGGTGGTCAACGATGATTTCGGCAACACATCCTCCCTGCTGATCACCATCCAATCCAAGGACAAGACCTACAAGGAGCTGCACAACTACATGGATGCGTTGTGCGACAACCTGCGTACCGTCAAGGCAGTGGGGAACATCAAGATATACGGGGAGCAGCGCGAGGAGATTGACGTCTATATTGACCAGGAGAAACTGGCCACCTACGGCATCAGCAGCAAGACGCTGATGGCCGAACTCTTCACCCAGGGCTTTGTCTCCGCCGGAGGGAGCATCGACGACGGAAGCAGCATCCTGCCCATCCATATCGAGAACCCCATTACGAACGAGCAGGAATTGGGCGAGCAGATTATCTGGTCCGACCCGCTGGGAAACGTGATCCGGCTGAAGGATGTCGCACGCATCCGCCGGCAGTACGAGACCCCATCCTCCTTAATCCGCAAGGATGGGGAGAATGCGCTGGTGCTCTCGGTGGAGATGCAGCCGGGCAACAACATCGTCACATTCGGCAAGCAGATTGAAAAGCAGCTGGACAAATTCCAGAAAAGCCTGCCGGAGGATGTGCAGCTCTACCGCATCACCGACCTGCCCAAGGTGGTCAGTACCTCGGTATATTCCTTTTTGCGTGACCTTGGCGTTGCCATCATGGTGGTGATATTTGTCATGCTGATGCTCTTCCCTGTCCGCTCCGCCCTGATCACCGCCTCCAGCATCCCCATCACCATCACAATCACGTGGGCCATCATGTACGCCTTCAAGATGGAGATCAACACGGTGACTCTCGCCTCCCTGATTGTGGTCTTAGGCATGATTGTCGATAATGCCATCGTCATAATTGACGGATACATCCATAACATTGAACATGGGCTTACGCCCAAGGAGTCCGCCATCCAGAGCGCAAACAGCTACTTTGAGCCGCTGCTGGTGGCGACTTTGGCCATGGGTCTGGCCTTCTTCCCCTTCATGTTCACCATGACAGGCCCCATCGGAGAGTTCGTGCAACATTTCCCATGGCCCTTCACCTTCGCACTGCTGCTCTCACTGCTGGTGGCGGTGCTGCTGACCCCCTATTGGGCCTCAAAGTTCATCCATCCTGTGGATCCGAGCCTGCCGCAGTCCAAGGCGACCATCATGCAGAACCGCTTTTTCAACGCTTTGCAGAACAGTTACGAATGGATTCTGGAGAGATGTTTCCGCCATCCTTTCGTCACACTCTGTGTGGGCGTTGGAACCATTCTGATTTCCGTTTGGATGTTCCTGTTCCATACCAATATCCAGATGATGCCGCTGGCGGAGCGTGACAGCTTCGCACTTGAGATCCGGCTGCCGCACGGCAGTTCGCTGGAACAGACGGTGGCAGTGTGCGACAGTCTGGAATCAATTCTGAAAAAAGATAAGGATGTGGAGGCGATCACCGCCTTCTACGGCAGCGGCTCGCCCCGCTTCATGGTGACCTACGCCCCCAGCCTGCCAGGTAAAAACTACGCCCAGTTCATTGTGAACACCCGTTCGGTCCATGCCACGGAGAGGGTGCTGGAGAAATATTCCGATTCGCTGGAGCACCGTTTCCCCAACGCCCTGCTGCGCTTTAAGCATTTGGACTATCAAGTGGCCAGGAACGCCATCGAAATCCGTCTGAAGGGTGATGACATGGCCACGCTGCGCAACTGTGCTGACAGCCTTACCGCCTTCCTGCACACCCTTGACGACCGGCTGACCTGGATACACACAGATGTCGATGGATACCAGAACTATGCCGACATCCGACTCGATCCGGTGGAGGCCTCCCGTTTAGGCATCACGCAGTCCACACTCGCCCTGAGTCTCGCCTCCCAATACGGTGGCACACCGCTGACCACGCTGTGGGAGGACGGATATGCCGTGCCCGTAAAGCTGAAGAGCGAACGTGACAGCAGCAACAACGGAGCCTCCTCACTGGAGGAGGAGCTGGTGCCAACCCTGCTGCCGGGCGTATGGGTCCCGCTGCGTCAGGTTGCCGACGTGCAGCCCCGCTGGGAGCCGTCTCAGATTGTACGCCGCAACGGCGTGCACTGCATCACAGTGAGTGCGGACCTGCGCTATGGCGAGAGCCAGCCTGCTGTGATGAAGGAGATCAAGCGCCACATGAAACGCAATTTCATCCCCTCGCTGCCCGACTCGGTTGAGTGGAGCTACGGCGGACTTGAGGAGACCAACATGGAGCTGCTTCCGCAAATTGTAAGCGGATTCATCCTCATGATTCTGATCATTTTCTTCTGCCTTGTGTATGCACTGAAGAAAATCAGCCTTGCGCTGCTTTCGCTCTTCTCCACCCTGCTCTGCCTGCTGGGAGCCATCATCGGACTGAAAATATTCGGCATCGATTTCGGCATCACCTCCATCCTTGGCATTGTGAGCCTGGTCGGCATTGTGGTGCGTAACGCCATCATCATGTTCCAGTACGCGGAGGAGAAGATTCAGGAGGGCATGCCTGTCAGGGAGGCGGCGTTGGAGGCCGGCAAACGGAGGATGCGCCCAATATTCCTGACCTGCGCCTGCGCCGCCGCCGGTGTCATCCCGATGATCATCAGCCGCAGCACGCTCTGGATGCCGATGGGTGTCATCATCTGCTTCGGCATGATCTTCTCATTCATCCTGATTGTGACGGTGCTGCCGGTAGCCTACTGGAAAATATTCGAAGGGAACGAAATAATCAACCAACGTAAGAAAATGCAACGACAGATTGTTCCGATAATCATCGGCTGCTGCCTTCTCTGGCTGCCTCTACAGGGCAACGCGCAAACCGCCCCTGTACGGCTGTCGCTGGACAGCTGCAAGGCGCTCGCGCTACGCAACAGGCAGGAGCTGCAGAACAGCCGTCTTTCGGTTGAGGCGGCCCAGGAGACAAAAAAGGCGGCCTTCACCAAGTATTTCCCCAACGTCAGTGCCTCCGCAGCCGCCTTCAAGATGGCCAATCCCCTGCTGGACCTCAACACGGAGCGTGACGAGGCGGAGATGGACATCAAACTCAAGTATAAGGACGGCGACATCAGCAAGCTGCTGGATGAGCTGGAGGCAAACCCCATGCTTGGAACGCTGCTCAAGTCGCTTGATCTGAGGAGCGCATTCGCCAACATCTCCGCCGAGGCGGAAGTGAAGGCCATCGACCAGGGCGCGACCGCCATGGTGACCGCAGTACAGCCAATTTTTGCGGGAGGCCGCATCATCAATGGGAACAAGCTGGCCTCCGTCGGTGTGGAGGCGGCGGAATACCAGCAGGTGATGGCCGAGCAGAACAGCCTGATACAGGTGGAGAAGAGCTACTGGCTTGTGGTCTCGCTCATGGAGAAGCGGCAGACCGTCGCCTCGCTGGAGACCCTGCTGGACACGCTCTCCCGCGATGTGCAGGCAGCCTATGACGCCGGCATCGTCACCCGCACCGACCTGCTGAAGGTCCGGCTGAAGCAGAACGAGATCCGTTCCGCCAAAAACACCCTTGAAAACGGCATCACCCTTGCCACCATGGCGCTCTGCCAGAGCATCGGCATCCCCTATCTGGAGGGCATACAGCTGACCGATTCGCTGTCGCTCCGTCCGGAGGAGATGCAGGAGGCCTACAGCCCCGGCGAGTCGCTCATGCTGCGGAACGAATACAAGCTGCTCGATTTGAATGTGAAGGCGGAGAAGCTGAGGGCAAAAATGATTTTAGGTGAAAGCCTGCCACAGGTGGGCATCGGAGCCACCGCCTTCTACTACAACATTGTAGGTGCCGACATGGGCAATGCCTGCCTATTTGCCACGGCCACCGTCCCGTTGAGCCAGTGGTGGGAGAACAGCCACCAGTACAAGAAGCAGCAGATACAGGTGAAAATAGCGGAGAACAAGCGTCAGGAGCTGGGCGAGATGATGCAGCTGCAGATGAAGCAGGCCGCCAATGAGACCGAAAGGCTTATAAACGAGCTTGCCATCAAGGAGGATGCCCGCCGCCAGGCCGAGGAGAACCGGAACGAGACCAGAAACTATTACGAGGCCGGACTGGTGAGCCTCTCCGAATATCTGGAGGCCCAAAGCGTCTGGCAGAACGCCTGCTCGGCAGTCACGGAGACCAAAGCGTCGCTGCGCAATGCCTGGCTGCAGTACAGGCAGGCCTGCGGAAGGGAAATCAGGTAGCGTCATGAAAAAGACAAGGAACGAACCGCAAATCCCCAAATGGGATATAGCCACCGTGCAGGAGAAGCTGCGTGTGCACCGTGACGAGGTGAAGGCCGACATCATCGAGGAGAGCCTGATTGTTGTGGATGATTTCAGCCAGCTGCATATTCTGGAGGAGACCTGCCAGACGCAGATGACCGTCATCGGCTATTGCAGCAGCGGATCATGCACCCTTCGCATCAACATGAAGGATTATGAAATACGCCCCAACGACCTGCTCTGCATCCTGCCCGAGCAATGGATTTCGCTGGTGAGGAGCGACAACTTCCACTGCAGTTTCGTCATCATGACAGCCGAACTCTCAATGCAGCTGCTTCCCAAAGTGCAGAACCTGTACGACATTTTCCTGTTTTTGCGGAAGAATCCCTGCATCCACCTGGATGACGAGGAGATAAACCTTATCCGCTCCTACCAGTCCTTTTTGAAGGAGCGGCATCGCGACCCGCACGGGATGTTCATGAGGGAGATTCAGCAGCACCTGCTTATGAGCCTGCTGTACGAACTCTGCGACATCGCAGGCAGGGTAATCCTGCAGCAGCATGACAAGCCGATGAACCGTAAGGAGGAGTATGCGGAGCAGTTCCTGCTGGATTTGTCTCGGAACTACAGGCGGGAACGCGGCGTGGGATTTTATGCCGAACGGCTGCACATCACTCCGAAATACCTGTCGGGCATTGTAAAGGAGGTGAGCGGGCGGCATGCCACCGAATGGATTGAAGAGGTGGTGATCAGCGAGGCGAAGAACATGCTCACAAACACTTCGCTCACCATACAGGAAATATCGAACGAACTGAACTTCTGCAACCAGTCTTTTTTCGGAAAGTACTTTAAGGAGCATACGGGGCAGTCCCCGAAATCGTTCCGCGCCGCGGCGGGAAAGGCCTCCTGAACATCCGCAAAGGCTACATTGATTTGATTTTCCGGGCCAGACGGGCGCAAAGTCCCGGAAAGAACTGCTTGATGCGCGCCATCACCAGTTCCGTGCTGCCGACAAGCACCTCCCGTTTTTTCCGGTATATGGCACGGACAATGATCTCCGCAGCCTTCTCCGGTGTGATGCCCTTTGCCTGCCCCGCATCCATTTTGCCATGCTGGCGGCCATCCTTCTCCAATGCGTAAAAGGAGATGTTGGTCCGCACCCTTCCCGGACAGACAATTGTCACGCGGATGTTTTTGTCATAGTTTTCCGCCTGTACCGTCTCGAAGAAGCCGTACAGCGCATGCTTTGCGGAGGAATAGGCGCAGCGCAGCGGAAAACCGAAGCGTCCTGCGATGCTGGTGGTCACAACAAGCTGGCCTCCCCCATTTTCTATCATTTTGGGCAGAACAGCCTTTGTAAGAATGACCGGTGCGAAATAGTCGATTTCCATCACCTTGCGGATTACAGCCATTTCAGTATCCAGCACAGTTGCACGCTGGCTGATCCCGGCGTTGTTGTAGAGCACATCCACCCGTCCGAACAGACTCATGGCCTCTTCCGCCAGCTGCGGCAGCTGTTCCGTCCGCGACAGGTCGAAGGGCAGCGCACGAGCGTCAGGTGCCCCGAGCTCCTTGCATTTCTCCGCCACCTTTTCGAGCAAATCGCCCTCAAGCGCGGTCAGTATCAGCGTGGCGTTTTCCCGCGCCATCCTGTACGCGGTGGCCTCCCCAATCCCCGACGAGGCCCCGGTAATCCATACTATCTTATTGTGGAATTTTCCGTAGTTCATATTTACAAAACCTTGATTTACAAATAATACTTAGCTTAAATGACATTATCTGAACAGATCATCCAATGTCACCTCCTGGTTCACATCCTTAGAATGTTCATTACGGACTGTCCCGCCCGTTGTCACCATCACCAGTTGAACCGAATGTGTTTTTGTATGCCGCCTGCTGTTCACAAACGCATCTATCTTATGCTCCAATTCCAATTCATATTTCCGGTCAATGGTGAACAGATGTTCACTGAACTTCATTTCACACAGATAGTCTGTCCGTTCTCCCTTCCATTCCAGCACCAGGTCTATCTGCGCCCCGGTGCCGTCCGGAGCTTCTCCCCGCCAGCAATAATTCCGGCTGATGGTGGAAATACGCAACGTATCCTTGATTTGTGCCAGATGCCCTATGCACAGCATTTCAAACGTGTTTCCTGCCCAAGCATAGAAAGCCGGGGTACGCTGCAAGGTCCTCCAATTGCCTCTTTCAACGCCCTTTCCATAGATAAAATGCAGATAAAACATGGAGAAGAAATCCTTCAGCTGATAGACTGTTTCCACCCGTTGCTTCCCATAACGCGGATACTCCCTCGTAATGCCGGACTCATGCAGGTTGTCCAAAATCTTGCTGAAGGTTCCACCCAGTTCAATGCCCACAGCTTCAGACAACTCCTGTCGCGTCATGCCATAGAACCGCGTCCCCAAAGCCTTCACCACATCCACATAACGTTCTGATGTGGCATACAAGCCTGTATAGACATCCTTGAACTCCTGGTGGATTTTTTCGTCCCTAAAAAAGAAATCATCGATGTTCTCTGACAGGTTCTTTTCCTTATCCAACCGGTCCAGATAGTATGGCACACCGCCGAAAGCCATATAGGCAACCGCCATTTCATAGCGAGACAGATGGAAACCGTTCCGTTTGAAATATGACTCGCATTCCCGCAGTGTGAATGGCAAAAGACGGATGGTTCCTGTCAGCCGCCCGTGCAAACCGCCATAGTCCCTGATCACATTATCCAGCATCCAGCTTGTCGCCGACCCGCAAACCACCAGTACAATATTCCGCTGCCTGTCAGCCCATGAGTTCCAGAAATACCCCAGTTCTGCAATCATTTCCGATGCCTGTGACCCTGCCAGCCAAGGCAGTTCGTCCAAAAAGACCACTTTTCGCTTGTGTGGCAGGCTTTCCAAATACCTTCTCAATAACCGGAACGCCTCCCGCCAGCATACAGGAGGTGAAGTCTCTTCCGCCATTCCGCAATCCAACAGCCCTTCGTAAAAATGGTCGAGCTGCATCTGTTTGTATGTCTTTTCGTTTTTTTCCCTGATATAGGATCCCACAGCGCGGAAAACAATATGCTCCTTATACACCTCCTCCACCAGGAACGATTTTCCCACACGCCTGCGGCCGTATATCGCCACAAACTCCGACTTGGTGCTTTTCAGAAACCTTTCCAAAACCTTGATTTCCGCAGTCCTGCCTATAATATTAGTGTAAGCCATACCTCTGTTTTTTACGACTGCAAAAATACAAAACTTCCCCCAAACTTTTCAAAAAAATCAGCCATTTTCAAAATTTTTCTTCAAAACGGCTGACTTTTTTCCGGAAAACAGGGTTATCCATTTTATTATTTGGTGCTTTCAACTGAAAAAAGCGTATCACATAGCTCGACCACATATTGGTTGCGAAAGAGAGCAGTTTGTCGCGACTGACGCATGGCTTGTGAGGTTGAGACGATGAGCATCCTGCCTTCGCTGATGGCATTTCGCCATTCCTCGGGTAGCTTGGCATACATACGCCTTGCCAACACCATGATTATTGGGCTTTTTCCTTTCAGCAGGAAATGCAGCACGTCTTTCTCCATTTTCGAACTAAAACCGCTTACCACGCAATCGCCAGCTTGTGAGCGGGAAGTTGCCCAGTCGTAGCAATGCAACACTTCAGTGCTCGGCACTTGTCGTGATGCAAGAAATCCCCACTTTTTCATTTTTAGCAAGTCTTTATTGCCAAGATATTTCAATTCACTCATAGTTTTACTCCCTCATTTATTCCCTCAATGGCACAATCATCTGTCACTTCAGTATGGCCTTAACCAATCTCCTCAATTCTTCCTTGTTAGGTAAGAACAGCTCATATTTTGAGACAAACAGGTTGGAATCCATGCCGTATGTGGCATATTCCACCATAAGTTCATCCTTGTAGTGTCCCAGAATGATACCTATGGGCGGATTATCGCCTTCCACATTTTCTTCTTTGGCAAAATAGCCCATATACATATTCATCTGTCCTATGTCTTTATGCTTCACGGCTCCTCGCTTGATGTCAATGAGCACAAAGCACTTTAGAATTCTGTGATAAAATACCAGATCGATGTGATAATGAACATTATTGATGGTCAGTGCATACTGCCGGTCAATAAAAGCGAATCCTTTGCCTAATTCCAAAAGGAACTTTTGCATGTTGTCTATCAGTTTTTGCTCCAATTCGCTCTCTTTGTAACGGCTTTTGTCCTCAATACCAAGAAATTCAAGTGTATAGGTGTCTTTTACAACGTCTTCCGCTGTTTGTATCTTTTGTCCATGATGAGCCAATTGCAGAACACCTTCTTTGTCCTTGCTTTGTGCAAGCCTCATAAACAAACCACTCTCTTTTTGACGGTGAAGAACATCCACTGACCATCCCTCGGAGATACATTCATTTTGATAAAACTCACGTTCCAACGGGTCATCTATGGTTATTAACTCGCAGATGTGGGACCAAGTTAATCTGTCAGATGTCTGAACTATCGGAGGATTCAATTTGTCAGATGTCTGACATATTGGGAACATCAGATAGAATTTTCGCATATTGTTAAGGTTTGGGCGACTATACCCTCGACCTACGCGGGCTCTTAAAATCTGGGCAAGACGTGTGAGCAGACTTGTACCGTATTTTGCCTTTGCATTGCCTTGTTGCTCAAACTCTACAATATGCCTTCCGACATTCCAGTATGTTGTCTTGACAATTTGATTGATGCTAACGGCCAACTGTCGCTTGCCATCTTCGACCAATGCCACAATTCGATCGGCCAGATGCATCAACTCATCATCTGGAACAGGGACATTGCCTTTAGTGTTAATTCGCTCTAATTCCATGCTCATATCATTTTCGCTTCTCTTTGTTATTCAACCCATCCACATAATCATACGCAGCCTTTTTCAGTTTATATATAGGCTTCCCTACTTTATTATATTTCTCCAATTCAATAAAACCAACTCTCATTAATCTCTCAATATAATCGTCGAAATCTGCTTCTTCTTTTCCATTTTTTACATAATACTGATAGCCACCAATAATATAACAAACGCTACCGTTCGCACTAATCTTATGACAATTTGCACTTCTACTCTTTGCCCATTTCATTATTATTTCTTTTTCTTCATTAGAAAACTCAAGGTTTTCGTGAACCTCATGTTCGCTTTCTATTCTCCAATCATTATTCCAATTGTCATTAATGTACAATTGCAGCGCGTCCGAAAGTTTTTTTTCAAAATCACTTGTGTCAGTAAACTCACACCACAAAACATCATTTTTAATGCTTTCCTTGAAATCATTGATTTTTTGCAATTGTTGGGGGTCAACAGATGTGATATTGTCAATAGACAACTTAAAGAACACCATAACGTTTTTCCCAGCTTTCTTGTGTTCTTTGATTTCCTCAACCGTGCCGCTAATTTCAGTATCTGTAGGCGTTCCTAATTTAGTACCAAATATGCATACCAACAAATCACTCTTTTCCACGACTTGCTTATCCAACAACTTTTGAGGATGCTTCCCCGATGCAGGATACGAACTGATTGACCAATGCAATGGTAGCAGCACTATCTTATTCTTTTCAGAATGCAAGTTGTTCCAATGATTTAATACATCAAAAGCCACCTTGATTTCTTTCTGAATATCAGAGGGCGAGGCAACCATCATCGTATAAACATTTGCCTGATACATA
>DBYD01000031.1 GCA_002309855.1 Bacteroidales bacterium UBA1195
CGCATTACGAATGCGTTGCTCTACCAACTGAGCCAAAGTGGCTTTTTGCGGCTGCAAAAGTACTCAATTTTGCAATATGAATCACTTCCAGCGCAAATTTTTTCTTTCATCCTCGGTCACCTTGTTGTTATCCAGCAGCCAGCGGATAAGTCTGATGAGTTTATCTTCTTGTATGTCTGTTTTTTGAATTAGATCTTCCAAGGTAAGTGCTTCGTTTTTCAGCAGCGGCTTGACTTTGTGTAGCAGCTCGTCAAACTCCCATTCGGATAGTTGGGCACTGTTTCGGGAGAGGCAGACATCGCATTTGCCGCACCGGACGGCATCATTTTCCCCGAAATAGGAGACAAGCAGTTTGCTCCGGCAGTGCGTCTGGGAGGTGACATAGTGCAGCACCGCCTCCATACGTTGCCGTGCCGCCCTTTTCCGCTGTTCGTAAATTTCTTCTGAAAGGTGCATGTAGCGGCCATCCATCCGGTCCTCCAGCCAGATGAGAACCGGTTTTTCGCTTTTTTCCTCATAAATAAGGATGCCGCTGTCGTTCAGTTTCCGCAGCATTGACACTATGGTGTCCATAGGGATGGCCGTCCGGCGGCTGATCTCCGCTTCATTGATACGTGTGAACTGGGTGAAGAGGCCGGCGTGTGTGCGCAGCAGCATTTTGATGAGCGGATCGTAGAATTTGTTCTCCACCTGAAAGCGGTACAGTTGCTCGCGGTTGCAGGGGAAATAGAGCTTGGATGCGTTCTGGTACGGGTCTGTGAATAGAATCAGACCTGCCCGTTCAATGAATTTTAGTGCGTTGTAGGTGACAATGGGACTGTGCCCAGTCTGGTGCGCAAAGCTGGAATTGTCGAATGGGAAGGTGGCACCGGCACCGTTGCCGACTGGAATTTGGCAGTAGCTGCCGAGAGCATTGTATATCTCCCTGATTAGAGGGAGAGGAGGGAAACTGTTTTCAAAGTTCCGGTTCAGGTTGTCAAGGTCCGCATTCTCGTATAGAAGCACTGCGTAGGCCTGCTTGCCGTCCCGTCCGCCACGACCAGCCTCCTGGAAATAGGCCTCGAGAGTGTCCGGCAGATCCAGATGCACAACAAAGCGTACGTCCGGTTTGTCAATTCCCATGCCGAAGGCGTTGGTGGCCACAATTATCCGTATGTACCCTTTGGTCCAAAGATTCTGTTTGCGATCCCTCTCCTTAAGATTAAGTCCTGCGTGGTAGAAATCGGCTGTGATATTATGCTGTTGCAGAAAGGCCGCCACCTCCTGTGTCTTCCTGCGGTTCCGCACGTAGACAATGCCGCTTCCGGGAGTGCGTGCGATAATGTTCAGCAGCCTTTTCTCCTTGTTCTCCTCCTTGAAGACGAAGTATGTGAGATTATCACGCACAAAACTTTTTTGGAAAAGGTTGGGTTCTTTGAACCGCAGTTTCTCCTGAATGTCCGCAGCCACTTCGGGTGTTGCGGTGGCGGTAAGGGCCAGAATGGGGGTGCCTTGTGGCAGTAGCGGTCGGATGTCCGCAATTTTAAGGTAGGGTGGACGGAAATCGTAGCCCCATTGGGAGATGCAATGCGCTTCATCCACTGCCAGCAGGCAAATGTCCATGTTTTGTATGTGGCTTTGCATCTGTTGGTTCTGCAACCTTTCAGGAGAAACGTACAGAAATTTCAATTCCCCTTTCACCGCCTGCTCCAGAATCATGTTGATTTCAGTGGCGTTCATGCCGGTATAGACGGCTTCGGCGGGAATGTTCCTTTTTTTCAGGTTCTCCACCTGATCCTTCATCAGCGCAATAAGGGGTGAAATGACCAGACAGAGCCCTTTTTTAGCCATGGCCGGCACTTGGAAGCAGACTGATTTTCCTCCGCCTGTCGGCAGCAGTGCCAGCGTGTCTTTCCCTTCCAGGGCGGAGCGGATAATCTCCTCCTGTAAGGGACGGAACTGGCTATGCCCCCAGTATTGTCTCAATATTTGTGTGAGTTCGTTCACCTTGCAGGTTCTGTCCAGTCGCCGTTCTCCTTAATAAGTTGGACCAGCATGTCGATGCCCTTTTCCTGCGGCACCTGATGGTAAACAGGCTGCTTCCCTTTGTACAGGCTCACCTTGCCGCCTCCGCAGCCCACGAATCCGTAGTCCGCGTCGGCCATCTCGCCCGGACCGTTCACTATGCAGCCCATAACGCCGATTTTAAGGTTCCGGAGGTGGCAGGTCCTCCTTTTTATCTCCTCTAAAGCCTCCTCAATCCGGTACTGGGTCCGCCCGCAGGAGGGGCAGGCGATGTATTCGGCCTGGTTGAAGCGGATTCCGCATGCCTGCAGAATCTGAAGTGACAGATTATATATTTTTTCCTGAGGGAAATTCGGATTGCAAATCCAGATTCCGTCGCCCCAGCCTTCAATGAAAATTGAGGCGTAATCTGCCGTGGCCTTTGCTGCAAAGCTGTTCCAGCCCGTATCGGTGTATTGCCGTCTGATAATGACAGGAGCGTTGCATCCCTGTGTGATCAGCCGGTTGAAGAAATGGCGCATCTCCAGAGGCGGGTTGTCGCCTGTTGTCTCCAACACTATGGCTTGGTCGTTGTCCGGAATTTGGCCGGTTGGGGGCACATGCGGGAGCTCCGCCATTGCCGCTTCGGACAAATCTTCCGGATTTCTCCCTTCCCAACCGCTGATGACAACAGTTTTTCCGCCACCAAAAGTTCCGCATTGCGTGCCTGTGCGTCGTGTGAAACGGTATGGGTCGTATGCGATTTTGCCGGTGTCTGTTCCCTGTTCAGGAGAAACGCTGCACCTCTGCCCGGCAATACCGGCGAGCAGACGTGCGACCGGAATCTCGTTTTCCGGCGCTTCGGTCAGGGAGACCCTTATGGTGTCGCCGATGCCGTCATAGAGCAGGGGTAGGATTCCGGCTGTCGATTTTATCCGGCCGTAGGCGCCGTTGCCCGCTTCGGTGACACCCAGGTGAATCGGGACGTTCCAGCCTTTTGCGTCCGCCATGGCGACCAGCAGCCGCACCGATTCGGTCATGATGCGCACATTGCTCGCCTTCATTGAAACGACAGTCTGACGGAATCCGTAATCCTCGCATATTTCCAGAAATTCCATTGCCGACATGGCCATGCCGAGAGGTGTGTCCCCATAGCGGCTGACGATGCGCGGGGAGAGCGAACCGTGGTTTACGCCGATGCGCAGGGCGGTGCCGTTGCGCTGGCATATCTTCAGAAGTCTTACCAGCTTGTCCGCCGTCTTTTCCAGGGCTTCGCGGTATTCCTTGTCGCTGTATTCTGTCAGGATTTTCCGGTCGGTGTAGTTGCCCGGGTTAATGCGCACCTTCTCCACGATTTCCGCAGCCACCTCCGCCACCTCCGGTGTGAAGTGCACATCGGCCACTATCGGGACGTGACAGTGCTCTTCTTCCAGCCTCCTTTTGATGGCGGCCAGATTCCGGCCCTCTTCCATGCGTGGAGCGGTCACCCGCACGTATTCGCTGCCGGCCTCCGCCAACCGGATGATTTGCCGTGCGCAAGCCTCCGTCTCCATGGTAGGGATGTTGGCCATGGACTGGATGCGTACCGGTTGTCCGCCTCCCATGACAGTTCCGCCCACCGAAACCTCGCGTGTCAGCCTCCGGCAGGTGAGGAAAGGATTTTTTGTGTAGAATGCTGGTGTCTCTTCCATATTATATTTATATATAATGTATACGTTTTAAAACGCAGAGACAACGCAAGGTTGCGTTGTCTCTGCGTGTATTTGTGGCTTCGGCCTTATTTAGTCAAAAATCAGTTTCTGCTCGGAAACGTTGATAGTGTAGGAGCCGAACTCCTCAATGAAGCTCTTTGAGCCGATTATGATGGGATCCTGCTGGTCCTTCACCACGGTGAAGGCCACATTCTCCAGCACATCGTCACCGATCTGCAGCGATTCGATGTATAGGACCGAACCGTCGATGATGTATCCGGTTTCAGGTACGATTGCTGCTGCGCCCTTCTCAAAGTCGGCGATGGTGATGATGTGGTCCTTCAAGAATTTCATGGCCTGCTCATAGGAGATGGTGAATTTTTCAGCATCCTGTTCTATACGGAACTTCAAGGTTTTGCTGTTCACATAGCAGTCGCCACGTACAATCTGGCCTTCGTTTTCCGTTGCAATCTTGATGAATTTCTGCGTGATGATGCTTACACGCGGCTGGGTGGGATCCGTAGCGAAGACAGTGTCGTTGGTGGGTACGTAGTCGTCGCGGAGAATCATGAATTCGGTACGCCGGTTGAGGTCATGCGCCGCCTCCTGCTTGTTCTTTGGGGAGAGGCTGCTAATGTATTCCGGAGTGAGCACGGTCCCTTTCTTGAACAGGTATCCGCGGGAGACAATGTCACGCTCCAACGTTCTCGGCACACGTTCTGCATATCCCTTTGCCACCAGACGGGCCGGATCGATGTGCATGGAGTCGATCAGGAAGTTTACGCAGGATTCGGCACGGCGTTGTGACAGCGTGTCGTTGGTCATCGGGATGGGGCGAACGTCGGTGTGGGAACGCAGCTCAATGACAAAGGTGGGGTTCTCCTTCATGATTTTGTACAGGCCCATCAGGGAATCCTGATACTGGGGCTTAAGTTCCCAACGGGCCAAATCGTACAGGATTTCCGGCAGCAAAACCGGCTCCTTCGGAATTGGGTTGAGGATGAAATTATGCTTCAAATCCTTGTTCTCCAGCAGTCCGACGGTGGTCTCGCGTCCGCGGCAGTTCTCGTTGTCGTAGTATCCGCTCTTTTTCACATGGATGTCGTAGGTCACCTCCGGCAGGATCTTGGTCTTGTCGAAGCTGTAGTATCCGCGGATGTCGGTGGTGGTCTGGTATTCGGCACCGTCAGAACCCTTGACTGTGACGGTGGCTCCGTCGATGTACTGCAGGGTCACGCTGTCCTTCACAAAACCTGAAAGGGTGAAGATGAGCGGGCGCAGCAGGAATGTCCAGATGTCGTCACCGCCGCGGCCTCCCTCACGGTTGGAGGTGAAGTAGCCCTTGCGCAGGTAGGGGAAGCCTGAAACCGCATCGATGGCACCGGAGTGGTCGAAGATGATGCCATAGTCGTCAGCCTCGGAGTTGATGGGGTATTTCATGTTCTCAGGCTTGCTCCATTCGCCGTTGGAGAGGTGTGAGACAAAGATGTCGAATCCGCCCAGGTTTACATGACCCTTTGATGCAAAATAGAGGGTGGAGTCGTTCTCTAAGCTGGGGTACATCTCATGGTCGTAACTGTTGATGACAGGGCCGAGGTTTTCCGGTTTTTCAAAGGGTTTGTTCTTTTTCGGACGTGTTGTTTTCCAGATGTCGTAACCGCCGTGTCCGCCCGGCATGTCGG
The DNA here is from genome assembly GCA_002309855.1 of Bacteroidales bacterium UBA1195. GTDB lineage: Bacteria > Bacteroidota > Bacteroidia > Bacteroidales > WCHB1-69 > UBA1195. The sequence continues at coordinate 5,357 of DBYD01000031.1, forward strand.
AGACAAAGTAGAGGGTCAGCTCGTCGCTGGAGATGACCGGATGCACGTAGTCGAAAGAATCGGAGCCCAGCGGGATCAGTTGTGGGTCAGCCCAGGATTTCCCCTTTTTCGTGGCCTGGTAAATCTGGCAGTAGGAGACGGTCTTCTTTTCGTTCGGGCAGCGGCTGAAATAGATGGTGGTGCCTTTGCCGTTGAATGTCGCCTCACCCTCGTTGGCCTCACTGTTGATGATGCCGCTGTTGTCCAGCATGACCGGTGATGTCCATTCTCCCGGGAATTCCGTCAGTTTGCTCTTTGGCTTGTTGGAGACATAAAGGTCGGAGAAACCTTCGCCCGTCCATGCGTCGGTCTTTTTGCCGCCAGCACCGCCTTCCCTGGAGGAGGTGAAGACAATCTGGTTCTCCTTCTTGGGCAGTCCCCATGCCGGCACCCATTCGTTCTGCGGAGTGTTGAAACGCTTCATGTTCTCCACTTCGTCGCGGGTGGGGTTGTTGATCCATTCTGGAGCGAGCGTGGCCGATTCAATGCGGTCATCGCAGCGCGGATCGTCAGGATTGTACTGCTTATACTTTTTATAGTATTCCAATGCCTTCGGGAAATCCTTCCGCAGCCGGTTGATGTCGCCCAGACGGAGGAAAATCAAAGGGTTGTCCTTCTGGTAGTTTACCTTTTCCAGTTTCAGGTACTGTTTTTCAGCCATTTTAAGGTTGTGGGTCAGAGTGTAGCATTCGGCCATCTGGAACATGATGCGCCGTTTCTCCACCGGATTCCTTTTGACCTTGCTGTAGGCCTTCTTGTACAGTTGCGCAGCCTCCACATATTGGAAGGTGTTGAAGGCTTTGTCAGCCTCCGCAGCGGGGCTCTTTGTGATTTGTGCATGTGCAGTCCCTATGACAAACAGGGATAACAAACTGACAAATAGTATTTTATTTAAATTTCTCATAACATATGTGTTAGAATGAATTTCAAATTGCTAAAGTAGTAAAAAAAGCAATATCATCCGCCTCTTTTTGAAGAAATATTTTATGGTACGGCAGCTTGTTTCCTATTTACTTTTTTATTACCTTTGCAAATTCTAAAAAACAGGAAAATGGGTAAAGTAATCGCTATTGCCAATCAGAAGGGAGGTGTCGGTAAGACAACCACTTCCATTAATCTGTCGGCCAGTTTCAGTGTGTTGGAGCACCGCACGCTGCTCATTGACGCCGACCCGCAGGCCAATGCCAGCTCCGGTTTGGGGCTTAATCCCCAGGAGGTGAGTTCCAGCATCTATGAGGTTATGATCGGGGAAACACCCATCCGGGAAGCCATCTGCAAAACCGGTGTGCCTAATCTGGACATGCTCCCTGCCCATATTGATCTGGTGGGTGCCGAGCTTGAACTGGTCAATTTCGCCGAAAGGGAGACCATGATGCGCCGCATGCTGGAGGAGGTCCGTTCCGAATACGAATTCATCATCATAGACTGCGCACCATCATTGGGACTTATTACTGTAAATGCGCTGACCGCCGCCGACACGGTGCTGATTCCTGTCCAATGCGAATATTTTGCGCTGGAGGGGTTGGGAAAACTTCTGAACACCATCAAGATTGTGCAGAATAACCTGAATCCGGAACTGAACATTGAGGGGATTCTGCTGACCATGTACGACAACCGGCTCAGGCTGAGCAACCAGGTGCTTGAGGATGTGCGGACCCATTTCAAGAATTTTGTCTTCAATACCGTTATATACAGAAATGTGCGTTTGAGCGAGGCTCCAAGTTTCCAGAAACCTGTACTGATGTATGAGGCAACCTCCAAGGGGGCGGTCAATTACCTGAACCTGGCCAGGGAAATCCTGCAGAAGCAGCTGGGCTCTTCCGAACACAAGGGAAAAGAGAAGAAAGATGACAGCAAAAAAAGAGAATAGGACCGGATTGGGGCGCGGGTTGAGCGCCCTGTTGGGCGATTATGCCGAAAACAGCATTGTCCCGCAGGATTCCCCAAGCAGGATCAAGGCCGGCAACATATCGAAAATCCCTTTGGACGCCATTGAAACCAATCCTTGGCAGCCGAGGAACACTTTCGAGGAGGAGGCTTTGGCAGAGTTGGCAGCCTCCATCAAAAAACAGGGGCTGATCCAGCCTGTGGCTGTCCGTGACATGGGGGATGGCCGCTACCAGCTGATTTCGGGAGAGCGGCGTGTGCGTGCCTGCCGGATGGCCGGCCTCACCATGGTGACCGCCTATGTGCGTACCGCAGACGATGTGCAGATGATGGAGATGGCGCTGGTGGAGAACATCCAGCGCGAGGATCTGAATCCGATTGAAATCGCCCTTTCACTGCAGAGGCTGCAGGAGGAATGCGGCTATACGCAGGAGGATTTGGCCGACAAGGTTGGTAAAAGCCGTTCTGCGGTAACAAATTACTTGCGGTTGCTGAAGTTGGGTCTTCCGGTTCAGGCGGCGCTCCGCGACCAGCGGATCACAATGGGGCATGCCCGCGCACTGGTTCCTGTGGATGATGTTACGTTACAGCAGAGGCTTTTGGACGAAATTCTTGATAAGGGACTCTCTGTGCGGCAGGTGGAGGAGCGTATGCGTGCCTTGCAGCAGGAGGCTGTCAGAGCTGCCGCGAGGCCTGTGAAGGCGGAGCTGCCTTCGGCTCACCGGGATGCATGCGAACGATTGTCGTCCCAGCTGAAAACCAAGGTTGAGGTCAGCCGCAACCTGAAGGGAAGGGGCAGCCTGACCATTCGTTTCCGTTCGGACGAAGAGTTTGAACGCATTATGTCATTGTTACAGGAAAAGGGGTGAGGAACTTGTGAGGAACTGTCTGCTGTTGGGATTGTGTTGCATGCTGCTGTTGCCTGTCGGGCTTGCACAGCAGGTGGGGGCGAAGGGGGCTTCCGCAGAAATGGCACAGACTTCGGACAGCGTTGGCCTTGTCTCCGCAAAAAAAGAGAAATATCCGAAAACGGCTGCACTATGTTCCATAATTCCAGGTGGCGGCCAGATTTACAATGGAAAGTATTGGAAGGTTCCGATTGTCTATGGTGTCATCGGCGGTGCAGGGTACTGGCTTTACAGCAATCATGAAAAATACCTCTATTATAGGGACGAATACCGTTTGCGGCTGAACGGTGCCACGGAGGGGCTGAATCCGGAACTTGCCAACATGAGCACCGAGAATGTAGCGTTCAACGAGAAGCATTACCAGCGCAACCAGGAGTTGGGGGTCTTTCTCTTCTTCATCTGCTATGGCCTTAACATTGTGGATGCGATGGTGGACGCCCATTTCTCCACATACGACGTGTCGGACAACCTTACGCTTGGGGTTCGGCCTTGCATAGCGGAACCGCTCCCGTATGCGTCTGTAATGGCTCCGGCATGCGGCACAGCTCCGGCACTGGGTATGCGGATGGTTTTAAAATTCTGATGGTTTTGAATATAGTGGATGTTTTTAAAATAGAGTAATTTTATGCCGAATAAGAATTCATATTGAAAAAAGTTGTACTTTTGCGGCAAAATCGCTTGGAATCGTGCGAAAATAGGCATTAGAATCGTTAGGAATGGTGAATTAGACTTATGAAGCGAAAGATTTACAATGAATTATTGTTGTGGAAGCAACGCCGCAAGGGGAAGGTTGCACTCATGATTGATGGTGTAAGGCGTGTCGGAAAAAGCTACATTGCAGAGGAATTTGCACGCAATGAGTACAAATCGTACATTCTTGTGGATTTCAACAAAGCCGACAAGCCGTTGATGACTATTTTTGACGAATACCTGACCAACCTTGACCTGTTCTTTATGCATCTTTCGGTTTATTTTGGTGTCAGGCTGTATGAAAGGGATTCGCTCATCATTTTTGACGAAGTCCAGCTTTACCCAAGGGCGCGCGCAGCCATAAAATACCTTGTGGCGGACGGACGTTACGACTATCTTGAAACCGGTTCGCTTGTCAGCATTAACCGCAATGTCAAGGATATTGTCATTCCATCTGAAGAACACCGCATATCCATGTTCCCGATGGATTTTGAAGAGTTCCTATGGGCTGCAGGCGATGATATGACCATGCCGTTTGTCATGGAGTGCTTTGAAAAACGCATCCCGTTAGGCCCGCTCCATCGCAAAGTGATGGACCTGTTCCGCCAATATATGATTGTCGGCGGAATGCCCCAGGCTGTTCTGGCATTTTTTGAAAACAGGAGCTTTGAGGATGCCGATATTGCAAAGAGGGAGATTCTGTCCCTTTATCGCGCTGATATAGAAAAATATGCAGTCGGTTACGAAAGCAAGGTGAAAGGGATATTCGACCAGATACCTGCGGAATTGCAGCGTCACGAGAAAAGGTTTCGCCTTTCCCACATTTCCGAAGCGGCCCGTTTCCGCGATTATGAGAGTTCGTTCTTCTGGCTCTCAGATGCCAGGATTGTGAATGTCTGCTATGCGGCCACGGAACCATCCGTGGGACTAAAAATGCGTATGGACAGCCTCACCCTCAAATGCTACATGGCTGACACGGGGCTGCTTATCTCACATGCCTTTGATGAAAACACCATCACAAATGAAAAGCTCTACCAGAAACTGCTGCTTGACAAACTGGAAATCAATAAGGGTATGCTGGTTGAAAATATTGTGGCACAAATGCTTTGTGCATCCGGGCATAAACTATACTTCTACTCGTCATATTCAAAAACTGATGCAGAAGAGCGGATGGAGATTGATTTTCTTGTCAGGAAGCCTGTCATCACAAACCGACACAACATTTGTCCTATTGAGGTCAAATCCACCACCAAATACACAATCGCCTCGCTGGAGAAATTCCGTCGCAAATACAACGAACAGCTCTCCACGGCGTTTGTACTTCACTCCGCCGACCTGATGGAAAAAGATGGTATCGTGTATCTGCCGTTATACATGGCGGCGTTACTATAGGGGGGACTTCTAAAACTCCCTGCTTTCAACTTTTTTTTATTTTAGAACTCCCCCAAAAAAAAGTTCATACAGGCATACGATTTCGTTATATGTTCGCGTTATTAGAACACATTTTTAATAAAAGCATATCATGAAAATCGCTATTCTCGGTTACGGTAAAATGGGGGAGCAGGTGGAGATTGTCGCCCTGGAGCGCAAACACAAGGTCGTCGCCTACATCGACAGTGAGGAGGACTGGAAAAGGCAGGCCGAAGGCTTCGCCTCTGCGGACGTGGCAATCGACTTCTCCATGCCTTCGGTTGTGATGGAAAACATCCGCCGCTGTTTCGAGGCGCACAAGCCGGTGGTGGTCGGCACTACTGGCTGGTACGACAAGCTGCCGGAGGTGGAACAGCAGTGCAGGGAGCAGGGGCAGAGCTTTTTCTACGCCTCCAATTTCAGCCTGGGTGTGAACCTCTTTTTCCGGCTGAACCGCTACCTTGCCAAACTGATGGCACCCCATGCCGAATATGACGTGAGCATGGAGGAGATCCACCACACCTCCAAGAAGGACGCGCCCAGCGGCACCGCCATCGTGCTGGCCGAGGACATCATCGCGGCGCTGCCGCACAAGGATTCCTGGATCAATCAGGAGAACGACAACCGTGCGGAACTCTCCATCACCTCGCAGCGGCTGGGCAGCCAGGTCGGCACCCATTCGGTAATCTACACCTCTCCGATGGATGAAATCCGGATTACGCACAAGTCGTTCAACCGTAAGGCATTCGCGTTGGGAGCGGTGACGGCGGCGGAATTCCTTGTGGGCAAAACCGGTTTCTTCACCATGGAGGATCTGCTCGCGTGAGGCTTTTTTTTCAGAAATTGCGGAAGTTATCATTTTTTGTGCTACTTTTGCAACAGCTTTCCTTCGGGGGTTCCCGAAGAGGGTTTTTATTGTTAAAACATTGAATATTAAGTAACAGAATGGACTTGTCAATCACGTTCATGGTGGTGTTCACCATAATATATCTGATAGGAACCTTCCTCGGACTGTGGAAAATTTTTGAAAAGGCGGGCTATGCGGGCTGGAAATCCATTGTTCCGGTCTATAACATGATTGTCTGGCTGCGGGTGCTGGAGCGTCCGATGTGGTGGCTCATCTTCATCGCAATCCCATACCTTTCCATCTTCATGTTCTTCCTGATGGTATGGAAAACCATCCGCCGTTTCGGCAAAACTTCATACCTTGTGCTGATACCTGCAACCTGCTTCCCCTGCCTGTATTTCCCGTACCTCGGTTTCTCCCGCAGGGAGGTGTTCCATAAGGTCGCTGAAATGCCAAAGCTGGAAATCGGACTCTTTTCCAGCCGTCAGATTACGGGCAGGGAGGCCGGTGAATCGCCTGAGGGCAAAAAGACTAAGGCGCGGGAATGGTGCGATGCCATCATTTATGCCGTTGTGGCCGCCCATATCATCCGCACATTCATGTTCGAATTCTACAAAATCCCCACCTCCTCCATGGAGAGCACACTGATGGTTGGTGATTTTCTCTGTGTCAGCAAGATGGCCTATGGGCCGAGAGTGCCGCAGACCTTCATCCAGTTCCCTTTTGTACACCATACGCTGCCATTGTGCAAATACCACAAGTCATACACGGACATAGTGCGTCTGCCGTATATGCGTATGCCGGGGTACCGTCCGCTGCAGCGTAACGATGCGGTGGTCTTCAACTATCCTGACGGTGACACTGTGATCCTGCAGCGGCAGAACGAGAGCTATTACGGGGTGCTGCGAGCTTTGGAGCGCGCCTACCGCCATCCTCGCGCCCATGCGGGTGACTACTACATGTGCGAAGGGGAGTGGCACACCTATGCTGAGCTCTTCAACAAATACGGGTGGGACAACCATCCCGGCAAGGCCCGTGAGGTGCTGGCGGCGGAATACGATGTTGTTTACCGTCCCTCCGACAAGCGTGAAAACTACATCAAACGCTGTGTTGGTGTCCCTGGCGATGAACTCCGGATTGTTGACGGTGTGCTGTATGTGAATGGTGAAAAGGCTTATAAGCCTGAAAAACAGCAGTTCCTGTATCAGGTCAACCACAACGGCGTCGGGTTGAATACGACGGTGCGCCAGCGTCTTGACATTAACGAGGAGGATTACCATTCAGGAATTACAGCCGACATCGGCTGCCTGCACGATGCGCAGGTGAATGCCATCCGCAGCATGCGGAATGTCACGGGAATCGTATGCCTGTTGGACACTGCCGGCTATGCCGATCCGGACATTTTCCCGTATGACCCGCGCTATCCCTGGAACAAGGACAATTTCGGCCCGCTGCGCATCCCGAAAAAGGGGGAGACGGTGCAATTGGATGACAGTACAATCTGCCTCTACCGCCGCATTATCAAGAATTACGAGGGTCATGACCTGCAGGAGCGCGATGGAAAGATTTTCATTGACGGGGTGCAGGCACACCAATACACATTCGCCCAGAACTATTACTGGATGATGGGTGACAACCGCCACAATTCGGCAGATTCCCGCTTCTGGGGCTTCGTGCCCGAGGACCACATTGCAGGACGCGCCGCCTTTGTCTGGCTCTCCCTTGACAAGTTCAAGAAATTGGGTGAGGGCAAAATCCGCTGGAAACGCATGTATAAAAAGATTCACTAATATTTTCCGGAAAAAGCCGGAAGCAATCCGAAAAATGATTACTTTTGCATATTAACTAAAAAATCAACGATATGGAGCAATTCAAAGAACAATCCTTCTGTATGAACCCGCTGGTTCAGTTCCTGCACAAGAATCCTGTGGATTTCACCAAGGCGGACATCATCCGCTACATTGAGGAAAATGAGATCCGGATGCTGAATTTCCGCTACGTGGCGGGCGACGGCCGGCTGAAATCGCTGAACTTTGTCCTTACCGACAGCGACTACCTCAACCAGATTCTCTCCTACGGCGAACGGGTGGACGGTTCCAGCCTTTTCTCCTTTGTGAAGGCCGGTTCCAGCGACCTCTATGTGATTCCCCGTTTCCGCAGCGCATTCATGGATCCCTTTGCGGAAATCCCGACCCTCTGCCTGATGTGTTCCTACTACACCAAGGACGGCAAGCCGTTGGAGACCTCCCCGGAGTACATACTGAAAAAGGCAAAAAAATCTTTCCAGGATGTCACAGGCATGGAATTCAAGGCGATGGGCGAGCTTGAGTACTATGTGGTTGGCGACAAGGACGAGCTGTTCCCCGCTACCGACCAACGCGGATACCACGAGTCGGGCCCATACTGCAAGTTCGGTGAGTTCCGCGCACGTGCCATGTACTATATCGCCCAGGCCGGCGGCACTATCAAGTACGGCCATTCCGAAGTGGGCAACTTCACCTTGGGCGACAAGATTTATGAGCAGAACGAAATCGAATTTCTGGTGACCGATGTCGAGGATGCAGCCAACCAGCTAATCATCGCCAAATGGATTATCCGCCAGCTGGCATACGAATATGGCCTGGATGTCACCTTTGCCCCGAAGATTACGGTGGGAAAGGCGGGCAGCGGTCTGCACATCCACACCCAGATTACCAAGGATGGTGTCAACCAGTATGTTAAGGACGGCGTGTTGAGCGAGACCGCCCGCAAGGCCATCGCCGGCTACATGCAGTGCGCCGCTTCATTGACCGCCTTCGGCAACGCCAATCCGACATCATATTTCCGTCTGGTGCCGCACCAGGAGGCTCCGACCTCCATCTGCTGGGGCGACCGCAACCGCTCCGTGCTGGTGCGTGTGCCGCTGGGATGGCTCTCCAAAGGTGACATGGTGGCCGACGCCAATCCTATGGAAAAGCCCAATCCTGTGGACGGCTCATTCAAGCAGACAGTCGAGTTCCGCTGCCCGGACGGCTCCGCTGACATCTACCTGCTCCTAGCCGGTCTGGTGGTGGCGGCCCGCTGCGGTTTCGAGATGAAGGATCCGCTGGCCTTCGCCAAGGAGACCTACGTGGATGTGAATATCTTTGACGAGGCCAACCGTGAAAAGGCTGATTCGCTGAAGAGCCTGCCCACCTCCTGCTATGAGTCTGGAGTGGTTCTGGAGCAGCACCGCGAATTCTATGAAAGGCACGGCGTCTTCACACCCGAACTGATAAACGACTTGGTGGCCAAGCTGAAATCATACAATGACCAGAATATCCGTGAGGAATTGGAAAAGCATCCCGAACGGATGATGGAGATTGTCAAAACCTATTACCATTGCGGATAATATTGTACTGAAGAACCATGATCTGGTCGCTTTTTAAAGGAATGATGGTCGGGCTCCCGTTCATTTTTGTTCTGGGGCCCGCCTTGTTCGCCATCCTGCAGACGAGCATTACAAAGGGTTTCTATTCCGGATTCCAGTTTGCGGTGGGGATAGCGTTCAGCGATATCCTTATCCTTTCCCTCTGCTACTGGGGTGCCAGCTTCTGTGTGGAAAACCGTTTTTTCCAAATACTTCTCGGCATGGTGGGCAGCGGCTTCATGGTGCTTTACGGACTTTATCTTTTCTTCAAAAAGGCGCATCCGAAACGGAAAAGACTGAAAGATCATGACTTGAGCGAGGCAATCAACTGGAAGGGGGTGTTCAGCGAATTGGGGAAAGGCTTTTTCATGAACACTGTCAACCCGTTCCTTTGGATACTCTGGCTTTCGGTCATTTCGGTCGGTACCGCAGGCGGCACACGGATGCAGGCGATATGTTTCATCGCCGGTATTGAGATTGTGCTTCTGCCCTGTGACATTCTGAAGGCATATTTCGCCAACAAGCTGACCAACGCCCTGTCGGAAAATGTGGTGCACCGGATTAACCAGGTGGCCGGCATTCTGATGATGGGGTGTGCGGTGGTGCTGCTCGTCAGGACTCTTCTTGTTTTCCATCTGATTACCATTCCGGGTATTAATTCATAATGCTTTTTTTATCCATGCAAATGAAAAAACTTTTTTGCCGTGCTTTGCTTTTGGCCGGCTTCCTGTGCTGTTCCGCTGCGGTTAATGCCCAAGGCAACCGCACCTATGAAACCAATGCGCAGAAGATGAATCGTCTGATGCAGTATATCCGTTATTATTATGTGGATTCTGCCGATTTTGAAAAACTGGTTGACAAGTCTATTGTTGAGATGCTCAAACAGCTTGATCCGCATTCGGTCTATGTTCCCAAAAAGGAGGTGCGCCGCATGAATGAGCCGCTGGAGGGAAATTTTGACGGCATAGGTGTGCAGTTCCAGATCATGAAGGACACCATTGTCGTTGTCGAGCCGATAAAGGGCGGGCCGTCCGAGAGGGTTGGCATCCGTGCTGGTGACAAGATAATACGTATTGATGACAGTGTTGCTGTCGGAAAAATATGCACCAATGCATGGGTGTTCAAAAAACTGCGTGGGAAAAAAGGCACCAAGGTCTCTGTTGACATTCGGCGTGGACGCGAGACGGAGCCGCTTCATTTCACCATCACCCGGGACAAGATTCCTATCCATTGTGTGGAATCCTATTTCATGGTGGACAAGGAGACCGGTTACATCCAGTTGGAGCGTTTTGCGCAGCAGACACTCTCCGAGTTCCGTCAGGCACTGGAGGAGCTGAAGGCGCAAGGAATGAAAAACCTGATTTTTGACCTGCGTGACAACACCGGCGGTTACCTTCAGGCAGCCATTGACATGGTGGGAGAGTTCATGGGCAAGGATATGCTTGCTGTCTACACGCAGAACAATCAGACAGGCAACCGGATGAATTACCAGACCCAACACCGTGGGAATTTTGTGGAGGGTCGGCTGGTGATTCTCATCAACGAATATTCCGCATCAGCATCAGAGATCGTCTCCGGTGCGGTTCAGGACTATGACCGCGGCATCATCATCGGACGCCGCTCGTTCGGAAAGGGGTTGGTTCAGCAACAGATGCCGCTTCCGGATTCGGCCCAGGTCAGGCTTACAACATCGCGCTATTACATTCCATCCGGACGCTGTATCCAGAAGTCGTATGAGGATATTGAAAACTATAGCCGTGATGTGATCAACAGGTACAACCGTGGCGAACTGACCCATGCCGACAGTATCCATTTCCCTGATTCATTGAAATATAAGACTGCCAGCGGACGTACGGTCTACGGTGGCGGAGGGGTGATGCCCGACATTTTTATCCCGATGGACACTGGTAAGGTTTCTGACTATTATTATAAACTGTACCGGCGAAATCTGTTCAGCCAGTTTGTAATGAAGTATCTGGAGAGTCACAAGGCCGAATTGTTGGCCGGTTATCCTGATTTTGACACCTTCTACCAGCGTTTCAAGGTTGATGATGCAATGTTGCGCGAGTTTTATGACTATGCCCGCTCTGAGGGTGTGACCGATTCCATGGAATTCAAGTGCATAAATTATTTGAATGGCTTTGCATCCAAATACAAGGATACTTTGGACAAAATTTTCCCGGATTTGCAGAGCGTGGATGGGAACCATGCATTGGAGCAGATGTTTGTCCGTTATGTGGAGGAACAGCAGGCTGCGTACCTGAAGCGTAAGGCGGAATTTAATACGGAAAAAAACATAGTCAGGCAGTTGCGCACGCTTTTAGCGCGAAATTTGTATGATACGCACGCCTCCGCCAAAATTTGGATGGAGACGGACGACACTTATCTTGAAGCTGTACGCGTCATGCATACGCCATCTGTTTTCCGTAAGATGGGAATACATGACGCTGAAGAAGGAAAATAAAGCACCGTTTGGTGCGCATCCGTGAGGAAACAGATTAAGTTCTTTGTAAAAACAAATTAAAGTGAGTTACGAAAACAGAAACGACCGGAACATGGATTTTTCCGGAAAAAGGTATCACCGTGATGGTGACAGGGAGTGGAAACGAAGGTTTCCGAGAGACAGTGAGACAAGCGACAGTGAGGAATCTGACAGACCAAGACGCTCGTTCCGCAAGGATCATGACGATAATGACTCAGAGAGGCCAAGACGTCCGTTCCGCAGGAATCATGACGATGACTCGGAGAGACCAAGGCGCCCGTTCCGCAAGGATCATGATGATGACTCGGAGAGACCAAGACGTCCGTTCCGTAGAAATCACGATGATGACAGGGGTGAGGGCTTCCGTCGTGAAAGACGTTCCTTCGGAGACCGTACCTCCTTTCGCAGGAAGGAACATCCACGTTACATTGAGGATTCCCCAATCATTGATGAAATTGTTAAAAAGAGAAGGGAGGAGGGACGTTCTTCCGACCGCAAGCCGAAGGTGCTCTCTTTGGAATGGAACGAGGAGCGCGGCCTGATACGCCTTAACAAATACATCGCTAACGCAGGTGTCTGTTCGCGCCGTGAGGCCGACCGGCTCATTGAGGCTGGCGAAGTGACCGTCAACGGGGAGGTGGTGACCGAACTGGGCACCAAGATACAACCGACAGATGAGGTCCGGTATGGGGATAAGGTGCTGCAACGGGAAAAACCTGTATACATTTTATTAAATAAGCCCAAGGATTATATCACCACCACCAGCGATGAGTATGACCGCAAGAATGTGATGAACCTGGTGGCTGGCGCCTGTCCTCAGCGGGTATATCCTGTAGGGCGGTTGGATCGCAATACGACAGGGCTGCTGCTGATCACCAACGATGGCGAACTGGCGAAAAAACTGACCCATCCGAGGTATGGTGTAAAGAAAATCTATCAGGTGGAATTGGACAAGTCGCTTTCACAGGAGGATTTCCAGCAGATTATTTCCGGTCTGGAATTGGCTGACGGCTTTATCGCACCCGATGAGCTGGCCTATGTCGGAGAATCCCGCCGTGAAATCGGCATAACGCTTCATTCGGGAAAGAACCGTATTGTACGGCGGATTTTTGAGCATCTCGGTTATGAGGTGGTCAAGTTGGATCGTGTCTATTATGCCGGCCTGACCAAGAAGGATTTGCCGCGCGGAGAATGGCGCTTTCTCCGGAAAGATGAGGTGAATATTTTGAAGATGAGCCTATAATCTTATTGTTAAATGCGAAACAAAGCGGTCTATATCGGTGTTTTTGGGCGTGGTAACAAGGGGAAAAGCAGTCTGGTTAATGCTCTGACCGGACAGCAGACCGCCATTGTCTCAGAGGTGGCGGGCACAACCACCGATCCGGTAAGGAAATCCATGGAGATTTTCGGCATAGGGCCTGTGACGGTGGTAGACACTGCTGGGTTGGATGATCCGACCGAGTTGGGAACCAAGCGTCTTCAAAAAACGATGCAGACGTTGGATCAGATTGACCTTGCCCTGCTGGTTTGTTCAGGCAACCAGTGGGGTTTGGCGGAGAGCCGGCTAGCGGAGAAATTGGAAGCCAAGGATATACCCTTTGTGATTGCACATAACAAATCTGATTTGGAGGGTTTGTCGCCCGTTTTGGGGCAGCAGCTGGAGGCGCGTTACGGCGTGATGGTCTGCAGCTGCAGTGCGCAAACTGGTGAGGGCGTTCCTGAGCTGGTACGAGCAATGGTGTCCGCCATCCCCGATTCGGCATACCGTTCCACATCCATGGTTGGGGATGTTGTGAAGCGGGGTGATATTGTAGTGCTGGTGATGCCGCAGGATTCGGAGGCGCCGGAGGGGCGGCTTATTCTGCCGCAGGTGCAGATGATACGCGATTTGCTGGATTGTCATGCCATTGCGGTTCCCATGCAGTTGGAGGAATTGCCGCTGTTCCTTGACCGTCTGCGTCCCGATCTGGTTATCACCGACAGCCAGGTTTTTGCCGAAGTAAATGCGCAGCTTCCGGCTGATATTCCGCTGACAAGTTTCAGTATACTGCTTTCCAGGGCGAAAGGCAATTTTGAATATTGTCTGGCTGGTACGCCGCATATCGACCGCCTGCGTGACGGAGACCGCATACTGATGCTGGAATCCTGCACCCACATAACCTCCTGCGAGGATATAGGGCGCGTGAAGATTCCGCGCCTGTTACGGAAATATACCGGAAAAAGGCTGGAGTTCGACCATGTCTCCTCGCTCGACCCGCTGCCGGATTTGGCCGGTTATGCCATGGCGATCCAGTGTGGCGCCTGCATGGTGACCCGCCGGCAGATTGCCAACCGTTTGAAACAAATTGCGGATTTTCCGCTCCCAATCTCCAACTACGGCATGTGCATCGCCTATGTGACCGGAATTTTTGACCGAGTGACCGCGATTTTCCGATAAATTGTTTGTATTCACCATATTATGTGTAAATAATAAGAATTTGATAATGAGAAATATAGCAGTCATATTGGCAGGAGGGACAGGTAGCCGGATGGGCGGCCCGCTTCCGAAACAATTCCTTGCATGCAAAGGAAGGCTGCTGATCGAATATGCAGTGGATGCATTTGACAAACATGCCTTGGTGGACGAGGTGGCTGTTGTTGTACATCCGGATTATATGGACTACATGGAAAAAGTGGTCCGTCGCAATGGTTGGATAAAGGTACGCCAACTGCTGGAAGGTGGTTCGGAGCGTTATTTGTCCTCGTTGTCGGCCATAAGGGCGTATGAGGGTGAAACGGAGTTGAATCTGTTGTTGCACGATGCCGCCCGGCCTTGGATTTCCGGGGAAACCATCAAACGTGTTGTGGAGGCTTTGTACACGCATGAGGCAGTGGGTGTGGCCATTCCGAGCACTGATACGGTTTGGGAGGTGGAGGATGGTTCTGTGTGTGTGATTCCTGACCGCCGCCGGATGTGGCTGGCACAGACTCCGCAGGCTTTTCGGCTGCCTTTGGTTGCGGAGGCTTATCGCCGCGCCATGCAGGATCCGGATTTCATGGCAACCGATGATTGCGGTGTGGTGAGAAAATATATGCCGGAAGTGGAGATTCACGTGGTGGAAGGTGATAAGGGAAATACAAAAATAACGTATGCTGAAGATATTGTTTCATGAATGAAATTATGGGAGAATTATGATAAAGAAGGCATTGGTCGTAGGAGGAAGCAATGGTATCGGATTGGCCATTGCGCTGGAATTGCTAAGGCAGGGCGCGAAAGTAACTGTTGTTGACAGGGTTGCGCCAGATGCTGCGGCGTGTGCCATGGCAGATTCGCTTTCATTCCGTCAGGAGAATCTGCTGAATGATGATGTCAGTTTCTTGGAGGAATATAAGGATATTGACATGCTGATGATTACAGCAGGATTTGGCCGTGTGGCCAAGTTTGAGACCATCGTGCCTGCCGAAATTGGCAACAGCTTTCAGGTAAACACGGTGTCCCTTTTCAAGATTATCCGTTTCTATTACGACAGGATGTTGGGCGATGATGATTTCTACTGTGGTGTCATGGGCTCGATAGCAGGACTTGTCTCTTCTCCGCTTTTCGCACTTTATGGTGCTACCAAGGCTGCGGTCTGTAATGGTGTGGAGAGCCTTAATGTGGAGTTGGAGAAGGCTGGCAGCAAGAACAGGATTCTGAATGTTTCACCCGGTTCGATAAAGGGAACACGTTTCAATGGGGGTAGCAATGATTTGAATGAGACGGAGTTGTTGGCGCGTGAAATTGTCGGCAGGATCATACGGAGGGAGACTTTGTTCATTCCGAGGTATGAGGAGACGTTCAAAGGGGTGATTGACAGTTACAGGGAAGATCCTCACGCTTATGGCTTGCACAGTTATGAGTATAAATGCCAAAGCGGCAGGTTCAACAACAGGCCCCAATTGAAAATCGGGTACATGAGCGGCACATTTGACCTGTTCCATATCGGACATCTGAACCTGATCCGCAGGGCAAAGCAGTGTTGCGACTGGCTGGTGGTCGGGGTTCATGCGGATGCCTCCCACAAGGGTAAGGAGACCTTCATTCCACTGCATGAGCGTATGGAGATAGTGCGTAGCATAAAGTATGTGGACCAGGTTATCCTTTCGGAAAGGGAGGATTCGGATGTCTATTTCAAAGGCAGGGTGAAATACGACTTTCTTTTTGTCGGGTCGGATTACAAGGGAACGGAGCGTTTCAACCGTTACGAGCGTCTTTTTGAAAACACGGGGGTGAAAATCATCTATTTCCCCTATACGGAGGGAACCAGCAGCACCCAATTAAGAAAGGTCATATCGAAATAATCAGTCACGAAACAAATAGGAAACGAACTTGGAAAATGATATGGAAGATCATGATAAAACCCTAATGTTCAAATTACGGCTGTTGTTTGCTCACCGGGATCTGCTTCGTTCAAGTGTGAAAGTGGTGACAAAAAACTATATCAGGCGGTTCAAGGCGGCGCAGTGTGCGGCGGCAAGAAAACTTCGGGGAAAACAGACGCTAGATGTGGCTTTTTTCCTGACTATTCCTGGCATGTGGAAGGCCGACAGCCTGTTCCGTGCCATGCAGGAATCACCGAAGTACCATCCTTATGTGGTAATCTATCCTTATTCGCAATATAAGGGGTTCAGCAAGGAGGAGGTGACAAAGACACTCAAACGCACTGAGATGTTTGTCAGGGAACAGGGTTATGAATATATTGTGCCATTCAATGAAAAGCGTGGCCGTTGGGAGGATGTTAAAAAAACGTTACATCCCGATATAGTGTTTTTTTCGTCACCATACAAGGACCACCTGCCCCAATACTACATCTACCATTTCAAGGATACCCTGACCTGCTATATCCCGTATGGTTTCTGTTCGGTCAAGGCTTACAAAAACAACTATGACCTTATATTCCACAATCTTGTGGGGTTGTATCTTATGGAGACGGAATGGCATCTGGAGGCTGCGGCCCGGACAGCACGCAATGGAGGATACAATCTGTTCAGGACAGGGTATCCTGCCACAGAGGTTTTTTTGCGTAAAGACTATGTGGCGAAGAATGTATGGAAACCGCAGCGCACTCCCAAGAAAAAGATCATTTGGGCACCGCACCATCCTGTAGATGACCCAGATGGGGTTGCTACATTTCTCCAGTATTATGATTTTATGCTGAAGATGGCGGAAAAATACAAGGATAGGATACAGATCGCCTTCAAACCACACCAGCTCCTGAAATTCAAATTGGTTTATATTTGGGGGCAGGAGAGGACCGATGCCTATTATGCCCATTGGGACGAGTTGGAAAACGGCCAGTTGGAAGAGTCTTCCTATGTGGACCTTTTCCTCACTTCAGATGCAATGATTCACGACAGCGGTTCCTTTACCACGGAGTATCTTTTCATCCGGAAACCTGTAATGTATCTCGTTGGCAAAGACAAGATCGAACGACGCTTCAATACCTTTGGCATGGAAGCTTTCCGCTGTCATTATCAGGGTGAAAATGAGGATCAGATAGAGCATTTCATCGTTGATACCGTTATCAATGGCAGTGATCCCAAGCAGACAGACAGGTCCGCCTTTTACGACAGATGGCTGGCTCCCAAAGAGGGACTCATGCCTTCACAAAAAATAATGAAAACCATAGAGGATTTTATAGAAAAAGGATCTTATTAAAACAGTATGAACATTCTTTTTATAACAAACAAGAACGTCAACCCGGTCATTGGAGGGATTGAGCGTATCACGTACGTGTTGGCGGAGGCTTTTGCGCGGCTGCATGGTCACAGGTGTTTTTCGGCGTTCACACAGCGGCTGGACAACTGCGCCACTCCCTTTGTGGAGGAGCTGCTGCTTGAGGTGGGACACGAAACGGAGATGCTTCGCAATTTCATTAGGAAGAACTCTGTCAATGTGGTCATAGCCCAGGGGGCCGATGCCGCCGTCAACGCCATCGTGGGTCAGATACACGATGCCGTCAGTGCCGTCCCGGGATGTAAGATGCTCTTTGTTTTCCATAATATGCCGGGTTTCGAGTACACCCGCATGTCAAAGGATGTTCTTTGCTACCGTCTGCTACATGGCCAGGATGTGGGATACAACCTCAAGTATCTTGTTTTTCAGACTTTCCAGCCGCTTTTGCGTCCGCTTTTGGAAAAACAGATGCACAGTAAGTACCGTCCTGCGTACGAAGCTGCAGACCGTGTGGTGCTTCTTACCGATGGCTTCATACCCGGCTATGCACGTTGTGCAGGAGTGCCTGCAGACGGAAAGTTCTATGCCATCAGCAATGCGCTCACCTTCAACGACAGGTTCCCGATGGAACAATATGAGCTGGAAAAGCGAAATGAGGTGCTCTGGGTGGGGCGTTTTGATGACAAGCACAAACGACTGTCCGAAGCCATCCGCATTTGGAGTATGGTTGAGGATGATGGCCGTTTCCCGGATTGGAGACTCCGCATTGTGGGCTATGGCTCTGATGAGAACTACTATGTTAGTCTTGTCAGACGTTTGGGGCTTCGGAATGTCTGTTTTGAGGGCAAGACCGATTCGCATCCTTTCTATCGTTCCGCATCGCTGTACATGATGACTTCAGCTTTTGAAGGCTTCGGACTTGTCATCACAGAGGCGTTGCAATCTGGCGCTGTGCCGCTGGCTTACGACACATTTGCCTCACTTCATGACATTATTGAGGAGGGTTACAACGGTTACATATTTCCAGATGGTGACCGGCGTGGTTATGCGGACCGTATGCTGGCTTTGATGGCAGATGAGGCTGCCCGTAAAAAAATGGCGGTGCAGGGACTGGCTTTCATTGAAAAATTCAGCGTGGAAAATATCACTCAAAAATGGAACCAATTATTTGAATCAATATGAAACAATATGACTATATCATTGTAGGTGCGGGGCTGTACGGCAGCGTGTTCGCACATGAGGCGGCCAGGCAGGGCAAACGTTGCCTGGTAGTGGAGAAACGTGACCATATAGGAGGCAACTGCTATACGAAACGGATGGCGGACATCAACGTGCACTGGTATGGTGCACACATCTTCCATACTTCCGATGAGCGGGTGTGGGACTATATGCAGCAGTTCTGCCGGTTCAACCATTACGTCAATTCTCCGATTGCCAACTACAAGGGTGTCCTTTACAACCTTCCGTTTAACATGAACACCTTCTGCAAGCTTTGGCCGGATGTGAAGACACCTGAGGATGCCCGTCGTCGCATAGCGGAGCAGCAATCGGTTTATGCGGACATTGCCGAGCCTCGCAATCTGGAGGAGCAGGGCATGAAGCTGGGCGGACGTGACATCTATGAAAAACTTGTCAAGGGCTACTCCGAAAAGCAGTGGGGGATGCCTGCTACGGAGATTCCTGCGTTTGTGCTGCGCCGTCTGCCGATGCGTTTTACCTTTGACAACAACTATTTCAACGACCCGCACCAGGGAATTCCCATTGGCGGTTACACGCAGCTTTTCGAACGGCTGCTTGAGGGTGTCGAGGTGCGTTTGGGCGAGGATTTTCTGACAAAAAAGGAGGAATATCTGTCTATGGCCGACCGCGTGCTCTATACTGGGCCGCTGGATGCCTGGTTCGGCTACCGGCTCGGCAAGCTGGAATTCCGCACTGTCCGATTTGACCATCAGCTGATGGAAGGGGTGGAGAACTTCCAGGGCAACGCGGTGTTCAACTATACTGATGCAGAGGTGCCATATACCCGCGTGATTGAGCACAAGCATTTTGAGTTCGGTCATCAGCCCGACACGGTGGTGAGCTACGAATATTCCGAACAGTGGAAGGAGGGTTCGGAGCCCTATTACCCTATCAACAATGAGCGGAACAATGGTTTGGCGGAGCGTTACAAAGCCTTGGCGGCACAGGAGAAGAACGTCAGTTTCGGAGGCCGTCTGGCAGAGTACAAATATTATGATATGGACAAGGTGGTGGCCGAAGTGCTGAACCATCTATGGTTGCAATGATTTGTGGGGCTGTAGTGCGGCGGAGATATTTAGTTGATAGTTAATAGTTAATAGTTAATAGTAGGGCCGTCGCATGCGGCGGCCAATTGGAAAACAAATAATATTAGTTATGGTAAAGGTATCGGTTATTCTGCCCGTTTATGGGGTAGCGCAGTATATAGAGAAATGCACGCAGTCGCTGTTGGATCAGACGCTGCAAGAAATGGAGTTCATTTATGTGGATGACCACGGTCCTGACAACAGCATTGAACTGGTTCAGAAAATGATTGAAAATCATCCCCGCAAGGATCAGTTTGTGTTTTTGAAACCTGAGCACAATATGGGGGCGGGTATGGCACGCAATTTTGCCATCCCGCAGGCCAAAGGGGAATACATCGCCTTTGTGGACAGTGACGACTGGGTGGAGCCTGACATGTTCAAGTCGCTTTACGATGAGGCTGTCGCGTATGGCGGCACAGATTTGTGCTATTGCCAAGCGGCCAAGGACTACCTGGACGGGCAGCCCACGGAAATACTGAAGAATCCGGAGGTTGAGGCGGGGCCGATGACCCGCGAGAAACGTTGCTATTTCCTGCAGAATTACGTCTCACTGTTCTGGACATTCCTGTTCAAACGTGAAATGATAGAAAAGTATGGCATCCGTTATCCGGAATCCCGCTCTGCTGACGACAGCTATTTTGTGACCTGCGGACTGCTGTTCGCCTCTTCGGTGGCCCATGTGGACAAACCTTTCTATCATTACCTGATCCGTCCCGGTTCGGTCTGCACCACCAAGGACAGCACGAAGTACCAGAAGCGTTTGGCCACTTTCCGTTCGCTGATGGCTTTTTTGAAGGAAAAAGGTGTGTATGCGGACTATAAGGATGAGATCGACTTCATCTATTTCAAAAAGGGCTACCTGACTTCGGTGTTCAATTATGTGTACAATTCTTTGGAACCCAAGAAGCAGACGGTGAAGGAGATTAGAACGGAAATGTTGCAGCAGGTGCCAGATTATGCCCTGAACCCATATATCCGAAAAAAATGCAGCCTCCGGTTATTGGACCGTCTGCTGCATAGTTGTCCTGGTCTAGCCCTGAAGCTGATCCCGGTTTATATCCGGAAGACCAACCAGGTGGTGTGAGCTGCTATTCTTTTTTGTCGCCTTTTTTCCTGCGGTAATTTACAAAGAGTCCGCCGCCCATACAGATCAGCATCAGTATTGAGCTCCCCAAACTCACTTTGTCCCAACGATGGAAGGAGGGGGCTTCGTTGCGGAATTCAATAGTGTGCTCCCCTTCAGGTATTATCATTCCCCGTAATATGTAGTTCACGCGCAGGTAATCCGCAGGTTTGCCGTCAATGTAGGCGAACCAGTCGGGTGCATAGTAGATTTCCGAGAAAACTGCAAGCTGTTCCTTGGCGGTTTTGCTGTGGTACACCACCTTGTCGGGGTTGTAGGGGGTGAGGTGCTCCATTGTGATGGAGGAGAGGCTGTCGCGGCGAATCTGCTCTGGGTTGAATTTCAGCTGGTCACCGAATTCCTTGCTGTTGACCACCGCCTTGTCCGCCGGATTCAGGCTGTTCAGTGCCAGAATCTCCTCGTTGGCGTTCTCCACCAACTGTATTGAATCGACAAACCATGCGTTGCCTAAGGCCGCCTCATTGCGCTGAACCATATAGCCGCGCTCGCGGTCCGGAGCCACAAGGTAGCGTGCGTTCAGCATGTTCAGTATGTTGATGTTCAGGTTCTCTGAAATATAGAAGTCTATGATGTCCTGATAGCGGCGCAGTTTGGCGGCGTGGTAGCCTCCAATCTGGTGGTGGAATGCGGAGGGGTAGGAGTCGTTGAATGTGTTTACTGCGTAGTTGAACACGCGGTAGTCCTTGTCGCCGAAATGGTTGGCCAATTGGTCGATGTCCCGGTCGTATGCGGCCGGCTGCAGCTCCTTCGATGTGCGTTCGTTCACATAGTTGTCCTCATTCAGATAGCGGCGGTCCACATTCCAGAGGTCAAAGGTGATCAGCAATGCCAGCACTGCGGTAAGGATACCGGCCTTCTTCAGTTTTTTGGTTACGAAGAGCCAGAGAGTGACGGCGGCTGCTAAAATCAGACCGATCGAACGCCAGCAGTCCCCGACCAGCAGCGATTTGCGGTCTGCCTGCAGGACGCTGAAGATGGAGGGCCAGTGCTGTCCGTACTGTTGTTCCATGGAGATGTCGGAGGCTCCCGTGTAGGAGAATGAACCGGCAAAAACGACAAAAATTAGGCAAAGGCCTGCTGTGATGCCTGTTGACCAGTACAGTGCCTTCTTAAGTCCGGTCGTATCCCCTTCGTGCTCAAGCAGCGCCTTGACAGCCAGTATGGCCATCAGAACCATGCAGACATTTGCCAGCACCAGGCTCATCGACGGGGTGCGGAACATGTTGTAGAGTGGCAGGTGGTGGAAAAGGAAGCCGTTGAAACCGATAAGGTTTTTTCCCCATGACATCAGTATTGCCAGCAGTGTGGCGATGCCTATCCACCAGCGTTCAGGCCCTTTTACGATGAACATTCCCAGCACAAACAGGAACACAATTATGGCACCAAAATAGACCGGACCGGAGGTGAAGGGCTGGTCTCCCCAGTATAGCGGAGCCATGTTGCTGCGGAAATTCTGGTAGAATTGTGAGTTCTCGCTGACCCTTTCTCCGGAACCGCCGCCGTACATGCCCGGTACCAGGATGGTGAAGGTTTCCCCTTTGCCATAGCTCCAGTTGAAGGCGTAGTCCAGATTCAGGCCTGAAGAGACTTTCTCCTCCTTTGCGGCAGGGGCTGCGGTCGGATGCAGGTCGGATGGCTTGACACTGATTTCGGTGCCGCCACGCATGGTATATTTGGCGTATTCTTTATTGACAAACAATTGTCTGGCATTTCCCAGTATGGCGAAAACGCAGCCCACCAGCAGGACGGCCAGTCCTTTGAAGTAACCAGCCGCCTGTTTTTCACGCAGGGCGTAGACCAGATATACCAGTCCAAGTATCACTGCCGCAATCATTGTGTAGAAGGTTATCTGGATGTGGTTGAACTGGATCTGCAGGCCCAGTGCCAGCGTGAAGAGCAGGCCGCCCCATATCCAGCTCTTTTTTAATGCCAGTATGATTCCGGCAAGTACCGGTGCAATCATGGAGATGGCCCATGCCTTTGTTATGTGTCCGGCCTCAATAATAATAATATTGTAGCTTCCTAATCCGAACGCCAATGCCCCGATAAGACTCAGCCACGGGTTGACCCCCAATGCCACCAGGGCGATGTAAAATCCGATGAGGTAAAGGAACAGCACGCCGAAACTGCGTTCCTTGGCACTTCCCAGGTAACGGGAGATGAACATGTATTTGAGTCCGGCGAAGACGGAGGACTGATGTTTGGAGTAGATCTGATAGGCAGGCATACCGCTGAACATTGAACTGTTCCAGTTGGTGTAGGTGCCGGTCTGTTGTTGGTACATCTCCTGTTCATAGCTCATGGCCCGTGCTTTTTCCATATCCCCCTGCCGGACAGCCTTCCCGTCGAAAACGGGGGAGAAGAAGATGAATGCCACAATGGCGCAAATGAGGACAATGCCTGCGTGTGTGATAATCTGTTTCTTCATATTTTATCGTATTGCGATTTTTTCTATACTATATCCCGTTAGTGTCTGTACTTTAATGATATACAATCCGCTTGAAAGCATTTGTGTGTTGATGCGGAGCGTTTGTGTCGCATCTGCCACATGCTGTTTGTATACCAGTCTTCCCTGCATGTCGGACAAACATACTGTGGCGTTGCCGTGAAGCCCTTCCAACCGGATTTCGGCATAATCGTCCGCCGGGTTCGGGCTGACGCTCATGCGGATGTTTTCTCCCGCTTCGCCGATACGGACGGTTCCGGTGGTGAAGGTGCGCTCTTCGCTGTAGGTGGTGACACCGTTGGCGGTGGTGGCATATTCCCTGACCATATAGGTCTTGTTTTTCTCCAGATGCTCTATGGATGTGTAAAGTTTATACATCAATGAGTAACCGCCGTAGATGCTCTCGTCATAAATGGTGTCGATCCTGTTGCAGGGCAATTTGGTCCATTCCACTTCGGTAATACCGAGCATGTTGGTGGTTGCCGGTTCGGCATATTCAAACCCGAATTCCCTGATGGGGTTGAAATTTATATATCCGTGAAAAAGATAGGCGTGGATGTTGGCTGAGTTTTCGGAAACATCATTCACCGGCATGACATACACCTCCGGAAGGGCTTTGGTGTTGATTTCGGTCCGGGTCCAATCCCCCCATGTGGAATCCTGGCAAAGGACTCGCAGTTTGAAGACAGCGGTGCTGTTAGGCACCAGTCCGGTCACTTCCATGTTGGAGCTGTTCTCATTGCAGTCGGTGATGGGGCTTGTTCTGCCGTCCCCGTATTCCACCTGATACTGGCATGGCTGATTTTCCCATTCCCAATAGACTCGGGCGGTGGTGAAGGAGGTCAGATCCACTTCGCTGATGACAGGGGTGTGGCAGTTGTCAAGCGCACGTGCAGTCTCTTCCGGTGTCTCCTCCACGGAAATGTTTCCGATGATGGCGGCAAAGGCTCCCAATTCAATGTCATCAAGAAATCCTATGGCATCTATTTCGTACATGTCTTCCCAACCGAACACAAGGTAAACCGGACCTGTGCTGTCCATGCCGTAGCTTTGCGGCACTTTCAAATGGAAGGTGTATTCACCCGGAGTCATGTTGTTGAGATCCTGCTTGCTTTCAAACCAGGGGTGGAATCCTCCAATGGAATCGCGGGAAAGTGCCGCATAAAGATTTGAGATGTTGTAGCCCATGAAATGGCATCCATCTTTTTTAGCGTTTATTTTCACGGTAATGTATCCATTTTTTGGCATTCCAATCTTTTTTTGTGCAAAGGAGTTCACATATATCGGTGTGCCGTTGTAGGCGGTGTCGGTGCCGTTCGGGGAGATGAACAGCCTGTTGCCGGAGTTGCCGTTTGAGCCTTTATACCATCTGTATAATCCCTTTGAAAGTCCCCAGTGGTCGTTGTTGCCGAATGTGGCGGTGTAGGGAAGAGTGGCGGCCTCTGTCTTCGCATTGTCATAAGTCAGGAAGGAGTGGGGATATTCTGTGCCTGTGAGTATTGTGTCGCCGGTGCGGCTGACCGCCCATGCACCCACCGCATACCAAGTGAAGGGGTCCAGATTTTCGGCCGGAGCGTCAATCTCGTACTGTCCTTCCCATGAGTCGCGGATATTTGCTTTGAGATAAATCCACTTTTCATCGGTTGTTTTTTTGTAGAGCAGTCCGAACGCTTTCGGTTTCAGGCTTTCAGTATAATAGGAGACCGCTCCTGTCAGGCGGGCGAAATCAGGGGCGATGGTGTCCGGCCCGTGTGTCCATGCGGAGGGGTCGGTGTTGAAGTCGATTTCCAGCCTGTTCCATTCGGAAAAGAAGTTTCCATTTTTTGTACGGACATAGAACGTGTATTTTTGGTGGTTGGTCAGGCCGGTGAGAATGTAATCGCTTCTTTGGCTGACTGTGCCGATGCTGCCGTTTTCCCCGAGCTTGAATTCCCAGACCTTTTCATCGCGTCCGGGCATCCATGTCACCAATGCCGTGTCGATTCCGCCAATGGAGAAGTTGAGGTTTTTGGGCATTTCCAGCCGCACATCGCTGTCAGGGGTCTCCTTCAGGGAGAGATTTGTGACGATGGGGGCAGGCTGGGTGGCGTAGGATTCCTGGTAGTGGTCACCGTTACGCCACATGATGACGAAGAATGCGCACCCTCCTTTTGCAGGGTTGGGAATCTGCATGCTCACATGTCCGTTGTAAAGACTTATGCCGTACATTCCCCTGAACTCCCCGCAAAACGGATAATCGGGAAAGTCGAAGGGTGAAGGTTCGCCATAGTTGGTGCTGCTGGATGCCGTAATTATCTGGTTGGTGTCCATGACATAGACCTTCACATAGTCGGTCCCGTAGTAGCCGCCGCCGACATTGATGTCGAATTCCACGGTGATTCTTTCCGAACTGCCCATCCTGAACAGTTTTTTTGCAAACACGCGGGATGGTTTGTTGTATGCAAAGGTGGTGTCCTGCCCGTTCCTGGAGACGAAAAGGGCATTGCCGGTGTGTCCGGCAGGGGTGCCGATGTGCCAGGCATTGGTGCAGTCACCGTTCTCGAACAGCCAACCGTTGGCATTGGAAAAATCGGTGCTGTAAGGAAGCGTCTCCTGCGCGTAGGAGCGGATTACTGTGCCTGCCATGAAAAGGGTCATTAGGCAGATGCCCGGTAAAAAATTCTTTGTGAATTTCATAACTATTAAATTTTGTTAATGTTGAAATATGTTTTGCAAAAATTAAACGGATGCAAAAATAAACAATATTCCGTTACGGTCAGTTCATTTTTCAGATTTTATTGCATGTTTGTTTTTATTGGGTGATTCCTCTTTGTTTTTTCGGATTTCGGTTGTTTATTCCTCTATATTTTTTTGTTTTTTTACTCATTTATTCCTCTTTGTTTTTACATTTTAAGTATTTTTGCAAAAAAAAATATGGTGATGTATTTTGACAGAATCATTGACAAATATTTGATTGAGTGGAAGAACAGCCCAATCCACAAACCGCTTTTGCTGCGGGGGGCACGTCAGGTGGGCAAATCATCTGCCATCAGGCACCTTGGAACGACCTTTGATTATTATATTGAGGTCAATTTTGAGAGGCAAAGTGATGTAAGAACTCTATTTCAGGAGGTGGATGATGTGCATGAACTGGCCAATAGGTTAGGTTTGTTGTATAATGTGCCTGTGGTGGCAGGACGCACATTGCTTTTTTTGGATGAAATCCAAGCATCGGAGGCTGCCATCAAATCCCTTTGGTTTTTCAAGGAGGATTTTCCGGAACTGCATGTGGCTGCTGCAGGTTCTTTGCTCGAATTTGTTTTGAAGGATTTGTCTTCCTTTGGCGTTGGCAGAATCCGATCCCTTTTCATGTATCCGTTTTCCTTTGACGAATTTCTTTCCGCCAACGGAAAAGCTTCCTGGATTCAGGCAAAGCAGGCGGCCAATGGGGAACATCCGTTAGATATTGCCATGCATCATGGACTGATTCAGCAGTATCGTATATTCCTGATGGTGGGTGGAATGCCGGCCAGTGTGGCGGCATGGGTTTCATCGCATGACTATAATCTGTGCCGTGAGGAACAGGACGATGTGCTGATTACCTATTATGATGATTTTTCCAAATATGCCGGAAAAGTGGATCCTGCCTTGTTACGAAAAACCTTGCAAAGTGTGGTGATGCAACGTGGCCGAAAATTTTTTTTCAGTAAAGTGGAGGGGCATTATCGTTTGGATGATGTGAAAAAGGCTCTGTCCATGTTATGTGATGCAGGTCTTATCAAACGTGTGAGCCATACGGCGGCCAATGGTCTTCCTCTTGGTGCTGAAGTTAATTTGAAGTTCCGGAAATACATTTTTGCTGACAGCGGATTATTGCTACGTACATTGGATATGGATTTGGGCGGATCAAGGGATCTTACCCAGTTGATTTTGGCCGGTGCTGCGGAGAGTTTGGTGAATAAGGGAGATCTTGCAGAACTGGTACTGGGGTGGGAAATGGTCAAATATGGTAGTCCAAAATCACAGCATGAACTGTATTACTGGGAGAATACGGCGGCTGGAACCACTTCAGAGGTGGATTATCTGATGGCAAAGGAGATGAAGGTTCTGCCTGTGGAGTGCAAGTCCGGAATCAGTGGAAAAATGAAAAGCCTTCATTATTTTATGCGTAACAGGCATCTGGACTATGCGGTCAGATGTTCCCTTGAGAATTTCGGGACGTTGTCCATATCGGAAAGTGATGGAAATGACCGGCGGATAGAGATTATACCGCTTTATGCGGTTTCAAATCTGCTGATGTGAAATATTTATTAATATTTTGATAATCAGTCATAATTATCAGGCAATGATTGCCAATAATACCAATTTGATGATTTCTAAAAATTTCATTAACATATCTTTTTAAGATTTTAATTTCATCAAAAATTCCACCAGCTGCCTTGCGATGACCTCCTCGTTGTAGTTCTGCCGTACAAAGTCGGCGGCGCGCTCCTCGATGAGTCGGCATTCCTCCGGATACCTGATGCAGAACGAGACTGCGTCGGCAAACGCCTGCGGCGTGTCGGCAATCAGGATGTTCTCCTTGTGGGTGGCCGGAATCCCCTCAGCGCCGATGGAGGTTGATATGATTGTGACACCAAGGCTCATCGCCTCCAGTATCTTTATGCGGATGCCGCTTCCGGAGAGCAGCGGTACCACAAGTATGCCGCTTTCACGCATGAAGGCCTCCGAGTCCTCCACCTCGCCCACAATCCGTATGCCTCCCGGCAGCGGGGCAAGGAAGTGTGGCGGGGTGTGCCGTCCGGCAATCCGGAATTCCGCGTTGGGATGCCGCTGCCGGATAAGAGGCCAGCTTTCGCGTACAAACCAGCGGATTCCCTCTTCATTAGGCTTCCAGTTCATGGAGGCGAGCGAGAAAAGCCGGTGCGGCTGTACGGAGGGTTGCGGCTGCACGGGACGCGACGGGATACCGAACGGGATGACGCAAACGGGTGTCTCTGTTTTTTCCTTAAAATATTCCGAATCCACCGGCGAAATGGTTTCAATGCCGTCAACCTGACGCAGCGCGTCAAGTTCGAAGCGTTGCAGCTGCCTGCTCAAAATGCGCAGGTAGGCCTTCTTGAAGGGGTTGCGGGTGTGGCTTGCAATCCGTTCCCAAATCTTGTGCTCGATGTTGTGGGCGCGGATTATCACTTTTGCGCCGCTGCAGCTTCGGATGAGCGGCAGGTATACTGCGGGATAAACTGTCTCCAGCTGGATTATGTCATACTGTTCCGCCTGCAGAATCTCCTTTAACCGTAGTTCAAATGTCTTGCTGTAAAAACGCACCGCGTGGTATGACTGGTTGCGAAGCAGCGCACGGAGCGCGGCGAACGGATGCAGCCTTGTATCCACAAAAACCCATTCGAAACCGGTCTGCTGACGGTATTCTTCCGGAATATCCACCAGACGTACGGGACACTTCGGGCTCTCCATCGCCAGCACTTTCACGCTGAAATGCTGTTGCAGCAGCATCCGTGTGACGGCGTGCATGGCCATTGAGCCGCCTTCGTTGGGCGGGTAGGGCGGCTTATTGCAGATCTGTAATACTTTCATTCTTTTTTCTGAACTTTTTCCGGATAAATGTGCGGATGTGCTTTTGTTGGAAGAATTCCAGCCATTGGCTTTCCCTGGTGGATTTGAAGATGAGGAAAAGTCCGATCGGAAGCAGTATCAGGGAGGAAATCCACATGCCTTGGGCTGAGGTGAGGCTGCCGATGCGGGCCATGCGCTCTCCAATTGTTGAGACCACCCAGTAGAATACGAAAATCAGGATACTGATGGTCAGCGGAATACCAATCCCTCCCTTGCGGATGATGGAGCCTAACGGAGCACCGATAAAGAAGAGGATAAGGCATGCTGCGCAGAGTGTGAACTTGCGGTGCCATTCAATTTCATATCGCCATAGCTGCTCGTTCTGGTTGGTCTGGTCCATATTGTAGAATTCAAGGGTGCCTTGCTGCTCCCTAATCTTTTGCAGTGCATTGGTGGCGGCGCTGAATTGCTCCTGAGCATTCAGCGGCATCAGGACAAGAGTGTCCGGGAGAGGGGAGAGGGTGTCCTGCAGACAGCTCCGGATGGCACCGAACTGGAGCAGCATGTTCTGGCTCAGATATTGGCGTTTTTCACCGATTTCACTGCGGATGGAGTCGATGAATCTTCCCAATTGCTTTACATTTAATGCTGTATAATTTGTCTTGAAAACATCCTCATCACTACGGCTGAATTGGAAGGAGGAGATGTCAAAACGGATGGTCTGCCGTTGGAATGTGCCCCTCATGAGCAGGCGTCGTTCCGGAGCGTCATTGCTTTTCTGCATGTCCTCGTCAAAATAAAAACCATCCTTAAGGGTGAACACCAGCAGCTGTTTTTTTTCATCCATTACCATGGAACCCTCCTTGGCGTGTGTGAGCCGCGCAAAACTGTTTCCGTTGCTGTGGTCATAAATCAGGATGTCATGCACGGTCTGGTTATCCTTGTCCTTTTTCCCGATGCGGATCACATAGTTGTCAATGCCTTTGTAAAACACCTTCTCCTCAATGCTGAGCGCCGGCTTTTGGGTGCGGATGTCACGCAACAGCATTGTGCTTTTCAGGTTGGCGTAGGGCACCAGGTTGTTCGACAGGAAAAAGTTGCCTGCAGAACAGACAACGGCAAAAAGAATCAGCGGCCGCATGATGCGGTAAAGAGGAATCCCCGATGATTTGATGGCAGTCAGTTCAAAGCGTTCGCCCAGGTTGCCGAAAGTCATCAGGCCGGACAGCAGAAGTGCCAAAGGAAGCGACATCGGGATAAAGGTGCAGGCAGTATAGCCCATAAGCCGGAGCAGCACTGTCCATTCCAAACCTTTCCCGACAAGATCGTCAATGTACTTCCATACGAACTGCATCAGGAAGATGAACACGACCACCAGAAAGGTCATGAAGAAGGGGCCGATGTAGGTTTTCAGCAGGTATCTGTCCAGCCGTTTCATCTAATAGTCTCCAAGCGTCTCTTCCAATTGGGCGAGGCCGGCGGCCAACTGTTCGTCATTGGGCGGTGTCCCGTGCCATTTGTGGTTGCCTGTCATAAAGTCCACCCCATAGCCCATCTCGGTGTGCATCAGGAATGCGACCGGGTGTCCTTTGCCGCAGGCCTCCTTGGCCAGTTCCAGGATGGTGAGCAGTTCCGGCATGCTGTTGCCGTTCCCCTCAAACACAGTGAAGCCGAAGGCGTTGAATTTGGCGCTCAAATCCAGCAGGTTCATCACATCGTCCGTGCTGCCGTCAATCTGTTTCTTGTTGTAGTCTACGGTGACAATCAGGTTGTCCACCTGCTTGGCGCCAGCATACATGAAGGCCTCCCAGTTCTGTCCCTCCTGCAGCTCACCGTCTCCGGTCAGCACATATACGAGGGAGGGGTCGTGGTTGAGTTTTTTCGCCTCCGCCGCACCGATGGCCACCGAGGTCCCCTGTCCGAGGGAGCCGGATGCCACGTGGATGCCGGGCAATCCGCTGTGGATGGAGGGATGTCCCTGCAGTCGGCTGCCTAATTGCCGGAAGCTGCCCAGTTCATGGATGTCAAAATAGCCGGCACGTGCCAGGCAACTGTATAAGGCGGGTGTGATGTGTCCGTTGGAAAGGAAAAACATGTCCTGCCCATGGCCGTCCACACGGAATTCGTTGGGCTTGCGGTCCATCACTTCAGAGAATAGTGCTGTAAGGAAATCGGCGCATCCCAGGGAACCTCCCGGATGTCCGGACTGTGCGGTGTGCACCATGCGCAAAATGTCCCTACGGGTTTGCATGGCTTTCTTTTCCAATTCTGTAACTCTTTCTAAATGAAGCATAATTTTTTCTTTTTATGGAAAAGCAAATATACTTTAAATTGGAACATGAAATGACTTATTCCGCAGAATATTTTCAGACTTGGACGGACATGTGCGGACAGCTGGTAAAAAAAGCGGAGCAACCATCCTTTCCGATTGATAAAAAGCGTTACTTTTGCAGTTGGAAAATTGTGAGGTATGAAAAGATTTATATTTTTGATAATCAGTTTGCCATTAGTGTTTTGCAGCGTGAACGGGCAATCCATTGCACTGCTGAAGTACCGGGGTGGCGGCGACTGGTACGCCAATCCCACATCGCTGCCCAACCTTGTAAAATTCTGCAATAGCCAGCTGGGGATGAGGCTAAATCCGGAGGTGCCGACGGTGGATGTGGCCAGCCGCGAAATATTCGACTATCCGTATCTGCATATCACCGGACACGGCAATGTGCTCTTCTCGGACGAGGAGGTGCATAACCTGCGTACCTACCTGCTGGCCGGCGGATTTCTGCATATTGATGACAATTATGGCATCAGCATCCCCATCCGGCGGGAGATGAAAAAGGTCTTCCCCGAACTTGATTTTGTGGAACTGCCATATTCGCATCCTATTTTCCATCAGAAATATGCTTTCCCAAACGGCTTGCCGAAGATCCATGAGCATGACAATCGTCCGCCGCAGGCTTTCGGCCTGGTTTACGAAGGTAGGCTGGTCTGCCTGTTCACCTTTGAATGCGACTTGGGAGACGGCTGGGAGGATCCGGCAGTCCATCACGATTCGGAGGAGCTGCACCTGAAAGCGTTACAGATGGGAGCCAACATCCTGCAATATGTATTCACCAAATAGCATGTATTATGGAAAAGACTCGGATGGACAAATGGTTGTGGGAGGTACGGCTTTTCAAGTCCCGCTCCTTGGCCACGGAGGCCTGCAATGCGGGCAAGGTGAAGGTGGCCGGCACCAACTGCAAGCCTGCGCGTGAAGTGAAGGTGGGTGAGGAGGTGCAGGTGCGGATTGGCGCCCTGTTGAGGACGGTGCGTGTGCTGGACGCACCCAAATCAAGGATACCGGCACTCAAAGTTCCGGATTATTATCTGGATCTGACTCCACCGGAGGAATATGAGCGGGTACGGATCGCCCGGATGCAGACTGAACACCGTGACGCCGGCATCGGACGTCCCACCAAGCGGGACCGTCGCCAGATAGAATATCTGAAGGATTTTTTGCAGTTCACTGAAGATGGGGAGGATGAATAAAGCAAAAAGGGAGGCTGTTACAACCTCCCTTTATATCCGTTCATCTGAAACAGACTAATACAAAACACCCTTGTCGTAAGCGTGCTGCAACGCACCTAACACGCCATGACGGTTAATGTATTTGATGCCTTTGGCGGAAACCTTCAGAATAACCCACTCGTCCGTCTCCGGAATGTAGAACTTCTTCTCCTGCAGGTTGGGTGAGAATCTGCGTTTGGTCTTGATGTTAGAATGCGAAACGTTGTTTCCCCTCATCGGCTTCTTGCCGGTAATCATGCAAATCTTTGACATTTCTCGCGAATTTTATCTGTATTCCTAATACTTCTTTTTTCTTAAAAATTTGAAATGCAAAAGTACAAACTTTTAGAATACGAAGCCACGTATGGGAAAAAAATATTTTAAATGCCATATAATATTGATTATATGGCATTTTGTAGGTGGATTGCGTTTTTTTTACAACTATTTCCGGAGCATTTCCGCAAAATTCTCGTAGAAATAGGGGATTGTTTCAATGCCTTTGAAGAACTGTTGCAGCGGATAGTTCTCGTTGGGCGCATGGATGTCGTCACTTCCCAGACCGAAGCCCATGAGCACACTTTTGATGCCCAAAATCTTCTCGAAACCGGCCACGATGGGGATGGAGCCGCCGCTGCGGGTCGGAATGGGTCTTTTGCCGTAGGTTTCGGTCATCGCCTTTTCAGCCGCACGATAGGCAGGCGTGTCCAACGGGGTCACGTAGGCGGCGCCGCCGTGGGATGGGGTCACCTTCACATTTACGCAGTCCGGAGCTGCATTTTCAAAATACTCCTTGAACATCGCACTGATTTTCTGGAAATCCTGATTGGCCACCAACCGTGTGGAGATTTTGGCGTATGCCTTGGAGGGAAGCACCGTTTTGGATCCTTCGCCGGTATGCCCGCCCCAAATTCCGCAGACATCCAGGCATGGACGGATGCCGGTGCGCTCCTTTGTGCTGTAGCCCTTTTCGCCGCACACCTCCTTAATCTCCAGTTCACGCTTGTAGGCCGCCTCGTCAAACGGGGCCTGTGCCATCAGGGCACGCTCCTCATCGCTTATCACCAGAACATCGTCATAGAAACCGGGGATGGTGATGCGTCCGTCAGCATCGTGCAGGCCGGCAATCATCTTGCAGAGCACATTGATGGGGTTTGCCACCGCACCTCCGTAGATGCCGCTGTGCAGGTCATGGTTTGCGCCTGTCACCTCCACGTCCCAATAGCAGAGCCCGCGCAGGCCTGATGTGATTGACGGCACATCGGCGGCAATCATGCTGGTGTCGCTCACCAGTATGACATCGGCCTTAAGCAGCTCCTTGTGCGTTTCGCAGAATCCGTACAGGCTGCCGCTGCCTATCTCCTCTTCGCCCTCCAGCATGAACTTCACGTTGCAGGGGAGCTGTCCGGTCTTCACCATGAACTCAAAGGCCTTGGCCTGCATGAAGGACTGTCCCTTGTCGTCATCGGCACCGCGAGCCCAGATGCGTCCGTCCTTAACGACCGGTTCAAACGGGCTGGTCTTCCACAAGTCGAGCGGTGCCACCGGCATCACATCGTAATGTCCATAAACCAGCACGGTAGGTTTGTCCGACCCGACGGTCTTTTCCCCGTACACCACCGGATTGCCATCCGTAGGCATCACCTCAGCCTTGTCGGCACCGGCGGCAAGCAGCAGTTCGCGCCAACGTTCGGCGCAACGCACCATGTCATCCTTGTGTTCCGCCTCCGCACTGACGGACGGAATGCGGATCAGGGAGAAAAGCTCTTCCAGAAAACGCTCCCTGTTCTGCCCAATATATTCCTTTACATCTTTCATAATAAAATATTTTAAATTTTAAACTCTCAAATTTCTTTCATTGCATTAATGGAAATGTGATGAATGCAAGAAGGTAAAAGAGGGCGCCTTTTGAGACACCCTCTTCAAAAACTTACCGTTGTGCGGCTGCCCTGTCGGCCAGGGCGGTGAATGCCGCACCTTGGTCTGCATTCACTTCGGCCTGCCGGTACATGCCGGCAATTTGGACAATCTGGTTGCAGATGGCACGGTTACGTTCCCAATCATCCCGCACAATCTCCATCTTATTGCCCTTGAATTTGGCATAATAGCGGTTTTCCAGCTCCATCTGGCCCACGTAGTCGTTGAACAGCTTCAACCCCTCTTTGGTCGCCTCCGGCAGCCCGCATTTGAAATAGAGCTCGCCCAGGTAGAGTTCCATGTTGTCGTAGGGGATGGTGTTTTGCGGGAACCAGCTGTAGCAAAGGTTCAGCACTTCGTATGCCTCCTTCGGCCGTTGTTTCGCCACGAAGGCATCTGCCAGCCGGAGCATGAACATCTTCAGATTGATGACGGTTCTCGTGTAGTCCTCGCTAAAATACACGTCCGGATTGGCATACTCGCTGAAATCAAATTTCTTGACGTTTTCATAGAGCACATCCGGATTGACACGTCCGTAGAGGCCGCCCAATGTGTTGGGGTCGTCATCCCTGACTGGAACCAGACGGTAGGCAAGACCCTCCATCTGGAAATATTTGTCCAGTCCGAAGAAGGACTCGGAGCCTGTGGTTGCCACATAATAGATGGGACGTTCCCAATTGTTATTGGCAAGAATGTCCATCATGGCGATATATGCCTTGGAGATAATCATTATTGTGTCCTGCCCGTTGGCTTGGTAGATGGTCTCTTTCGGCATGTTCCAGACCACCCTGTCCACAATCTTGTCCGTATCGCTGGGATGTACTGTGCCGTTGGCGATCACCTTCTGACGGTCCACATCAAGGTAGAATCTGGTGGTGCGGATGTAGGCATCACGTTTGTTGTTCTGCGGATTGTACATGATATCCTTCATCACGTTTGCCAGGTTCTGCGGGCTCTTGATCTCGTTCCTGGCAACCAGCATGTCGCGGGTCCCCTGTTTGTACATCTCCTTGGTCATCCTGATAGGTGCAGGTTCGCCGTCGTATGCCTTGCGCTTCATCTGGTCGAGATACCAGTCCGTGCCTGCTAAGGAAAGGTTGCAGATCCGGATGTCGGTGCGGTATCCCTCAACCTCCTGCATGTACCACAGAGGGAAGGTGTCGTTGTCCCCGTTGGTGAACAGGATGGCGTTCGGTGCGCAGGAATCAAGGTAGGCCTTGGCAATCTCGCGTGTAAGGAAGCGGTTGGAACGGTTGTGGTCGTCCCAGTTCTGCGCCCCCATTATTGCCGGCACCGTTACACAGACGGCAGTGGCAAGTATGGCCGAGGCTGTCGGGTTGACCTTTTTGCGCAGGCCGTCATAGATGGCGTACACGCCAAGCCCTATCCACATGGCGAAGGCGTAGAAGGAGGCTGCAAAGGCGTAGTCCCGCTCGCGCGGCTGGTAGGCGTACATGTTCAGGTAAACCCCGATGGCTATACCTGTCATGACAAAGAGCGCCAGAATCACCATGCCGCTGTGCGGATCCTTCCTGAATTGGTATATCAGACCGACCAGTCCCAGAATCAGCGGAAGGAAGAAATAGCGGTTGTTGCCCGGGTTCTTCATGTGTTTCGGCATGTCCTGCGGTCCGAGGCGGGCCTCATCGATGAACTTTATGCCGGAAATCCAGTTGCCGGTGCGCTTTCCGCCGAATCCCTGGTCAACAGTCTGACGGCCTACAAAGTTCCACATGAAATAGCGGCCGTACATGTAGCCCATCTGGTATTTGAAGAAGAATTTCAGATTCTCTCCGAAGGAGGGTGTGCGCGGCACGCGCTGTCCTCCGATAGTCTCGTATTCGTCATGGATGTCCGCCCAAATCTTGTACTGGCGTACACGCGGCCCTTCGCGGTTCCACATGCGGGGGAAGAATGTGCAGTAGTTGCCGTCATAGACAACCTCGGATTTTTCGCGGCTGTCACCGATCACATATTCGCCGCGGATGGTCAGTTTTCCGTTGGCATATTTTTCCTTGTTGTCATCCATGAATTTCTTGGCATCCTTTTCCTCGAAGAATGAGGCAACCTCGTCGCCGTTGTAGCGTACAACGTAGTTCTTGACATAGGAGGGTTTGCCGTCTTCATAATCCTTTATCGGGGTATTGTAGTATGGACCGTACACCAGCGGTGTCTTGCCGTACTGGTCTCGGTTGAGGTAGGAGAGCAGCGCCACCGCATCGTCCGGGTTGTTCTCGTCCAGCGGCGTGTTGGCGTTGGAGCGGATTACCAGGATGAAGAAGGTGGAGTAGCCGATCAGTATGAAGGCGAAACTGAGGGTCAGGATGTTCAGCAGCCGTTTCCGGTGCTTTTCCGAATAGAGGACTCCCCATACGATCAGTCCGATGACCAAGGCGAAAAAGACGATGGCTCCGGTGTTGAACGGTGCATGGAACCCGTTGACGAAAATGCGCTCAAATGTGCCGGTCAGTTTTACAATCCATGGCACAATTCCCCACAGGATCAATGCGATCATGACAAATGAGAGCAAAAGGGCGTAAATGACACCTTTTGTTGTCGGTTTGTACTTGCGATAGTATACAACCAGCACCATGGCGGGCAGAGTAAGCAGGTTCAGCAGGTGCACGCCGATGGAGAGCCCCACCAGATAGGCGATAAGTATCAGCCAGCGGTAGGAGCCGTTCTCGTCAGCAACCTGGTCCCACTTCAGTATGGCCCAGAAGACCAATGCCGTGAAGAAGGATGACATTGCATAGACCTCACCCTCGACCGCTGAGAACCAGAAGGTGTCTGAGAAGGTGTAGGCGGCCGCACCGATCAGTGCGCTGCCGAAGACGGCGATGAGCTGCGCAACGCCCATCTCCTTGCCCGACTTTTGGGCAAGACGTTTGGCAAAGAGTGAAATGCTCCAGAAAAGGAACATGATGGTGAGCCCGCTGCAGAGTGCGGACATCCGGTTGATGCAGATGGCGATGTGCGCGGGATCCTGTGCAAACATCGCAAAGAGGCAGCCGAGCAGCTGGAAGGTTGGCGCCCCTGGAG
Source organism: Bacteroidales bacterium UBA1195 (assembly GCA_002309855.1). GTDB lineage: Bacteria > Bacteroidota > Bacteroidia > Bacteroidales > WCHB1-69 > UBA1195. Next base: position 42,672 of record DBYD01000031.1, read on the forward strand.
GGTGTCCCACTTGCAATTTGCAGGCCGTGGCAACGTATTCGCCGCAATCCCAGAAACTGACGGTGGGCTCCGCGGTCATGAAGTAGACCATGGTGGCCAGCAGTCCGACCACCCATCCCAACGTGGTGTTGATGATCTTGAATTTTTTATCCATGTTTTGTTACTTTGTGTTTTCAGGTTTCAATGTGGTGACGGAGTAGTGGTTGAAGTCAAAGAATTTTTTGGCCAGGTCGCGAACCTCCTCCGCAGTGATGGAGTTCACCCATTCGTTGTATTTTTCAATCACCTCGTCCCTGTTTTCATTATAATAATAGGATCCGTAGATGATGTTCATCCAGGCACCGTTCTCCTGCAGCTGTGTCTCGCGGCTCTTGATCATCTGCTCCTTGGCCTTGGCCAGAGTTTCGGCGTCCGGTCCCTTCTTCGCATATTTCTTGAGCACCTTCAGAGCGGCTTTCTCAACCTTCCCGCTCTTGTTGGGGTCGCACTGGATCTGGAACACCCAGTATACAGTCGGGACAGGTTCGAGTGTGTATCCCACGCTGCCACGCGGACTGTAGGCGTCACCCATCTTCTCGCGGATGATCTCCGTGGTGGAAATCTGCACGCATTCGCCAAGCATGTCGGCCATGCGGCGGTTCCTCTGTGTGGCGTCAAAGCCCTCGGTTTCGCCCTGCATGATCACAATCGACATCTTCTCGGTGCCTTTAATTGCCAAGCCGTGGGTCACGCCGGCGGCAAGTCTTGGGGATACATCATGGTCCTTCTCGTTTTTCTGCTCACCGCCTGTCGGCAGGTTGTTCAGGTATTTGGCAATGATTTTTATATTATCATCGGTGATGTTGCCCACAAAGAAGAAGGTCTGGTTTGAGGCGTCTTTGAACCTCTCCCTGAAAATCTGGTACATCCGGTCAAGATTCAGCTTGTCGAAGTCGGCCTCGGTCGGGATGCCGATAAAGCGCTTGTAGTCCGGATAGGCGGTTTTGATCATCACATTCTGCAGCTCGACCTGCGGATAGGCTGCCAAAGCCTTGTACTGTGTGCGGAGCGCCTGGAGGTTCTTGTCAAAGGATTCCTGATCCTTACGAGGGGAGGTGTAGTAGAGGTTCAGCAGCTGCAGCAGTGTCTCCAGATCCTTGGGCGAGCAGGAGCCGCTGAAGCCCTGGCTGCGGTCCGAAATGGATGGACTGATGGAAAGAGTCTTGCCTTTCAATTTCTTTTCCAGCTGGGTGGAGGAGAATTCTCCAATTCCAGCATCGTCAATGAAACCGTCGGTCATGCTTACAAGGAATGATTCCTCGTCACTGTACAGGCAGGCGCCGCCGCGTGCGAATGACCTCATGCGGATTTCGTCCTCCTTGTAGTTGGTCTTCTTGACCACGAAGCGGATGCCGTTCGGCAGCGTGTATTCCGTGTAGTCCAGCGGCTGGTTTACCTTACTGACGCGCGGTGTCACCTCTGCCAGCGTCTGGTCGAAGAGCGGGGTCTCCTTGAAGTTGTCCACCCAAGGTTCTGTCTGCACTCCCTTCATTTCCTGAATTATCTTCATGGCCTCCTTTTCAGTGAGCACTTTCAGATCTTCCCTTTCCGGTGCCGTCACGTAAAAAATCAGGTTGTTGTCGGTGATCCAGTCGGCCACTACGGCGTTGACCTCCTCAAGTGTGATGCCCGGAACAAACTCCTTGGCATAGCTGTTCTCCTTGCGGATGCCGGGGATGCATTCGCCATTCAGGAAGTTGCGGGTGTATTCGTCTGCCAGACGGGTTGAAGGGGTCTTGTCCGCCTCCTTGGCCGACTTGCGGTAGCTGTCCAGCAGCTCCTCCTTCTGGCGGTCCAGTTCGGTCTGCAGGAATCCGTGCTGGTCGATGCGCTTCATTTCGGTCAGCAGCAGGCGCACAGCCTCCTCCATGCGGTTGTCCTTCGGATAGGCGTACAGGGTGAAGGCGTCACAGTCGCGGCCAAGGAACCCGCCGTATGCGCCGTAGGCGGAAATCACAGGGGCGGTGGCTTTTTCGCACAATTCGCCGAAACGGGCGATGATCATGCCGTTGGCCAGGCTGCGGACCAGACTCTGGCGGTAGTCGCCGATGGTGCCCTGCGGAGCTTTCTTATGCTTCCATATAAGTTCGATTGTGGTGGATGTGGCCTCCTTGTCGGTGGCGATTGCGAACAGCGGCTCCTGGTTGTCAGGGATGGGGAAGTAGGTGCGCGGTTTGGGGTTCTCTGCCTTTTTGTACGAGCCGAAATACTCCTTCACCTTTGCTTCCATCTGGTCCATGTCAAAGTCGCCCACGATGATGACAGCCTGCAGGTCGGTGCGGTACCAGTCCTTGTAAAAGCGTACAATCTCCTCACGCTTGAAGTTCATTATCACCTCCTCGGTGCCAATCGGCAGTCTGTCGGCATATTTTGAACCTTTCAGCATTATGGGCCATGTCTTCTTCCTCAGACGGTCGCCCGCGCCCAGCGCACCGCGCCATTCCTCATGGATAACGCCGCGTTCGGCCTCAATCTCCTTCTGGTCGAAGAGCAGCTTGGATGCCCAACCGTCCAGGATTTTCATGCCCATCTCAATCATTTCGGGAGTGTTGGGCATGTTCACGAAATAGACGGTCTCGTCAAACGAGGTGTATGCGTTGATGTGGCTTCCGAACGCCACGCCGGCCTTCTGCAGTTCCGATACCATGGCGTTGTGTGGGTAGTGTTCCGTACCGTTGAAGGCCATGTGCTCGCAGAAGTGGGCCAGACCCTGCTGGGAGTCGTCCTCCAGGATTGAGCCTGCATTGGTGACCAGCCGGAACTGGATGCGTCCCTCCGGTTTCTTGTTGACCCGCAGGTAATATGTCAGCCCGTTGTCCATTTTCACTAGGCGGACGTTCTTGTCCACCGGGACAGCGGCCTTCGGGTCGGATTTTTTCTGTTTTTTTGTTCCGGACAGGTCCGTGATTTGTGCGGATGCCATTTGCGATACGGCAAACAGGCAGATTAGTAGAAGTGAAACAAACCTTTTCATGTGATTTTTTTTTAATATTTTTAAATGATTAATTATCAAAGTGCTTCAAATTGTTGGAGAAAACGGATGTCATTCTCGAAAAAGAGCCGGATATCCTTGGTCTTGTAAAGTTGCTGTGTGCTCCGTTCCACGCCGATGCCAATGGCGAAACCGCTGTATTTCTCCGGGTCGATTCCGTTGAGCGAAAGCACGTTCGGGTCAACCATGCCGCAGCCGAGAATCTCCACCCAGCCGCTGCCCTTGCAGATGTTGCAGCCCTTGCCGTTGCAGATGTCGCAGCTTATGTCCATCTCGGCCGATGGTTCGGTGAATGGGAAGTAGGAGGGGCGCAGCCTTATCTTGCGCTCTTTGCCGAACATCTCCTTCACAAAGTAGTCCAGGGTCTGCTTGAGGTCGGCGAAAGAGATGCCTTCGTCGATGCAGAGGATTTCCACCTGGTGGAAAATGCAGTGGGCGCGGGCAGTTATCGCCTCGTTGCGGAACACGCGTCCGGGGCATACCACACGGATGGGCGGTTTGTTTGCCTCCATCACCCTTGACTGCACCGGTGAGGTGTGGGTGCGCAGCAGGATTCCGGGTTCCACAAAAAAGGTGTCCTGCATATCCCTTGCCGGATGTTCCGGCGCGAAATTCAGGGCGCCGAAATTGTGCCAGTCGTCCTCAATGTCCGGACCCTCCGCAACTGTGTAGCCGATCTTGCGGAAGACATCGCATAGCCGGTTGGTCACAATCGAAATCGGGTGCCTTGCGCCGGTTGTGATGCGGTTGGCGGGACGGGTGAGGTCGTCCGGTCCTTCCGGACCGGTCTGTTTCGCCTCGCAGGCGGTCTTCAGTTCGTTGTACCTTTCCAATACCCTTTGTTTCAAACTGTTCACGTTCTGTCCAAAATCCTTCCTTTCGGCAGGGGGGATGTTCCTTATTTCATCGAAAAGGGCGATCAGAAAACCTTTCTTGCCCAAAAAACGGGAACGGAACTGTTCAATCTCCTCCAACTTTTCAGAGCGGAACTGCTCGATCTCTTTCCTGAATTCTTCTAAATTGGCCATTATTACCTAATAATATTATTGTCTTATTCTTCCACCCGTACTGAGAGGATGCGTACATCCTCAACAGGACGATCCTCTCTGTTGGTGGCGACCGATGCGATTTTGTCAATGACGGAAAGCCCTTCCACCACCTCTCCGAACACGGTGTAGTTCATGTCAAGGAATGGGGTGCCGCCGATTGTCCTGTAGAGGTTCCGTTGCTGGGGGGTGTAGTTGAGCCCGTACTGCCTGCAGATGGCGTCCAGCTGCCCGTCAGTCCAGGCTTTTCCCTGTACTATGTAGAACTGTGAGCCTGATGAGGCTTTCTGCGGATTGTTGTCGCGGGCGGCGGCCAAGGCACCCCGCTTGTGGATCAGGTTCCGGTTAAATTCGGCCGGAATGGTGTAGTCCGGTCCCCCCATGCCAAGCGACTGGTCGGGGGAGGCGTGGCGTGAATCGGGGTCTCCGCCCTGGATCATGAAATCTTTGATGACCCGATGGAAAAGAAGGCTGTCGAAGTATCCCTCCTTCGCGAGTTTGACGAAATTGTCGCGGTGAAGCGGCGTTTCGTTGTATAATTTCACCTTCAATGTGCCTTTGTTTGTTTCAATCGTGACCATAATCTGTCGCTCATTTTGTGTGCCATTTTTTTGTTCCGTAGCCCCTTTTTGCGCCTGCACGGCAGGGGAAAAGCCGATTAACAAACCGCATAAAATGCTAAAAATAATGTTATTGCGCATGTTCTTCCTTTTATGTTAAAAAAATCCGGAAAAATCCGTTCTGATATTTTAATTTCTTGTACTTTTGCATGTCAAAAAAGTTTGCAATATTACTATTTTTTGGAATACGGAAAGTTGATTTGACGGATTATTTTTTTCAACAAGCTATTAACCGACACCAATGATGAGGAAAAGAATCGGAATTTGGGCCATCATGGCCTGTATGCTCTGGATGGGCATCAGTTTGGTCTCATGCCGCGAAGATGCGGTGTGCAAGGCGATTATCACTGCGCGTTATCTGCGTAACGGCAATTCCAACGAGGTCGTTCCCGGCTGCAACATAAACATTGGGGAGCCTGAATTTGCCGACAGCGTCCGTTTTGTCGGTACCACCGGTCCCGACGGACGGCTGGAACACACATGGCGAAACGAGGCCAAACTGAAGGTTGTTGCCGAAATAGACGGACATAAGGGTGCGGCAATGTTGCATCTTGTCAAGGGGGAGACGGTGGAGCTTGACGTCCAGATACCGGTGGACTAACCGATGCCATCCCTTTATATTCACTTCCCTTTCTGTCTGCGGAGGTGCAGTTACTGCGCTTTTTATTCCGACACGCATTGTGCGGAAATCCCTCTGTTTTTGGAATGCCTGCAAAAGGAGATGCGGCTCAGGTCGGACGAATTGTCCGCCGTGCCTGCGGATTCCCTCTATTTCGGCGGTGGCACCCCATCGTTGCTTGCACCTGCTGATATCGGAAAACTGATTGTCCTTGCGGATGAAATCTTTGGCTTGTCACCGGATGCGGAAATTACACTGGAGGCCAATCCCAACCAACTGACTGACGAATATTTCCGTGGATTGCGTGACACGCCTGTGAACCGGCTGAGCGTCGGTGTCCAGACCTTTTCGGACGAGGTTCTGAAACGAATCCGCCGTCTGCATACCTCCGTGCAGGCGGAGGAGGCCCTAACCCTGGCGGAAAAACATGGTTTCCATAACATTTCGGCCGATCTGATCTACGGCCTGCCCGGCAGCACCATGGCGCAGCTGGAAAGTGACCTGCGCAGGCTCTCCCCGTTGCCGCACCTCTCCTGTTACCAGCTTACACTGGAGGAGGGGAGCATCCTGGAAATGCAGGTCCGGAAGGGGCTTGAGCGGCTCCCTTCGGAGGATGGGACGGAGGCTCAGCGGGAATTGGTCTGGGAATATTTGCGTGATGCGGGGTTCACCCATTATGAGGTCTCAAGTTTCTGCAAAGGGGAGGCCTGGTCGCGGCACAACACCGCCTACTGGCGGCAGGAGCCCTATCTCGGATTCGGGCCGGCCGCCCATTCATATCTGCCGCACCGCCGTCAGTGGAACCTGCCCGATGTGCGCGGTTATTGCCGGAATGTGGCCGACCTTCCCGACGGGAGGGGCTGGGATGATCTGGAAGGGGCGGTTTTTGAACGTGAACAGCTCACTTCTGAAATGGAATACGAGGAGTATGTCATGACCTCGCTGCGCACCTGCTGGGGGTGTGATTTGGAAATGGTTCGTCTGAAGTGGGGCGTGGAAACGGTTTCCCACATCCGGAACCAATTGCTGCGTTATCCGGAACAATTTTATAAATTGACATATAAACGCTTGGTTTTGACCGAAGAAGGATTGTTGTTCGCCGATGGTGTGGCCTCCGATCTTTTTTTGTGAAAATGTTGAAAAAAAGTCTCTCGAAACTGCCATACATTTTAATTAATTTAGTACTTTTGCTTTTTATTGTCTGCCTGTCGCATCCGAAATGGGACAGGCAAAGCACGGAGTGTGTGCAATGGATAAGTTGTTGAAAACATGTGATGTAATTGAAAAAGCGGAGGCGGCCTGCCTGTTTCTGCTGCCCCTCTGCCTGCCGCTGAGTTGGCGGTGGGCCTCCTATGTGATGGCCGCGTTGTGCGTCGTGGGCTGCGTCAAGGCGTTCTGCCGCCGCCGGATCCTGCCGGAGGGCGGGTTGCGCCGCGCATTGCCGTACCTGCTCTTTTCCGCCACCTTCTTCTGCTATCTGCTGAGTGTGCTGTGGTCGGACAACAGTCACGAGGCATGGCGGATGGTGGACAAGAAGCTGCCGTTCCTGCTGCTGCCGATATGTTTCCTCATTTCGCAGCCCGTTTTGGACGGACGCCGCGTGCGGAACATCATGCGTCTGTTCACCGGAAGCGTTCTGACAGTCTTTGCGGCCAATCTTGTTCTTGCGCTGTATGACATTGCGCATGGTGCACCTTTCTACCGTATGCTGAACGAGAATCTGATGACGCTTTTCAGTCTCCATCACACCTACATGTCCATGTATGCCTGCCTTGGCATCGTATTCTGCCTTTTCGCTCCGGCGGAGGGGCGTCCGCGACTGCTGTTAAGGATTGTATCCCTGCTCATGCTCTCGCTGTTTGTGCTGCTGCTCGAATCGCGTGCGGGGCTGCTCTGCATGTCGTCGCTATATGTGGTTTTCTGCATCTGGCTGATATTGGCCAAGCGGAGGAGGCTGGCCGGATTTTCGTTGGCCGCGTTGCTCCTGACAGCCGTGGCGGCGGCAGGATTGCTGGTTCCGGGCAGTTTTGACAGGGTTGCCCAGACGGTGCGGAGCCTCTTTTCCGAAACGGAGCCGGACTGCCGTATGGTGCAGCGGGAGGCATACCGTCCGCTGTTGGGGGAGAGCGGCCTGTTCGGATTGGGCGGAGGGGACCGCATTCCGGCCTATGCGGCATGTTTCCGCGACAGCCGCGACAGCCTGCTCTCACAGGTTAAACCGACGCCGGATGCCGACCTTTCCGTTTTTGAGTCTGAGCGGAATGCCTGCATGGACAGCCTTCAAGCCAGGCTCTATTTCTACAGCGATTTCGACAACAGTCCCGAAATCGCCCGCTTTGCCGGAAAATACCATTGCGACAGCGCGTCGGTGCGGCGGGTCCTGTACCGTTATTTGGTGCTGAGCGATGCCATAGAGATGGAATTCAATGCGCACAACCAGTATGAGGACACGCTAGTGGCGGTCGGCTGGGTGGGGCTTGCGCTGCTGTTTTTCTACTTCATGTTTCCTGTGGCGGTTATGTGGCGCAGGAGGGAATGGGATCCGCTCCTCTGCTCGTTGCTCTGGATTGTCGCGTTCAACGCCCTTTTCGAGTCGGTGCTTGAGAAACAGTCCGGAATACTCTTCTTCCTTTTTTTCTTACTGATATTTTACCAGAAAAATGTTTGTATTGGACCAATTCATAAGTCAGAGTGTCACCCGGCGTGAGGAGAGCCTCTTCCTGCGTGACATTGGGGATCACCGGCAGAAGTTGCGGCAGGCCGTTGCCGGGGCTTCAGTGTGCGTGATCGGGGGTGCGGGCAGTATAGGCTCATCCTTTATCAAGGCGCTGCTGCCATTCCGTCCCGGCAAGCTTGTGGTCGTTGACCTGAACGAGAACGGCCTGGCCGAGCTTACCCGCGACCTGCGTTCCACGGAGGGGCTTTTTGTGCCGCAGGAATACCGCACCTACACGCTCAATTTCGCCGACCCTATTTTCAGCCGCATTTTCCGTGAGGAGAGGGGTTTCGACATTGTGGCAAACTTTTCCGCACACAAGCATGTGCGCAGCGAGAAGGACAAGTATGCTGTGCAGGCGCTTATTGAGAACAACGACCTAAAGGCGAAACGGCTGATGGATCTGCTTTGCCTGTTCCCGCCAAAGCATTTCTTTTGCGTGAGCACCGACAAGGCGGCCAATCCGGTCAATGTGATGGGGGCGAGCAAACGCATCATGGAGGAGATGGTGATGGCCTACAGCGACCGCTTCAAGGTTACTACGGCGCGTTTCGCCAATGTGGCATTCAGCAACGGCTCGCTTCCCGACAGCTGGCTGCAGCGCCTGCGTAAAAAGCAGCCTTTGGCGGCCCCGAACGATGTCAGACGCTATTTCGTGTCGCCGGAGGAGAGCGGGCAGATTTGCCTTCTGGCCTGTATTCTGGGACGGAGCGGGGAGGTCTTCTTTCCAAAATTGGATGAGGGGCAGATGCTGACATTCAGCAGCATTTGTGATGATTTCCTGAAGGCGGAGGGGTTGCGGAAGATGGAGTGCCGCGATGATGCGGAGGCGAGACTCTTCGCCAGCCGGATGCCTTACGGTAGCGGAACCTGTCCGGTCGTCTATTCCGGCAGCGACACCACCGGCGAGAAGGCTTTTGAGGAGTTTTATGTTCCCGGCGAAAGTACCGACATGGGACGTTTCCATGCGTTGGGCGTGATAGAGGCCGGCGTACACCGCCCGATGGCGGAGGTGGAGGCCTTTTTTGAAGAACTTGAAACCCTTTTCCGGGGCGATTTCACCAAGGAGGATGTGGTTGCCGCCATCAGAGGGTTTGTCCCCAACTTCGAACATGAGGAGAAGGGGCGTAATCTGGATGAAAAAATGTAGGACATGGGATACAAAATACCGCTTTTCAACCTGAATTTTGACGAACGTGAGGCGCAGGCCGCATACGACACCATCCGTTCGGGATGGATTTCCACAGGCCCGAAGAACGAACAGCTGGAACAGATGTTTGCGGAGATGTTGCGGGCGGGTCATGCCGTCAGCATGACAAACTGCACATCCGCGCTGCATTTGTGCTGCCTTGTCTGCGGTCTCGGACCGGGCGATGAGGTGCTTGTGCCATCACTTACCTTTGCCGCTTCGGTGAACTGCATCCGCTATGTGGGGGCGACGCCCGTTTTTTGCGACATTGCCGGCCCCGACGACCTTAACATTGACCCGGAGTGGCTGGAGAAAAAAGTCACGCCAAGGACCAGGGCGGTCGTTGTGGTGCACATGGCGGGCTTTCCTGCGCGGATGGATGGAATCATGGCCGTCGCCCGCAGGCACGGGCTCAAGGTGATTGAGGATGCCTGCCACGGTCCGCTGTCGGAGTACAGGGGTGAAAAACTTGGGACCATCGGCGACTGCGCCGCATTCAGCTTTTTCTCCAACAAAAATATCTCCACGGGAGAGGGCGGCATGTTTGTCACCAATGACGGGGAGATGGCGAAAAAGGCGCGTCTGCTGCGCTCGCACGGCATGACCACCATGAGCTACCAGCGCGCCAGCGGCCATGCAACCTCATACGACATCCTTGAATTGGGCTACAACTACCGTATGGACGACATCCGCGCCGCAATCGCCATTGAACAGTTGAAAAAGCTGCCTGCGGATCTGGAGAGGCGTGTGGAGGTGCGCCGTCGCTATGTGGAGCGGCTGGCAGCTGTTGGGGATTTGGTGGTGCCGTTTGCAGGCAACCGTGAGTTTGTAAGCAACTACATAATGCCGGTTGTGCTGACCGGAGGCGATGCGGAGTATCGTGATTCCATAAGGGGGAAGATGCATGCTGCCGGCATTCAGACAAGCGTGCATTATCCGGCGGTGCACCGTTTTTCCGTTTACCGCGGTTTCCCGGCCACGCTGCCGCAGACGGAGTTTGTGACCGACCATGAAATCACACTCCCGATGTATGCCGCCCTGACCGGGGAGCATGTTGATTTTATTGTTAAAACCCTTGATGATTCGCTCCATGGATAGGCGGTGTGTGCTTGTTTTCGGATGCGGTGTGCTGCAACGCTCCATGCTCCGTTGCGCAAGGCGGCTCGGTCTGTGCACCGTCGGCATTGACCCGTGCGCTGATGCCGTGGCACGGGATGAGGCTGATTTTTTTGAGGTGGTAGCCGGACAGGACTTTGACGGCACGATGGCCGTTGCCATGAAATACAATGTCTCCGCCATAGTCGCTGCGGCCACTGACAAGCCGTTGGTGATGATGGCGCGTGTGGCCGAAGCGCTGCATCTGCCGTTCATGTCATTGGAGACGGCCCAATGCTCCACGGACAAGTTCCGGATGAAACGGCGTTTTCAGGAAAACGGTGTGCCGTGCGCCCGCGGACGGCTGCTTGCCTGTGCGGATGATGCGGAGGGGCTTGCTTTTCCGCTTATTGTGAAGCCGCGCGACAATTCCGGAAGCCGTGGCGTGAAGCTTTGCCGTTCAAGGGAGGAATTGCAGGCCTGCCTGGATGAAGCCTTCCGGTATTCCCGTTTTGACACGGTGCTGGCGGAGGAGTTCATTTCCGGCAAGGAATACAGCGTCGAGGCGTTGCACGATGCCTCGGGAGGCTCGGAGGTTATACAGTTCACCGAAAAGTTTGTGACGCCATTCCCCTACAATGTTGAGCTGGGACACAGGCAGCCGGCGTTGCTGGAGAAACCTCGGCTGCAAGCCGTAGGTGAGCTGGTGGAGCGTATAGGGCGATGCTTGGGATTTGTCTGCTGCGCCTCACATACCGAACTTAAAATTAACGGGGATAAAATTACAATCATTGAAACCAGCCCCCGCACAGGCGGGGATTTCATCTCCTCGGACCTTGTGCCGCTTTCCACCGGAATATCTATGGAGGAGCAGCTGCTGCGGATGGCTTTGGGCGAAATCCCTGACACCCGGAGCGGTCGTAAGGAAAGGTCGTCCGGCATCTCCTTCTTCCATTTTCCGGAAGGGTGTGTGCGGCGTATCTCCCCACGTCTTGAGGAGCTTTCCTCCATGCCTGGTGTATGCCTGGTGGACTGGCAGCTGCGTGAGGGGGATTTGGTGCGGCCGGTTACCAACAGCCTGGAAAGGTACGGGTCGTACATAGTGGAGGCGGAGACCCGTGCGGAGCTTGACAGCCGCATGGACGCCTGTGAAAAGCTGGTTTGCAGTTGTGTTGAAATAGAATCGGACAAAGCATGAAGAAAATAGTTGTATTTGGGGCTACAGGAAAGGTGGGCTGCTATACCGCCCTGCACCTGAAGGAGAAGGGGTATGATGTCATAGCCACCGGCAAAAGGGCGGACGACAACGGCTTTTTTGCAGACTACGGCATTACCTACCATTCCGTGGATATTCTGGATCCGGCCACCTTTGCGGTGTTGCCGCAGGAGGGGCTGTACGGCGTGGTGCACATGGCGGCGGTGCTGCCGGCCACCATGCGGGGGTATCATCCCAGAGAATATGTGGAATCAAACATTTACGGCACGTTGAATGTGCTGGACTATGCCGTCGCGGCAGGAATGCGCCGGTTGGTCTTCCCGAAATCCTGGGCTGACATAACCTACCTGTGCGGCAGCCTTAAGCCTATTCCGGCGGATGCGCCGGTCCGCTTTCCGCTGAATGACGACCATTCCATGTATGCCATCACCAAAAATGCGGCCTGTGACATTATTTGCCACTATGCGGCAAAATACGGGTTCGACTATACAATACTCCGATTCCCGAACATCTTCTGCTACCATCCAAACCCCACATACCATGTGGACGGTGTCAAACGCTGGACAGGTCAGCGTGCGATCATAGAGCAGGCCAAAAGGGGCGAACCAATCGAATTGTGGGGTGATCCCGAATGCGCCAGGGATGTCTTTTATGTGAAGGACTGCACGCAGATTATTGAAAAGGCCTTTTCGGTTCAGCAGGGCAGCGGACTGTACAATGTTGGGACAGGCAGGGTCGTGACCCGCCGTGAGCAGATTCAGGGCATCATCGACCTCTGGTCGCCCGAAGGGCATCCCTCCACCATTGTGGTGAACCGCGACAAGCCGGATTCCCCCTGCTATCTGCTTGACATTTCCACAACGGTGCGGGATTTGGGTTTTGTGCCGCATTACGATTACATGACATACCTCAAGGATTTGAAACTGGAGATGGAACATAACCGTTTCCGGAAACTTTGGGGGAGTGAGGAGGACTATACGCAAGGCTTATGATACAGAAAATAATGGAACGGACGGTTCCGCTCTCCATCACCCTGCTTGAGGCGATGAAGCGGATGGACCGTCTTGGTGTGAAAATCCTGTTCGTCTTCACGGGCGAGCGGTTTGAGGGGCTGCTGACAATCGGCGACATACAGCGTGCGATTGTAAAGGGTCTCCCCATGGATGCGCCGGTTTCCGGCATTTTGGACAGGAACAAGATTTACGCATGGGAGGGCGATCCGGCGGAAACCGTCCGGGAAAAGATGCGGATGCTCCGCGCCGAGGCGATGCCCATCCTGGATGCGGAGGGTAACCTGAAGGATGTGTGGTTCTGGAGCGAGGTTTTCCTGAAAAACGAGGCTCCTGCCCGCGAACCGCTGGATTTGCCGGTGGTTGTCATGGCCGGAGGTAAGGGGAGCAGGCTGCGCCCGCTGACCAATGTGATTCCAAAACCGCTGGTACCAATTGGCGAAAAAACCATCCTGGAGGAGATTATGGACCAGTTTGAGGCCATCGGCTGCCGCAAGTTTTTCCTTTCTGTGCTGTACAAGCGTGATATGGTTCGTTTTTACCTTGAGCAGCTGGAACACCGTTACGATGTCACTTTTCTGGAGGAGGAGCGGCCGCTTGGGACGATAGGTAGTGTCTCCCAGCTGGCTGAAAGGATGGAGCGTCCCTTTTTCGTTTCAAATTGTGACATACTTATAGATCAGGACTACCGCGATGTGTATGCCTACCATTGTGACAACCGGAACGACCTGACCATGGTGACGGCGGTGAAGACGCTGCGCATCCCATACGGAGTGGTGGAAACCGGTCCTGACGGGCTGATGACCGCCCTCCGGGAAAAGCCTGAAAATGCCTATCGCATCAATACCGGGGTGTACCTGATGAATCCGGAGCTGTTACGTGAAATCCCCACCGGCATCCATTACGATGTCACCGATCTGATGGAGCGGATACGACGCCGTGGCGGCCGCATAGGATGCTTTCCAGTGAGCGGGAATGCCTGGCGCGACATGGGGGAGTGGGACGAATATCTTAAGATGATCCATGTGCGCTGAAATCTCATCAAAACCGATGCGGCTGCTGTTGGTGGTGGGGACCGCCAACGACATCTTCATCTATAATATGGCACGGTGGCTGAAGGCCTCCATGGCTGTGGAAACAGATGTGTTCGAATGCTGTCCGTCACAACAGCAATCTTTTGGGAACACATATTACAACAGAGTTGTCCCGGCCGATTTGAGTTCATGGTATTATCGTCGGCCCTTTGCCTCTTTCACCAAAGACCTGGGTGTGCACCGTCAGTTGGTCCGTTTTCTTCATGGCAGGCATTATGATGTGATCCACTGCCATTGGATTTCAGCACCGGTGGTGCTGACCCGCACCTTGTCAAGGCATTGTGACAGACTTTTTGCCACCTTCTGGGGCGGAGAGCTTGAGCAGCAGCGTCTATTGCGTTCCCATGCCTGCTATTTGCGTCATCTCCATCGTTTTATCAAAACTGTTGATGTGGTGGTCAATTCGGAATCTTTTTATGAAAAGATCAGTGCCGCACTGCCGGACTTTCGTGGACAGTACCACATTGGGAATTTGGGATCGGCACCATTGGAGGAGCTGTACCGTCTGATGGAAAAGACGAATCGTGTGGAAGTGCGCAGGCAATGGGGGATAGCAGACGATATGGTTTCAGTACTTATCGGATACAGCGGTAAGGAGTTACACCAGCATTTGGAGGTGATAGACGCGTTTCGGTGTTATCCGGAAGGATGTGGGAAATACCATCTGCTGGCACCTATGACCCGCAGTGCCGATCCGGCCTATGTCATGCAGGTGGAGAGGGCGCTGGCTGCTTCCGGATACCGGTATACGCTGATTCGGGACAGGTTTCTGTCCGATGTGGAGCAGGCCTCTTTGCGCTACGCAACGGATGTCGCTTTCCAAGCCTCCCGTTTTGACGGTTTTTCACGAAGCATTGTCGAATGCCTGTGCGCCCGTTCGCTGCTCATTTATGGGGAGTGGCTTTCCTATGATGCCTATTTGCGGGATTATGGTTTTTTCGCTCTGCCGATGGAAAGTGTGGAGCAAGGGGTGCGGAAGTTGTTGCAGATATCAAACCATTTGAATGATTACAGCGATAGTTTGGATTCCAATTCTGTACACGGCCGTTCCCGTTTCCTTTGGTCGGAATGTATCAAGGATTGGGTTGATGCGTACCAAACGGTGTGAAAAATGAAACGTTTTTTCCGTGATTTTCTGATTTATGGAGTTGCCGGCATTTTGGGGAAAATTGCCGCTGTGCTGCTGATGCCGGTCTACACTGGCATCCTGACACAGGAGGAATACGGTGCTATGGCATTGATCCTATTGTGCTATGGTGTCATTAGCCTTTTTGCCAGTCTGAACATCCACTCGGGGATTGCCCGCGATTACTATGAACAGGATATCCAACGTACCGGATTGGTATCCACCGGATTCATTTCAATACTTACCATCTCATTGACGGTAGCTGTCCTGCTGGTTTGCAGCCGCCATTTTTGGATGGATAGTGTTATCGGTCTGGACCGGAAGTATGAATGGGCGTTTGTGGTCATGCTTTGTAGCGTGCCTTTCGGAAGTCTGCAGTCCTATTTGTTTTTGCTGACCCGTTTCCGGAAAAAGGCGTTGCTTTATGCGATTGGCACATTATCAAGTCTTTTCATACGTCTGGGCATTTCCATTTATGGGGTGGTTTGTCTTCGGGCGGGCATTGTCAGTATATTTGTGGGCGGATTATGTGCGGAACTTTTCAGCATTATTTTTTTCGGTATCATCAATCGGGAACATTTGCGTTTAACTTTCCAATGGGACTATCTGAAACGTGCTCTTTTATATGCGGCTCCAACACTTCCGGCGATTTTGGCGGGATGGTTGGACACCTCTGTCGGACAGGTTCTGATCAACAAATTCTTTTCAACGGAAGAATTGGGGATTTATGCAGTGGCGGTGAGTCTGGCCTCTGTGTTCACCCTGATCAGTGAGGCGTTCAACAACATTTGGTCTCCCTATCTTTTTGAGAACTATCGGCGTGACGGGTTCTGGCGTGAGGTGCGCCGGCTGTTCACTGTGGTTGTCATCGTTTTGGTGGCCATTAGTGCGCTGCTTTCATTGCTTTCAAAACCGATTGTGCTGATTTTAAGCACTCCTGCCTATATAGATGCTGCACGCTACCTGACGCTGCTATGCCTGCCGATGTGCTTATACCTGCTTTTCCCGTTTGCCAGCGCGGGTGTATCCATTAGCCGCGACACCAAACATATAGGCATTGCCTACGTATGCGGCACTGCGATGAACCTTCTGCTGCTTTTCCTTTCAATAAGGCATATTGGTATTGTGGCGGTTCCTCTTTGTCTGACCGTCTCCAGACTGACCGCTTATCTGTATCTCTATTCAGTTTCACGGAGGAAAACGGCCTACAGGCTGCCGAATGTGCTGCTGCTTCTGCTTGCGGTGGTGGTAATCTGCGGTTACCTTCTGCAAGTGGGGTGAGATTTTTTTTTTTAAAATTAATAATAATAGTTCCTATGCCGACAATCTCCATCATCATAACCGTTTACAACAAGGCGGAATATCTGCCGCGCTGTCTGGAAAGCTGCCTGAATCAGCAGGAGGTGCCTGCGGGCAGCTATGAGGTGATAGCCGTCGATGACGGTTCGACGGACGAATCCCCTGCAATATTGGGGGAATATGTCGCAAAATGGCCCTTCCTGCGGGTCATAACACAGCCCAACGCCGGTCTTTCCGTGGCGCGTAACAACGGTGTGGCGGAGGCAAAGGGAGCCTATCTCTGGTTTGTGGACGCCGATGACCATATCGCTCCGGATGCGGTGAAAACTTTGCTGGCGCAGGAGTCCGCGATGCCGGATGTGGTGGCCTTCCGTGCTCAGACGGAAGGGGAGAAGGAGGAACGCAACCTGCTCCCGCCCGGAATGTATGCCGGTCAGGCACTGCTGCGGGGTAACCTGTTTGAGGATTGTGCCCCATTCTATCTGTTCCGCAAAGAATTTTTGCGGGACTGGCGTTTGAGTTTCTATCCGGGCATCTGCCACGAGGATGCGGAGTTCACACCCCGTATGCTGTATGTGGCGTCGGAGGTGTCGGTTTGTGAGAAGGTGCTGTATCATGTCTTCCCGGCCCCGAACTCCTTGGGACGGCATCCGTCGTTGAAGCGGGCCTACGATCTGGTGACAGTGGCCGACTCTCTGGCTGATTTCTGCCAACAGCATCAGATGCGGCCGGAGGTGGCAGATGTTTTTTCTTTCCGGATATCCAAGGCGCTGAATAACGCCTTGAGCATTATAGTTATGTTTGACGACAATGAGCAGAAGTCCTTCGACAGCCACCTGTACGACCACAAGTATCTTTTCGGGGAGATGGGAGGTTTGAAGAAATACCGTCTGGAAAGGGTGCTGTTCCGCCTTTTCCCGCAGCATGTCGTCGAGGTTTACCGTTACATGAAAGGAATCCGGTCATGAAAATAGTTCATCTCTGTCTGACAACCATGTATGATACCGCGTATGCTTATCAGGACAACCTGTTGCCAAAATATCAGCGGAAAGAGGGACATGAGGTGACGGTCATCACCACCATCTACCGGAGTAATGATCCGCAGACCGGACGTGTGCGGAAAAGTCCTTTGCGTAAGGAAATGACTGCAGAAGGGGTGAAGGTGCTGCGTCTGCTGCCTTCACTTCCAGAGCCGCTTAACCGCCATATTCATCTTTATCGGGGTCTTTATGCGACCTTGGAAAGGGAATCTCCGGATTTGCTTTTTGTCCACGGCCTTGCTTCGATTTCCTACCGTTGCCTGCTGCCCTATCATCGGAAACACAAGGGGATGCGCATTGTGTTTGATAACCATGGGGATCGTCTGAACAGTTGCCGCAACCTTCTCTCATATTGGTATAGCCGCTATTTTCTCCGATGGTGTGTTACCCGGAGACTTGTCCGGATAGGAAGTGTTTTTTATGGTGTCACACCTGCACGTTGTGATTTTTTGCGGGATATTTACGGTGTTCCGGAAAATAAAATTGACCTCTTGCTGATGGGTGCCGATGACGAGGCGGTGATTGCGGCTCGTGACGGCGGTTGGAGGGATCGTATTCGGACGGAGTATGCCATTTCACCTGAAGATGTGCTGGTGGTGACCGGCGGAAAGATAGACCGTCAGAAAAATATCCACAATTTGGTCAAGGCGGTTGCGGAATCCAAATGTGAAAACTTGAAAATATTGGTTTTTGGTACAATTTCAGCGGAAATGAAACCGCTGTTTGACGCTTTGGATGGCAATCGGGTGTTTCTTGTGGGTTGGGTGCCGTCAGAACAGGTGTACCGCTATTTTTATGCTGCAGACCTGGTGATGTTTCCTGGCCTGCATTCGGTGCTGTGGGAGCAGGCGCTGGCCTGCAGGGTTCCATGCGGATTTAACCGATTGGACGGTTTTGGTCACGTGGAGGTTGCGGGTACATTCCGTTTGGAAGGCAATAGTGTGGAGTTTTACAGGAAAAAATTGGAGGAGTTGCTTTCGGATCCGGAGGGTCTGAATTCGTTGAAGGCTGCAGCGGATTCATCTGAAAGGGATAAGTTCCTTTACAGCCGCATTGCCGGCAAAGTGCTAAAAGATGTTGCAGGGTATGACAGCCTGCACAAAGTTGTCCGAAATGAAGAGACGAATACATGTCATTTAAAACTATGAGTAAACCTGTATTGTTGCAGATCAACGCCTATCAGGGGTCAGGCTCCATCGGGCGCATTGCGGAGCAGATAGGTCTGCGGGCCGGAGCCGCAGGCTGGGATGTGTATATGGCATCGGGGGCACGCTATTCCCGTCCATGCCAGTTAAAGGAGATACGTTTCTCCACGCTCTTCCAGGAGTATATGCACATTCTTCGGAGCCTGCTGCTGGATGCGCACGGAGGAGGTTCCCGCCGGGCGACCCGCCGGCTGATACGCGCCATTGAAAAACTGCACCCCAATGTGATACATCTGCACAATGTGCACGGGTATTACCTTAATATAAAGTTATTTTTCAATTTTCTGAAAAAATCAGGCATACCTGTTGTCTGGACGCTGCATGACTGCTGGACCATGACCGGACATTGCGCCCATTTCGAGTCGGCGGGCTGCATGCGCTGGAGGGAGGGCTGTCACCATTGCCCTTTGAAGAGGGAATATCCGCGGACACTTTTCTTGGATGCCTCGGAACGAAATTACCGGCTGAAAAAACAGCTTTTCACCACGTTGCCCAATTTGCGGATTGTCACGGTGTCACAATGGCTGGCGGAGATTGTCCGTCAGTCGTACCTGCAGCGGTATCCACTGCAGGTGATGCACAACGGCATAGACCTGGATGTTTTCCGTCCGACCTCTTCGGACATGCGGCAGCGGCTTGGACTTGGAGACACCTTTGTGGTTCTTGGGGTGGCATCAGTCTGGTACGGTGCCAAGGGGATTGCGGAGTTCATCCGGCTGGCCGGAAATCTGGACATCCGCGTTGTGCTGGTAGGTGTGACCGAAAAGCAGCGTAAACTCTTCCCCGACAGTGTCGTCACTGTCGCACGTACCCATGACCGGCAGGAGCTGGCCGCCATTTACACCATGGCTGATGTTCTTGTGAACCCCACCTATAACGACAGCTTCCCGACGGTGAACCTTGAGGCGCTGGCATGCGGCACGCCCGTTGTGACCTATCGGACTGGAGGCAGCCCGGAGGCGGTGGACGCGGAGACGGGCGTTGTGGTCGCAAAGGGTGACTATGACGGCCTTGTGGCGGCCATTGAATGCTTCCGGAACCGTCCGAAGCCATCGGAGGCCTGCCGCCGCCGTGCCGAAACCTGTTTTGACATGAACCGCTGCGCGGAACGCTATCTGGAGCTTTTCGAATCCTGCCGTTTGCCGTGAAATTTTTCCCCGCCGGCATGGAATCGTGTTGTGAAATGTGCTAATTTTGCAGCATAAAATTTGAAATGAAATGGAAGCGTTCATATCTTGGTTAAGCGAACATTATCCTATTGTGTTCCTGGTTATTGTTGCAATAATCGCCACCTGGTTCGTGGCGAAGGGATGGTTTCAACTCCATAACAGCGTCAAAAGCCATGGTGACAAAATTGCCGAACATGAAACTAGATTTGAGAAAGTTGATGAGGTCCAGATTCGGAAAAGCTTAAAGAATCATGATGAAAGAATGGCCTGGCATGAATCAAGGCTGGATAAGGTTGACGAAGCAATTTCTGAAATAAAGGAAACACTTCTTATAATAAAGACCCATCTCATTGAGAAGGATTCAAAGGTTGCAAAACTGCTTTCAGGCAAGACAAGCCCGCGCAGGCTGAACGAGTCTGGGATGGCGATCTTCCGCGAGTTTGACGGTGAGCGCTTCTTGAAGAACAACAGGGAATATCTTACGGATAAAATTGAAGCGAAGAGACCACAGACCGCACTTGACGTTGAAAAGTATGCGCTTGAAGTCCTGTATGAATGCGTCAATAACGGGATTTTCAACGATGTCAAGGTGAAGGTTTACAACAGCAAGGCGTTCATTATCAAACATGAGACAGGCGAAGAGATCTCCTTTGACATCACAATGAATGACATCTGCTTTGTCTTCAGCATTGAATTGAGGGATATCTATCTGTCGGTGCATCCGGAAGTGCGTGTGGAATAAAATGCTGCCTTGCGCGATTACCTTCGCAACTTGCGGCAGGCAAAGGCGACCGGCTGGCGGTCGGAGACGATAGCGGGGGAGGTTAGTTTATAACAATCGTCCAGTAGATGGATTTGCTACCCAAAAGAAAAAGACAACTACCCCAAGGCCGTTAATTAATGGTAAAAAATCAAAGTAATATATCAGACAGATTTATGCAGAAGGCGAACTGGACAGGGGACGAACTATCCTTACTCAATGGCAAACGCCGTCCTTGCGCCTATACTCGGGAGGAAATGGCGGAAAGTCTGCGCGAAGCAGAAGCGGATTACAAGGCAGGAAGGTATGTTTCCCATGGAGACCTCTTTAAAGAATATGGTCTATGAGATAAGATGGCCCGTGACGGCAATGTGTGGATGAATCAGAAACAAATGGCAGAACTTTTTGCCACCTCAAAGCAAAATATTGGCCAACATGTAGATAATATTTTGAGAGAAAATGAATTAACTTTAGATTCAGTTGTAAAGTATTTCTTTATAACTGCTGCCGATGGAAAGAACTATGAAGTAACTTTTTATTCTTTGGACATGGTGTTGGCTTTGTAATGGCTTGGAAAACATTTGTATAATAATCTTAGAACGGTGCAGATGATAAAATGATGTTTTAGGAGATACGTAACATTGTGCAGCCAGTGGCTACACAATTGGATATGATACTTTCGGTTCAATGATTAACGATTAGACAAATATTTTATAAACAACAATAAATTAACCATATTATGCCATTAAACAAAGACAAGATATTACGATATAGTGTGTTGGATAAATGCTTCCAGGACACAGCAAATTATTATAACATGAACAGACTGCATCAAGCCGTTAATAGGGAGGTGATGCGGGTCTATGACAAAACTGTCAGCATACGTACCATCCAGGAGGATGTGAAAATATTGCAGTTTTCTCCGTATAATGTTGTTTTTGATGATGATTTGCGTGAACAAAGATATTACCGGTATGCCGATCCGGATTTCAAGCTTAATATCGTACAATCTTTGTCAAAAAGTGAGCAGTCCGCTATCCGTGACACAATTAAACTTCTTCGTCCGAAAGTGGGTGATTTTGAGAAAGCCACCCCTTTACATTATTATATGTATTTATGTCTGCAGAATATTGCCATCGGCAATACATTGACTTTTGATTTTCCGAGTGTGGAGTTTGAAAACAACGGGGAGTTGGCAGGCATGAATAATTTTGAAGAGTTGGCCAAATGTGTGATGAACAAACAGCCAATAATAATCACCTATTGTCCTTTTTGGACTGAAGAGAAACTTGTTTTCAAGGTTCATCCGTATCTTTTGAAGCAGTACAACGGAAGATGGTATTTGATTTCGCATCCTGAAGGGGTTGATTACCAGATAGCCACCCATCCGATAGACAGGATTAGAGATGTGAAGCTATGGAAAAAGGCGTTCATACCGCCTTCCATGGACATGCGCGAGTATTTCAATTACACCACCGGTGTGACGATTGATGATTCACCGGTTGAACGTATTGTGCTAAAGATAAGCAATTCACGTTATAAATACGTTGAGACAAAACCTTTTGGCGAGGACCAGAAGGAGGTTAGACACGATGAGAAATACAATGTGATCGATGAGGAATACCATATAATAAAGTTCAAAATGCGCATAAACAAGGAATTTGTCTCTTTGCTGCTATCCTTCGGCGATGATTTGGAAGTATTGGAGCCTCAAAGTCTTAGGGATAAGATGGCTGAAAAAATCATAGCGATGGGGAAAAAATATTCCGTCGCGCAGAAAGACTGCACGGAGGGGGTGTAATTTTGCAGCCAGAAAAAACAATTGAGTTATGGAAGACAATTACGAAGATTATTGCGGCAATGATTACAATGATTATCTCGACCGGTGTGTGGACGAAGATTATTATGAGGAGGAACATTATGAGACCTTTTCCGGATCCTATGCGCAGGAATACGAGGGTCTGAGTGACGAATACATTTGGGATGCGTTCGGCGGGGATCCGGATGCGTATTGGAATATTGATTGAATTTTTTTCCGCCGCGCAGAAAGGCTGCATGGAAAAGGTGTACTTTTGCAAATTGAAAAACGAGAGGAGGAACGGATAAATAATAAATGTAATTATAGCAAGATTAACTGTAAGTTAAAACGTTTTAATGAAATAGTTCTTTGAAAAGGTGTCAAGATAAACTGAATTTGAATTCGCCATCTTGTGATCGGATGGTAATGTGGACAATGTCTCTTGGTTATTGTTGAGCGAATCGTTCTAATCGACCGATGGCTGAAATAACTGAAATAACAAGAAGACTCCGGTGCTTGCTTAGTAGTATCATATCTGAAGAAACGAGGGATAATCTTGACACCTTTAAGAAGAATAAAATAGAGCAAAGCAAGTGGAGGAATTAAAGACAACAGAAGTTAAGACGGAGTTGTTGAAGGAACTCAATGAGATAAATAAAGCGTTATATGGTGAAAAGAGTTTCCTTTTTACCATGAAACAGCTAAACTATCATGCATACTCCAAGAACAATCCACATCGATACGTCCAATTTCAAATCCCCAAAAAGAAACAGAGGGAATTCCGTACAATTACGGCTCCATGTCGCGGGCTGAAATATATTCAGCGATGTCTTAATGCCATGTTGTTGGATAAATTCACCCCACATCCGTCTGCCAAAGGTTTTGTGCCCGGAAAGTCTATTGTAGATAATGCCAAGGTGCATCTGGGACAGAATTACATTTATAATATAGATTTGAAAGACTTTTTTCCGAGTATAAAGGCCGCAAGGATTTTTGCCCGTTTACAGTTGCATCCATTTTCATTTGACAGGGAGACTTCCAGCTTGATTACCGATCTCTGTTGCCATGAAGGTGTATTGCCGCAGGGCGCTCCGACTTCGCCCACCATTACCAACATTATTTGCGAACGTTTGGACTGGCGTTTGTCAAAACTGGCACAACGCTATAATATGAGGTATTCCCGATATGCTGACGACATCACATTCAGCAGTATGGGAAACCTGTTTCATGAAGATGGTGATTTTGTTAAGGAATTGCACCGTTTTATTGAAATGGAAGGCTTTACTATTAATACTGAAAAGACACGGTTGAATAGCAAATACCAAAGACAGGAGGTCACAGGCCTGATAATAAATGAAAAGCCAAATGTGACACAGAAATATGTGAAGCAAATCCGAACCATGCTTAACAATTGGGAAAAGAGTGGTTATGAATATGCGCAAAGTAAGTTCCTGGAACATTATCATCCCACAAAAAAAACGAAGGGTGAACCTCATATAGAGATTATCATCAGTGGTAAGTTGGATTACTTGAAAATGGTAAAGGGGGAAAAGGACAGAACTTACTTAAAGCTGAAAAATCGGTATGATCAGCTTTTAGGTTCCATTGTGACAAACATACTTGATGTATGGGAGAAAGATGGAATAGAAGAAGCTATTGAATTATACGAAAAGACAATTCATCGCAACAAATAATAATATGAAATTCTTGGAAAGCAAAAATTTATCTTTATCTAAAGACACTATTCCTCCCGAAAAATTAAATAGATTTGTTAGTTATTTAATAGGTAATCGCTCTTTAGCCAGTAAGGATCGAGAGAGAATTGTGGAATTGTTGCTAAAGGATAGAGATAAGGAATATGTGACAAAAGAACAATTGCAAGAACTTTTAAAGATAGGTGGTGATAGAAAAATAGTAGAGGAAGGAAAGAAAAAAACTGAATATCCTGAACCCAAACAAACATACGAATTTCTCTCTTTCTTTTCTCAAAATGACGGTGGGCTAAAAAATTTGACACATGATTTCAATTATGGCTATATAGATTACGATGTTTTTATGGCCCAGTGTAGGAAGGAGTTTGAGGAAGGGAAAAGAAAATATCCAAAGGTCCCGTCTAGATTATTGGGAAGAATTGAAGCTTTTGCCTTTAGAGAAGCTCCGGAATGGTATATTCAAAAATGGTTGCAAAAAGAAAGGACTATAATTAGACATGGCTGGTCTGAACCGGGTTTTGTAGAATGGTATAAGACTAACAAGCTTCATCCATCCAAAGACGCTTTTTACAATAAAGAGATGATAATACCCTTCAAGGAGTCAATACAGGTTAGGGCGGATACGGGCAATTTGATTTCTCTCCTAAAATCTCTTGTAAAGAAAGTGTTTGGTGAAACCCCGAGTTGTAATGTCACTATTTCTGAAAAAGTTAAAGATGCACAATTTTATACTGATGTTGATAGCTTGGGTCAGGCATTATATCAGATTTTTTCCACTATTAAAGAATACTCTGAAAAGAATTTCTGCGATGAAGTGGAAATTGACTATTTTACAGAAGGAGAGTATAAAGTGCTAACAGTAACTCACATTGACTCTAAACCAACCAAGAGGGCAGACGACAAGGATTATTCTGGAGGAAATACTGATGCCATAAAAAAACAACTCAAGGGATTATGCAACTATGAGATATGTGCGGTCTTTCGAGATGGTCCTTTCAGAAAAATAATTCTTTCAGACAATTACGCTGATTTCAAAAAAGGACTTATTCCAATTGATGCCAACTGTATAAAAGGATATACTCATAAAATGTTATTTTATTAATCAAAGAATATTAAAGTTATGATTTATATACTAGATGATTCGGTAACGGAACAGCGGAAAAAAGAGATTCAATATCTTCAAAATACCCCATATTCTGAAGTGTGTGTGCTTATTGAAAAGCCAACTAAAAAGATTAATAGGGAAATATTGGCCACATTTTCCGATGATCAAAATTGCTTATTATGCATACATCGCTCCTTAAAGTATTTTAATGATTTTGGTTCTGAATTAGCCGAATCTGAAGCCATTAGAAACAATATGATCGAGCAGGTTAAGCAAATGAATATCTCTTGTATGGTTTTTGGTCGTGATATGAGTAGAAACAGAGAAAAGTTGTTTATCGACAAGGATGTGTTTTATAGGAATCTAAAGCTATTCATTGACACAATGATTGTTGGAAATATGGAGATAGCAATTCTTTATGATGGTGCCAAGTATATGTATGCAGAACGCACAAGGCTATTGAACGAAATTATCAATGTTATTAATTTAGAATGGTCCACATATGATGAAGAAAATAAAACTTTGTTGAATTTGATGCAACACTATTTCATGGGGGAAGATCCTCGGAAAATTATTGAAACATGGAAAAGCAAAAGCCTTTCTAAGAAAGAAATAAGACAATTTATAAACGATAAATATAAACTATGAGAAGCACATTTATAATATATGATGATGGTTCTAAAGAACAAGCCGAAAAATTTGGACAACAATTATCAATTGAAAGAATCTCATATCAAGCACATGAAAATGAAATGGGATACCACGATTGGTTAACGAGAGAATTCAAGTCTAAAGATATCCAGAGAATACTGATACCCTTATCTCTCCCTTCATTGGAAGCAAATACCGAAGGTTTGCTTCTTGGATTGCATATTAGATTAAATTTTGAGCTGCCAATCGAAAAAAGAAGTATTCCAATTGTGTTCATCACCAATTTAAGTATTGATAATATTCTTACAAAATCGACTTTTGACAGCGATAGTAATCCTCAGAATCTATTGTTTAGCGAAGGAATCTATATCTCTTCAACCGATATAGATGAAATAAAAGAGAAATTGGAAACATCTAAGTCTGTAAAAGATTATAACTTGTTTTTGCGGCAACTTAATATTCGAAGAAAAGCAGCTGTTG
The DNA here is from genome assembly GCA_002309855.1 of Bacteroidales bacterium UBA1195. Classification (GTDB taxonomy): domain Bacteria; phylum Bacteroidota; class Bacteroidia; order Bacteroidales; family WCHB1-69; genus UBA1195. Next base: position 68,653 of record DBYD01000031.1, read on the forward strand.
GTGGACATGATATTGCAAATGCATGGGGATGTTATAAATTGGCTCGTGTAGTGGTTGGTGTTAGTGAAGCAGAATCTTTTTATTCAAATGAAGCCATTGCAAACCATCTCAAACAATTGTATGCAAAATATTTGATATGTGTTAACGAATCGTTCAAAGATTCAAAGGAGTCTTATGTTGATTTGGATCCAATTAGTTGTAAGGATAAAAAAGTGCTATTTATTGATGATAAATCTGATGAAGGATGGGGGCTTTTGATGCAAAAGATTTTCAAGTCCGCTGGAAATGGTTTTGTTTGTGTCGATTCGACAAAATATAAGACTGCCGGAAGTTTTGATTATGATGGCTTTATTTCGGAATGTAAATCTTATATTGGTCAATATTGGGATTTGATTATTGTTGACATTCGCCTTAATCCCAATAAGGAAGATATTGATTCTGCCAATATTGCTCCTACGGAGTTTTCAGGATATGAGCTTATTGATGCTTTTTTGAACAATAATAAAGGGTATCAGATATTGGTATCCACCGCATCAAATAAAATATGGAATGTAAATGCTGCCCTTAAACGCGGTGCAAAAGGGTATTACATAAAGGAATCACCAGAGTTTAACTATCCTATTTCGGAAACAAAAAGACAGTATGAATTATTTAAGAATAGTGTTCAGTCCTGTTTCTATAATTCATATTTGCAAAATATTTTCAAGTCTGTAGGAGAAGAGATAAAGCCAAGTTTGCCCAATAATGACTTTGGCGAACTGATTTCTAAACAATTAGATATAGCATGTTATTTGATTTCTTTAGCGGAAACTCAAGAGCAATATGCTTTTGCATATGTTTCGTTGTACCAAATAATTGAAATAATTACTAATGAATTGATTAATAAAGAACAGATACAGTCCAATTCTGCTTTTAATAAATGGAAACTGTTAGATGGAACTTATATACATGAATTCGAATGGGATTCACATAATAAGTCGTATAAGGATTTGGGAGACGCTCAATCTGGTAAAGAACCATTTCCTCAATGGAAAAAAATGGCTGGATTAGTATTGCAAGAATGGGCCATGCCCAATGGAGACGGGTTTGTTCGCAATCTTAGTTTTTTAATCGAAAAGCGTCATGGATTTATTCATAATGACAAGACTATTTTGGATAAACAAGATAAAAATACTGGCAAATATCTGAATCATGATATTTTTGATAAATCCGGCTTTGAATCATTGTTTAAAAGTATAAAAGCAATTTGCTCGTACTTATGATGCTCGCTCCATCTCTACAATCGTTTTTCATATTATTCCTCTCCGCGCAGAAAGGCTGCACTTGAGTTGTGTACTTTTGCAGCCGGAAAAACAAAGGAAATATGGCACAAGAGAACGTTCAAATTGAAAAGATGGAGGAACTGGAAAAGAGGTACAAATCGGTGAAGGTGTATGATAATGTTGCGGTTGTTCAGGATTACAGATGGCTTTGGGGTGTGGTTTCTTTGGATGGTGCGGAGATTGTTCCTTTTGGCAGGTATGGTTGGATTGACGGTTTTGATTCCGGGTTGGCGCGGGTGCGCGCTAAAGGACGCAGTTTTGAAGAGCGAAAAAATGCGAAATGGGGCGTGATTAATGTGCAGGGAGAAGAGGTGCTGCCGGTAGAATATGACAATATATGGAACTTTCTGGGCAAAAACCGCCAATCAACAACTGTGGAAAAGGGCGGTGAAAAGAGTTTTGTGTACTTCTGCGATTTGAATCCTGATTTGGAATACAAACCGTGCAGACAAACAAATCATTATTGGCACGAATATGAAGATGATTGGCGCGAGGAGGAGCATTATGAGACGTTTTCCGGATCTTATGCGCAGGAATACGAGGGCTTGAGCGATGAGTACATTTGGGATGCGTTCGGTGGGGAGGCGGATGCGTATTGGAATATCGATTAGTTTTTTTTCTCTCCGTGCAGAAAGGCTGCACTTGAGTTGTGTACTTTTGCAGCCGGAAAAACGATAAGGCATGATGGAAGTATTTAACGCATTAAAACAACTTAAACTATTGAAAAAGAAAACAAACATGGACGGTTCCAACTCTGTTGGGAAATTGGTGAAGCGGATTGCGAAGAAAATGACGGCGAAGGGGATCAAATGCGAGAATGGGGAGGTGAATCTGAGGTATTCCTTGAACAACCGTGCGTTCAAGGCAAGGTTCTGGCCGTCCAAATCATCCGGATACAGGGCTGTCATAATTGAATTAATCTCTTTGGACATCTGGGAGAAGATAACAGATGAGGGCAGGTCCTTGTGGGTGAACCAGATCAACAGGAACAACCTTGACATGAAAGTCTTTTCCCTGGACGATTCTGTCGTTTGCCAATACACCACGTTTATAAAGAAGCCCGCGGATTTTGTGGATGAGGCAAAGCGCGGTTATGATGTCTTTGGGGAGACTATGAATTCCTTCTATGACAAGCTTTCCGAAATGGAACAGCAGTACGCTGTCCGGGAGCCGATACGTCCCATCGGTTTTTTGAGGAGCATGGAGTCTGTCGCATAATGGCAAAATACACGTTACATCCTACCTTCCCATGCCTCGCGAACTTACCATTGACATCCACGGCAAATACGTTGAAGATGCCCTTGCGGAGGTGCGGGATGAAAAAAACAACGCCGAAGGCAATTTTTGAATATTAAATGCGTTCCATTAATATAGATAAAAAATTGAAGACAATATGTGCAGATTTTCGGAACCAAGCAGGCAGAAATTAGGTAACACCGTGTTGTATATCGCACAACACGCCAAGTATCCATACAAGACAGAAATATTGAAGCTGCTGTACTTGATGGAAGAACTGTCTGTCAGGCAGTACAACACACCATTCCTGGGCATACCTTTTTCGGTATGGAGGCTTGGTCCTGTTTCCGTCGATGTTTTCGAGGAGCTTTCTGACGGTCCTGTCATACTTGGCGACTTCATCACACTCCAGTTCAACGGACAGGGTGTCCGTGTCACACCTGTCGCAGGCCGCGAATTCAATGATGATGAGTTTTCCGACAACGACATCAGTGTGATGGAGATGGTAATGAAAAAATATGGAGGCATGGATTCCGAGTCGCTCATTGCTTTGACACACAAGGAAGGCTCGCTATGGTATGAGACAGCTAAGGAACACGGTTTGCTGCAGGATTTTGAGCAGAAACGTGCAAACAGCTCGAACATTGTGATAGATATGGCACGAGGTCTCTGTCCCGATGCACGTAACATGTATGAGGAGACATTGGAAATCCGTGATTTTGCAAATCGTATGCGCAAATAAGCCATGTATCAGGAAGGGCAGCTGCTGAAGTTTTCAAATTTTGTGTTCAAAAATGGCAACACTCCAAAGACCAAGTATTTACATAAAGTGGCTGTAGTCCACTTTCTGCTTTGTTTTACACCCCCTAATTCTTTCATAGAAAAAAGTGTTGGAACTTACCATCGACATTCACGGCAAATACGTTGAGGACGCCCTTGCGGAGGTGCGGGAATTTGTTCGGCGCGCTCCGAAGGAGGCGGAGAAGATTGTAGTGATACACGGTTACAACCGCGGCACGGCCTTGCGCGACGCCTTGCGCACAAGGCTGCGTTCGCCCCGCATACGTCTGATCGAACCCTCGTTCTTCAATCAGGGCGAAACCTACATTTGGCTGAAACGATAGATTTGTAACCCCTATGAAAATTTCTGTTATAACCGTCACCTACCAGTCGGTGGGGACGCTGGAGGAGGCCATGCGGAGCGTGTTGCGGCAGAGCTGGCCTGATGTGGAGTACATTGTTGTGGACGGCGGTTCCACGGACGGGACCGTGGAGACAATCCGCCGCATGGAGCCGGAATTCAACGGCAGGCTGCGCTGGATCAGCGAGCCGGACCACGGCATTTACGACGCCATGAACAAAGGCATCCGCATGGCGGCAGGGGAGGTCGTCGGCATTCTGAACAGCGACGATTTCTTCGCCGCTCCGGATGTGCTGGAGCGCGTGGCCGCCGCCTTTGCCTCCGATGCCGCATTGGAGGGCGTTTATGGCGATGTGCGCTATGTGGAGCCTGAAAACACCGCAAGGACGGTGCGGCATTACTCCTCTGCGGGGTTCACCCGCAAAAAGCTGGTCTACGGCCTTATGCCGGCGCATCCCTCGTTCTATGCCCGCAAAACCTGCTTTGACCGTTTCGGGTTGTACGACACCCGTTACCGCATCTCCGCCGATTACGACATGTTTGTCCGGCTGATATGGGTGGGAGGCATCCGCACGCGCTATATGCCATTCGATTTTGTGACAATGCGGAACGGAGGTGCCTCATCATCCGGATTTTCCGCCAGGTGGCAGATAATGCGCGAACACCTTCGGAGCGCACGGGAGCATGGGATGCCTAGCAGCTTTTTCCTGCAAAGCCTGCGTTATTTCGGAAAAATTGCCGACCTTTTGAAAAAATAGAGCCATGATTGAACTTTTTGTATTTTTGTTTCTGCTGTCGGTGGAACTCGGCTATTACCGCCTTGCCAAAAGAAAAAATATCCTCGACATGCCCAACGAGCGCAGTTCCCACCATGAGGGGACGGTGCGAGGCGGCGGCATCGTCTTCTACGCCGCATGTCTGGTGTTTTTCTTAAGCCATCACTTCATGTGGCCGTGGTTTATGATCGGAATGACAATGATTGCCGGAATCAGCATACTTGATGACATCCGCTCCGTCAAGCCCAATATCCGGCTGCTTGTGCAGGCCGCCGGTGTGTTCCTGGTGCTGTTCCAGTTCAGCGTGTTCAACCTGGTTGGATGGAAATCCTTCATCGCGGTCTTCTCCGCCGTCTGCATACTGAACGTCTACAATTTCATGGACGGCATCAACGGCATGACCGGACTCTACACCCTTGTAACCTTGCTGACGCTTTCGTTTGTCAACATGTTTGTGGTTGAGTTTATTCCGCAGGACATCATCACCTATGTGCTGCTGGCCGACATTGTGTTCCTTGGCTTCAACTTCCGTCGGCACGCCCTCTGCTTCGCCGGCGATGTGGGGGCGGTGGGGCTCGGTGTCATCATTGTATATCTGTTCGGACGGCTGCTGCAGTATTCAGGTGCAGAAATCAGCTACATGACCTTCCTGGTGGTCTACGGGACGGACGCGGGCTTCTCCGTCATCCGCCGCCTATGGCTTAAACAGAACATTTTCCATCCGCACAGGGTCTTCATTTTCCATCTGCTGGCCAACGAGTGCAAGATTCCGCAATTGCTTGTTGCGACAATCTATGCCACACTGCAACTGGTGATTAATATCGGTTATCTGATGTTTCCCTTTAACAAATACATATACATGGCGGCATGGATAGTGGTGCTGGTTACAGTCCACATTGCCATCTACCGCTATTGCGACAAACACTATACTTTAATCAAATAGAACAGGTTATGAGAAATCGGATACTATTTTTGCTTTTGCTTGCATCGTCGTGCAGCCTCTTTTCCCAGACGGTGGAGCGTGCCGAGGTGAAACCCTACAAGGGCCGTCCCGCCTTGTATATCAACGGTGTGCCGACAGTCCCGCAGTTTTATGCCCTGACCGACCGCCCGACGGGAAACCGCTCCTACGAGGCTCTGCCATCGCACAGCATCGCGCAGTTCGCCAAGGCCGGATTCAAGCTTTACCAGCTGGATATCTGGTTTGAGGAGATGCTGCCCGTAAACGGTGAGTTGGACATCACTGAGGCAAGGAGGCAGGTGCAGGGGGTGCTGAAACATTGTCCCGACGCCGCCGTCATGTTCCGGCTGCATGTCAATCCTCCATTCTGGTGGTTGGGACAGCATCCGGAGGAATGCTGCCGCTTTGCAGACGACACGCTCCAGCCTGAGCCTTACCGTCCGCTGCACCAGAACTATCTGTGGCAGGATCTGAACATGGTCCCGCGCTGCAGCTACGCCTCCCAAAAATGGCAGCGGTGGATGGAGGGGAATGTCGCCGAATTCTGCCGCCAGCTGGCCGTGACTGACGAGGGGCGGCATGTTATGGGAATCCAGATTGCCAACGGCCTGAACGGCGAGCACCACCAGTGGGGATTTGTCAAGCACGATCCTGACGTTTCGGAGCCGATGCAGCTCTTTTTCCGCCAGTTCCTTAAAGATAAATATCATACTGAAAAGGCGTTGCGCAAGGCCTGGAACCTGCCCTCCGCTACCTTTGAAAATGCAACTCTCCCAGGCATGGAGCGGCATCAGACTTCGGCCGGCATCTTCCGAGACCCGCAAAAGGAGCAGGCTGTGGCCGACTATTACGAATGCCAGCACAAGGTGGTGACGCAAAGCATTCTTGGCTTTGCCAAGGTTGTGAGGGAAAACTGGCCGCGCCCCGTGACAATCGGCTGTTTCTACGGCTATTACCTTTCTTTGTTCGGTCGTCAGGCGGCGGGCGGACACCTTTGCGAGCAGGATATTCTCACCTCCCCGTATCTCGATTTTCTCTGTGCGCCGCAGGCCTACAACAAGAACAGCCGTCTCCCAGGCGGCCCCGCATTGTCGCGCGGGCTGGTCGAGTCGGTGAACCTGCATGGCAAGCTGTGGCTGGACGAGATGGACCAGCCTTCCCATCTCGGATATGTTTACCTTGGCGGCTTGCAGATGTATCCGCTGGAGGAGAGCATACAGATTCTGCGAAAGTTCGTGCTGGGCCCGTTTTTGCGCGGCGGCGGCATGTGGTTCTACGATTTCGGCCCGCTGATGTGCAGCGGCTGGTGGGACGACCCCGCATATATGGAGGATATAGCCCGGATGCACAAGGTGGAGGAGCGTTATTTCCAGCATGAGCAGAATTGCCCTGCGGATGTGCTGCTGGTCTTCGACACGAAGGTCTTTTTCCACACCGCCTCCCGCGACACGGATGACCCCATCACTGACCAGACATCGGTGAACGTGGTGCCGATCGAGGTGTTCAAGTCGGGAGTTGCAGCCGCCACCTGCTACCTTTCTGACCTGCCGCAGATGCCGTTGGAGCAATACAGGGCTGTGGTGTTTGTGAACTGCTTCCTGCTGACGGCGGAGCAGCGGCAATGGATTCGGAAGAACGTGGCAAAGGAGGGGCGCAGCCTCATCTGGCTGACTGCGCCGGGATACAATGACGGTAAGACGCTCGATCTGCGCTATGTGTGCGAGGCTGCGGGGATGCGTCTCGACACCTTCTCCGCCTTCAGAATTCCCGACATCCGGTTCGGCGCGGCATTCGGCGACAGCCTGCAGAAGGGGGCGAAGATTGCCGAGGTGGGCAAGACCATCTTCATGAACACGAACGACAGCATACGGGCCTTCCGGCAGACCTTCTTCCATGTGACTGATGAGGGTGCGGAGCGGCTCGCCATGTTCGATTCGCTTCCGGATTCACGTGTGGCCGCAGCAGTGGTGCGGCACCGGACGCACAACGATTATTTCTTTGCCCTTCCGCTGATGACCAACGGATTGTGGATGCAGCTCCTTCGCGATGCCGGATGCCACATCTACGATGATGCGGGCGATGCGGTGATTGCCGGTTCCGGCCTGCTTATGATTCACACGGCAGCGGGCGGTGAACGGACCATCCGGCTGCGCAACGGACGGGAGGTGAAGGTGATGCTACAGCCCAAACAGACCCTGCTGCTCGATGCGGAGAGCGGGGAGAAGGTTTTGTGAGCATTGCAGGCCAATCGTATTGGAAAAATAATTATTTTTGCAATTTTAAAACGATTACATAAAATCACTATGAATAAAACAGCCAATTTCATCATCTGTCTGCTCCTGTTCTGCGGAACAGCCACGTTGCAGGCGCAATACCAGTTAATAAACAGTGGGTTCGAATCTTGGGACACAACTGCCAATCCGTTGCCGGAGGGGTGGAACTCCTATTCTTCGGCCAATTGTAACATCATTGGTTTTCCGCCCAATTATGCGGCGACCATCAAACGGATCATCACTACTACGACGGTACATGAGCGGACTGCGGGATGTCGTCCGGGCGGCAGCGGAAAAAGTTATCTGACCCTGCAGACCCGGAATGTGAATGCAGGTGGTATAACCATGCCGGTCAGTGGGATTGTATGCACCGGCCTGTTCAACATCGGTTCCATCTCCGTCTATACGCCGTTGAACTATTTTTCCACTGAGCGCAATCGTCCTGGTTTTTGCATGCCGCTCTCCACAACGCCCGATTCGCTATACATCTGGGTTAAATATTACGCTTCCGATCCGGACACATCTCTGGCGCGTTTTGTGGCCTATCTGCATGGGGACACTGATTTCCAGTATATGAACCATGCTGGCAATAAGTCGCTTTATTGCGGTTATATCCACCATCTGATGGCGCGTACCGATTCGGTCCTGCCGGCAACCCACTGGGTACAGTTGCGGCTTCCGTTCGTATATGACGGGAAGGCCAAACCGAAATACCTGCTGATGTACATGGCATCCGACTCCTGCATGATGGGCGGGAAAATCGGCAACGAGCTATCCGTGGATGATATTGAGCTGGTGTATAACTCATGGTTGAAGGGCATGCTGGTGGACAGCGTGGCAGTGCCGGATTTCAAAAAGGGTATCTTCAATTACCAGATAGAGTTGCCATACGGCACCTCCTTGCAGCATGTGCCCTCTGTCCAATGCATCGGAGAGGTGGATGACATCACTGACAGTGTGGCTTTCTATCCTTCCGCCAACGGTGTGGAGGGAGGACGTTCCGTAATCACTGTGACGGCTGAGGATGGCATTTCCAAGCATACATATACACTGACCTATCACATCGCCAAATCCCCGAATGCGCACCTTTCTGTTTTGACCTATGACAAAAAGTCGGTGCCAGGCTTCCGTCGGGACAGCCTCAGCTATGTGGTATGGCTGGCACCAGGCACCACGGTGCCGCCGGTGGTTGAATGCCAGACGGAGTTTCCGGGCTTGAAGCCGCAGATTACGCAGGCAACCGCTCTTCCAGGCACTGCGACCGTGAAGGTGACGGCTGAGGACGGACATACCCAATTGACCTACACAATCAGTTTTATGGTCTCTTTGTCCAAAGACGCTTCCGCCTCCTGGATACGCTACAACCAGCAGCTGCTGCCCGGTTTTCATCCTGACAGCCTCAACTATGCGGTGGAACTGCCATACGGCACCGCTTCGGTACAGGTGACGGCCGCCGCCAACTGGCCATCGGCAAAGGTTCGTTACATGCAGGTCTCCGCATTTCCCGGCACAGCTACTGTGACCGTGGTGGCGGAGGATACCACCGTCAGGCGGAATTACCGCATTTTTTTTACGGTGGCCAAAAACAACAATGCCCGTTTGGATTCGCTTTATTATCTGTTGGGGAAAACCAAATGTCTGATACCTTCCTTCCATCCGGACAGTATGTTGTATTCCGTTGAACTTCCGGAAAAAAACAAGATTCGTCCGGTGGTTGCCGCTGTGCCGCAGGATGCCCGTGCCAAGGTGCGGGCGGTTTATCCGCTCCTGATGGAGGATACGGTGCGGGTGTGGGTGTTGGCGGAAAATGGCAGTGACAGCCTTTGTTACCGGATTGCCTTCCGTGTTCGCAAGGCCACCAATGCGCTATTGTCCTCCTTGAAGATTGACGGGAAGCCGTTGGCGAATTTCAAGGATACGGTTTTTGACTATCAGGTGTTGTTGGACAGCAATCTGGTGCCGATGGTGGAGGCTTTGCCGGCTGATAGCGATGCGCGGGTGCGCATCTTATATCCCACCAATATTCCGGGAACCATCACGGTTACAGTGACAGCGGAGGATACCGGTGTGAAATGTTCATACCGGCTCTATTGCTCCATCCGTCTTTCGGACAATGCGGATCTGATGTCGTTAGGTTACCGGTTGGGGCAAAACTATTATCCTCTGGAAAACTTCCATAAGGACACGCTCCAATACCATGTGCTTTTGCCGCCTTTCACGACGGTGGCGCCGGTGCTGGTGTGGGTCAAGGCCGATTTTGATGCATCCGATACTGTGCGCCAGCCGCTCTCCCCAACAGATTCTGCCTTTGTGCTCGTGGTTTCTGAGAGCGGCAACACATCAAAGAGATATTCGCTTTGGTTTGATGTTGACTTATCCCGCAATGCAAATTTGGAATCGGTCAGTTATGATGGGAATCCGTTGGCCGGTTTCCATCCGGACAGTGTTTTCTATACGGTGTGGCTGCATCCTGACACAGTGCATCCGCCGGTTGTGACCGCCCGGGCGGTGCAGGGTGCGGTCGTGCAGATCAGGCAGGCAGTGGCGTTGGGTGACACTGCATGGCTGACAGTTAGGGCGCAGGACACCACAGTGGTGAAGAGATATGGGATCCGTTTCCTGCGCAGTCTCTCTTCCGTTTCCACGCTTTCTGCATTCCATTACCAGTTGGGTGAAGCCGATTCCTCCGTGGAGATACAGGATGGGGTTACAACCTATATTGTATGGTTGAAGGAAAAGACAACGGCGGTGCCATTCAATTTCCGTAGTGAGCTTACCGACGGCAGGGCTGCTGTCAAGTATCTGCGTATCCCGTTGTCGGTGAATGATACTGCGGTGGTGCGTGTGCTTGCGGAGGATGGCGTTTCGGTGACAGCCTATTTTTTTGTGTTCCGGAGAATTCCTTCGGCGGATGCCCTGTTGGATTCCATCTGGGTGAACGGGAGTCCGCTCAAGCACTTTCGTCCGGACCGTTTCAGCTATTCCTGCGGGATCTCCACTGCCATGCAGGAACTGCCTGTGGTGTCGGTCCGGCTGGCATGGGAAGCGGATTCGGTCTATGTCACCCAATCCTCATCGCTTTTCGGCACTGCACAGATCAGGGTTGTGGCGGAGGATGGACAACACTATCACATTTACACTGTGCAATTCCGTCCGTTGAACACTGAATCAAGGTTGCAGTCAATTGGGTTGGACGGCGGCTTCCCTGTGCCGCATTTCAATGCGGATGTGAAACGGTATGAAATGTCTTATGGTCCACAATTCCCCAAAACGGTGGAGGCTGTGCCTGTGGATTCATTCGCCACGTGGAAATGGGAGGCGGTGGTGCACAGTGATACAATGGATATCAAGGTGCTGTGTATGGCGGAAGATACAAATTTCTGGTCGCTGTATTCCGTGCGCATCCATTTGGTAAACGGGGTGGGACAGTATGCGGAGACACCGGTTTCCGTTTATCCCAATCCGGCCCATACCATGTTGTATGTCCGTGGGGTGAAAGGGGAGCCGGTCCGGCTGTTTGATATGCAGGGCAGGCTGCTGATGCAGGCGGAGGCTACAGGCGAAGAGACTATTCAGATGGATGTTTCAGGGCTTCCAAATGGAATTTTCCTGCTGCGCTGCGGACGGCGTGTGGCAAGGTTTGTGGTAGCAAGGTGAAGGAATAGTTGATAGTTGATAGTTTAGAGTTAATAGTTAATAGTTGGAAGTGGAGGGGGTGGCATTTCAGCAGGCGTTGCAGAAGGCGGAGAAGTTCTGCGCTTATCAGGAGCGGAGCCAGCAGGAGGTGCGCAGGCGGCTGCGTGCATGGAAAGTCGGGGAGAGCGATGCTGAGGCTGTGATTGCGGAGCTGATTGCCCGGAATTTCCTAAGCGAGGCGCGGTATGCGGCGGCATTTGTCTCCGGACACTACCGCATCAAGCGTTGGGGAAGGCTGAAAATTGCAGCCGCGTTGAGGCAGGAGGGAGTTACGGAGCGTTGCGTCCTGGCCGCTTTTGAGGAGACCGACTTTTCCGATTATCAGGAAACCATCCGCAAGGTGGCCGAAGGCTGGCGCAAATGCCATCCTGATGTGCCGCCTGAAGCTGTGAGGTGGAAATTGCGCTCCTATCTGTTCGGACGGGGTTTTGAAACGGACGAAATCAGTGGGGTGGAAGAGATGATCCGGTGAAAGCCGGATTTTTTTTTTTTCTTAAAATGCAATTGCATACAAATTTTATATCTATCTTTGCTTTTTGGTTTTTGTGTTTACGAACAAAAGGAATCGTTTATGGAAGACAACAGAAGAAAAGAGGGTAAAGAATTGGTTTCTAAGTCTGTAAAGGCTGGAAAAAGGACCTATTTCTTTGACATGAAGGAGACACGGTATGGTGAGCATTATTTGGTGATTGCGGAAAGCAAACGCCATTTTGATGAAGAAAAGGGTCATTTTTTCTATGAGAAACACAAAATTTTCCTTCACGTGCAGGATTTGGAGAAGTTTTCAAACTGTCTGGAGGAGATGAATGCGTATGCCAAAGACAATTTCTCCGATGAGGAGCTGCATCCCTTCTATCCGGAATCGGATGCGTCCGATGCTGTAAGGAATGCTGAGGCCGATGACTTTGATTTCTTTGACAAATAAAATCTTTTCCGGAAAACCGGTGCTGCTTGTGCTGGTGTGCCGGATGTTCACTATGGCTGGGGTAATGGCCCAGTCCATATCGGATTCCGATATTAGTCAGGATTTTTTTTATTGTCAGGATGACAAGCTTTTTCGTGTAGTTAATTCAACTGATACTTTAAGTTATTCAGCCCGTCTGCAAGGGGGTATCACTGATTTTGACGCATCCAATCCGTTCAAGATTCTGGTCTTTTCCGCCCCATTTCAGAAAATCTATTACCTCAACCACCGGCTGACACCCTTGTCAGAGGAATGCCTCCTGAGTGATTTGGGGTTGGGCGAGGTTACTTGTGCCTGTGCCTCCAAACAGGGAGGGTTTTGGGTGTTTGACCGTTGGAACGGTGTGCTGATCCGTTTTGACGGTCAGATGCAACGGGTGGTTTCCAGTGAGAGTTTCAGTCTGCTGGGGTTACAGCAGGCCGAGCCGGTAAAAATCCGTGAGGTGGGCAATCAGATGTATGTATGCTGTAGGGAATCGGGCGGCTATCGCTTTGACCTTTTCGGAAACTATATCGGCCCGGATCCCGCAATGCGTCCGGAGGATTTCTAGGCTTTTGCCAGTTCAACACATACTTTCAGGGTGTCGGTCAGATCGATGGTCGTGCCGGTTTGCAGTCCATCCACAAGACTCATGGCAGTGCAGAGAGTTTCGTTGCAGATGTACTGCCGGTGGTTATCCAGCACATCCTGCAATTCAGCATTTGCGGTCAGGGATACACTGATGCGGTCTGTGACGGCCAAGTTTGTCTCTTTGCGCAGGTTCTGGAGCCTGTTGACCAGTTCGCGGGCGATGCCTTCGCGCCGCAGTTCCGGCGTTACGTTGGTGTCCAGAGCAACTGTCAGCTGGTCGGATGAGGCCACCACCCAGCCCGGAATGTCCTCGGTGCTGATTTCAACATCTTCCATGTTCAGTGTCACCTCCTGCTCTTCAATGGTGAACCGGTATTCGCCTGTCTGCTCCATCCGGTTGATTTCAGCCTGTGTGAATTGGGCGATGCGGCCGGCGATGGCCTTCATGATCTTCCCGTATTTCGGCCCCAATGTCTTGAAATTCGGCTTTATGCTCTTGGTAAGGACATCATTGTCCGGACTAAGGAATTCCATCTCCTTGATGTTGGTTTCAGCCAGTATCAGGTGCTGGACTTTTTCAATCTGCTCCTTCATGTGGCTGCTGCTGACCGGAATCATCACTTTGGCGAGCGGCTGGCGCACTTTAAGCGTGTGCCGTTTGCGCAGCGAAAGGATTAAAGAGGAGATTTCCTGTGCAAGACGCATCTGCTCTTCAAGGTTTTCATCCACAAATGATTTGTCCGCCTTCGGGAAATCGGTCAGGTGGATGGAGCCGTGTCTCTCTTTTCCGGTCATCCCGTTGAGGGCGCGGAAGATCTGTTCGGAGAAGAAAGGCGCGATGGGGGCGATAAGCTTCATCACTGTAATCAGGCAGGTGTACAGAGTCTGGTAGGCGGAAATCTTGTCCTCGTTGTACTCGCCTTTCCAGAAACGGCGGCGGCAGAGCCTCACATACCAGTTGCTCAGGTACAGGTCCACAAAGTTCTGGATCTTCAGGCCGGCCTTTCGCGGCTCGTAGTCCTGATAATCGGCATCCACCTGCCCGATCAGCGTGTGCAGCTCGGAAAGGATCCAACGGTCGATTTCAGGCCGTTCCTCTATCGGAATGTCAGGTTCGCGGTAGCTGAAACCGTCAATGTTTGCGTATCCTGCAAAGAACTTGTAGGTATTGAACAGCGTGCCGAAGAAGGTGCGCTTGACCTCATCGATGCCCGCCTCGTCAAAACGCAGGTTCTCCCAGGGCTGCGAGGCTGTAATCATATACCAGCGGGTGGCGTCCGGTCCGTGTTTGGCCAGTATCTCGAACGGGTCTACGGCATTCCCTAACCGTTTTGACATCTTGTTCCCGTTCTTGTCAAGAACAAGCCCGTTGGAAATCACTGTCTTATATGCTACTGAGTCGAACATCATCGTGGCGATGGCATGTAGTGTGAAAAACCATCCGCGTGTCTGGTCAACCCCCTCGGCGATGAAATCTGCCGGGAAAAGTTTTCCTGATTCGATCTCCTCTTTGTTTTCAAACGGGTAGTGCATCTGTGCGTATGGCATGGCGCCCGAATCGAACCAGACATCAATCAGGTCGGGTTCGCGGTACATCGGCTTTCCGCTGTCGGAGACAAGCACCACCTTGTCAATGTAGGGGCGGTGCAGGTCGTATTTTTCTTTCCTGTAAGTGTTTTCATCCATCAGTCCGGCTTTGATCGCCTTGTCAATCTCCTGTTGCAGTTCGGCCACGGATCCGATGCAGCGCTCCTCCTTTCCGTCCTTGGTGCGCCAGATGGGCAGGGGAGTTCCCCAGTAGCGTGAACGGGAGAGGTTCCAGTCAACCAGATTTTCAAGCCAGTTTCCGAATCGTCCGCTTCCGGTCGCCTCGGGTTTCCACCGGATGGTTTTGTTCAGTTCAATCATCCGATCCTTCAGTGCGGTGGTGCGTATGAACCAGCTGTCCAACGGGTAATAGAGCACAGGCTTGTCGGTGCGCCAGCAGTGCGGGTAGGAGTGTGTGTGCTTTTCGATCTTGAAGACTTTGTTTTCGTTCTTTAAGGCGATACAGAGGCGGATGTCGATGTTCTCCGCCTTTTGCGCCGCCTTCTCGTCATATTTTCCGTCAACTGTGAACTGCGGGTCGTAGGCGTTTTTGACAAACTGTCCCTCGAAGACGCTGTAAGCCTCCTTTTGTACAAACTGTGCCACAAAGTCTTCACGTAACTCTTCTGTTTTCCAGAACTTTCCCTTCAGGTCGACCATGGGGCGCGGTTCGTCTTTGAGGTTGATCATGAACAGGGAGGGGATGCCGGACAGTCTTGCCACTTTGGCGTCGTCCGCGCCGAAGGTCGGGGCGATGTGCACAATGCCGGTTCCGTCCTCCGTGGTCACGTAGTCGCCCGGAATAACGCGGAATGCCTCGGCGGACTTGTCGGTGATTTTTCCCTCCACAATTTCGCAGGGCTTCACCCACGGGAAAAGCTGCTCGTAATGGATTCCGAGAAGTTCGCTGCCCTTGTAATGTCCGATGACACGGTAGGGGATTATTTTGTCTTCCTTGTCAAAAACCATTTCCTTTTCAGCACCTTGCGGGTTGAAATAGGCGTTCAGCCTGGCCTCCGCCATAAGGCAGAGCATTGGGGTGCCATGGTAAGGCTGGAAGGTCTCCACCGCCACATATCCGATTTTCGGTCCCACACAGAGTGCGGTGTTTGATGGCAGTGTCCATGGAGTGGTTGTCCATGCCAGAATAAAGAAGTCCTTTGCAAAAGCAGGGTCGGCCTTGGCGTAGATTTCATCCAGCACAGGATGCGGCTCCCTGCGCACGCGGAACTGTGCGGTGCAGGTGGTGTCCTTCACGTCGCGGTAGCAGCCGGGCATGTTCAGCTCGTGGGAGCTCAGTCCGGTTCCGGCGGCGGGGGAGTATGGCTGGATGGTGTAGCCCTTGTATAGCAGCCCTTTCTTATATATTTCCGAAAGCAGGTGCCAGAGGGTCTCAATGTATTCGTTCTCAAAGGTGATGTATGGATTCTCCAGGTCGACCCAATAGCCCATCTTCACTGTCAGGTCGTCCCATAGATCCTTGTATTTCATCACTTCCTGTCTGCACGCGCGGTTGTAGTCGTCCACTGAAATCTTTTTGCCGATATCCTCCTTGGTGATGCCGAGGTTCTTTTCCACTCCAAGTTCCACAGGCAGTCCGTGTGTGTCCCAGCCGGCCTTGCGCTGCACATAGAATCCTTTCTGTGTCTTATAGCGGCAGAAAATGTCCTTCAGGGTGCGCGCCATCATGTGGTGGATGCCCGGTTTGCCGTTGGCGGAAGGGGGGCCTTCATAAAAAATAAAGGGGGGCTCACCTTCACGCAGCTCCATGCTTTTGTGGAAAGTTTTGTCATTCTCCCAAAAACGGAGAATGTCCTTGGCGGTCTCAACAAGGTTAAGGTCCTTGTATTCAGTGTATTTTTTGTCCATCAGTAGAATATTAACAAAACTTGCAAAGTTCCGAAAAAAAAAGATATGTTTGTCCCATTGAATCATTTTTTTTCTTTTTCCTGAATCCAACGTGGATTTTCCCTACGAAAAAGTGGCTGCAAAATGCCTGTGATAATCCGAAATGTTGTACTTTTGCAGTTTGTTTAAATTTTGGAATCTGTGATGGCATTACAATCAATAGCAGGGGATTTGGAGCAGTTTGAGCGGCAGTTTGCCAGCCAGCTGGATGATCGCGAACCTGCGATACGTTTTCTGTTGCAGTATCTGGCCGGGCAGCATGCGGGGCGTTTGCGTCCGAAAGTGCTGCTGCTGGCTGCCGGCATGCAGGGTGGGACAGGTCCGGAAAGCGGACGTATGGCGTTGCTGGTGGAGCTGCTGCATCTGGCATCGCTCATTCATGACGATGTCATAGACAATGCGGCGGAACGCAGGAACCAACAGACAGTCAATGCGGTATGGGATAACAAAATTGCGGTTTTGCTTGGGGATTACCTTTTGTCAAAGGTTCTTGGCCTGATGCAGGAGTCCTCCTTGCCCGGATTGCTGGAGCGTGTAAGTTCGACTGTACAGCAGCTGACTTCCGGTGAAATCACCCAGTTGTCGCAATACAACAACCTGGATTTGTCGGAATCTGACTACATCCGTATTGTTTCACTCAAGACCGCCTCGCTGCTTGAAACCTCTTTCCGTCTGGGTGCCTTGTCAGCCGGAGCGGATATGGTACAGGAGGCGGCCTATGGCAGTTTCGGACAGCGTTTCGGCCTCTTTTTCCAATTAAAGGATGACTTGAAGGATTATGCTGTAACTTCTGATGGAAAAGGAATTTACAATGATATTAGGGAAGGGAATGTAACTTTGCCGGTAATCTATACAATGCAGTCTCTCTGCATGACGGAACGGGCAGACTTCCGTCGCCGGTATCTGCAGGTCGGGAAAAGTGAGCAGGATTTGTCAGCCATTGCCGGGACTGTAAGGCAGTGCGGAGCTTTGGCCCATGCATGTGGTCAGTTGCGGCAGATGGAGGAGGAGCTCCTGCAGGACTGCGCACACTTTCCCGCTTCACCTTACCGTGATGATTTGGAACATGTTATCCGTGAAACCGGAGATTGTGGTCCTATATTGAAATTTTGAATATGGGTAAGTTCTTGCGCAGGCGTCTGGGATATGGAATACTGGTGATGTGGGGAGTCTTTACGCTGATTTTCTGCCTTTTTTCACTTTTGCCGGGCGATTCCGCCGTAATGACGATGGGGCAGCGCAGCGATTTGGGTTCCGTGGAGGCTGTCCGTCACGAACTGGGGCTTGACCGTCCTGTGACTACCCGTTATCTTTCCTATGCCAATGATTGTCTGCCGGTTTCGTTACACCGGTGGAACGATGCGGAAAGCTTTTTCTATTTGGATCCTCAGAAATACAAGGCTGTCAAACTTTTTCGTTTGGGTGGCTGGTGCTGCGTGGCCAAGATCCCTTATTTGGGACGTTCCTACCAAACCAAGCGTCCTGTTTTGGAAATGTTGAATGAGGCTTTCCCCAAGACCGCTCTGTTGGCTTTGGTCTCCATATTTATCGCCATCATTGTCGGAATATTTGTAGGGATTCTCTGTGCGATTTGGAAGGACACCTGGTTCGACCGCACAGCCATTGTCGGTTCGGTTTTGGGCATGTCGGTCCCATCCTTCTTTGCAGCCATCCTTCTGGCCTGGATTTTTGCCTTTCTGCTGGCGGACGTCACGGGGCTCAACATGTTCGGCAGCCTCTACAGCGTCAGTGATTTCGGCGATGGCGAATACCTTGATTTGAAGAACCTGATCCTTCCTGCGGTGACTTTGGGCATACGTCCGTTGGCCTCAGTTGTCCAGCTGACCCGCAATTCTGTGCTTGAGGTGATGGGGCAGCCCTATGTGCGGACTGCATTCGCCAAGGGGTTGGGTTACGGCAGTGTGATTCGTCATCATGTGGTGAAAAATGCGCTCAATCCGGTTGTTACGGTGGTTTCCGGCTGGTTGGCCGGCATGATGGCAGGAACTGTCTTTGTGGAGTATATTTTTGATTATAAAGGAGTGGGAGTGATGATTGTCAACGGTTTGGACAAGTATGACTTTCCTGTGGTGATGGGCAGCCTGCTTTACATCTCTATCATTCTTGTTGTGATAAACATTGTGGTGGACATAATCTACGCCATGCTTGACCCGAAGGTTCGATTGTCATAAAATGATTATAAAACAGATTATTATATATGGATTCGATGTTTGAGGAGACCGGACGCACACCGCTTGAGCGATATGGTGAATTCGGCCTGATTGATTTGCTGACGAAAAACATCCGCCTGAAAAACAGCAGTTCGCTGTGCGGTGTCGGGGATGATGCGGCCATTTTGGATGCCGCCGGACGGGTTCAGGTCGTAACCAAGGACCTGCTTGCGGAAGGTGTGCATTTCGACCTGACGTATTGTCCTTTGAAACATTTGGGATACAAGGCGATTGCTGTGAACCTGTCGGACATTGCCGCCATGAACGCCAAGCCGGAACAGGTGCTGGTGGGGATTGCTGTTTCCAGCCGTTTCACTGTGGAGGCGGTTGAGGAGCTATATTCAGGCATGCTGTTATGTTGTGAACGCTACGGTGTTGACCTGGTCGGTGGGGACACTGTCTCTTCCCAAAGCGGCATGTTCATAAGCGTGACTGCATTGGGATATGGACAAAAAGGGGAGATTGTGCGCCGCAACACTGCCCAATCCGGCGACCTGATTTGCGTTTCCGGCGACTTAGGGGCCGCGTACGCAGGTCTGCTGATTCTGGAGCGTGAGAAACAGGTGTTCCTGAAAGATCCGAAGGCGCAACCAGACTTGGACGGTTACGATTACATTCTGGAACGCCAGTTGAAGCCGGAACCGAGGCTGGATGTCGTAAAACTGCTGCATGAACGGGGGGTGCTGCCCACCTCAATGATAGACATTTCTGACGGGCTTGCCTCCGAAAGCATGCACCTTGCGACGGATTCCGCGCTCGGCTGCTGCCTGTATGAGGAGAAACTGCCGATAGATACCCAGACCTACCAGACCCTGACTGACATGGGGCTGCTGCCAACCACGGTCGCGCTGAACGGCGGGGAGGATTATGAACTGCTCTTTACGGTCCGTCAGGCCGATTACGACAAAATAAAGGATTTGAAGGAGGTGCATGTTATCGGCTACATGACCGCTGAGGCTGGCGACTATGCCCTGATTACAAACGACCAGAAAAAAATCGCCTTGAAGGCGCAAGGCTGGGACGCCTACCTGAAGCATCGGAACGAAAACCGTAAAAATACGGGCTTGGAGGAGGAATGAGCGTCAGGGTAGCCATTAAAACGTTGGGATGCAAGCTGAATTTCAGCGAAAGCGCCACACTTGAACGCCGGCTGGTTGAAGAGGGCTACGAAAATGTCCCCTTTTCGGATGATGCGGATGTTTATGTGGTCAACACCTGCGCGGTTACGGAGGAGGCGGGACGCAAGTGCCGCTATTATGTGCATGGTGTGCGACGGCGGCATCCTGATGCCAGAATTGTGCTGATGGGATGTTATTCGGCATTGCGGGCGGAGCAGCTGCAGAAGGAGCTGGATGCGGATCTGGTGTTGGGAAGCAACACCAAGTTCCAGCTGCCCGAACGGATTTCGGAGCTGCTTGCCGGCGGCACTGGTTCTTTTGACCCTGCATGTGAATCGGAGCGGGACTTTTTCGGTGCCTATTCTCTGCGTGAAGAGCGTACCCGCTCATTCCTTAAGGTGCAGGACGGCTGCGACTATTTCTGCACCTATTGCACGATACCTTTGGCACGCGGCCGGTTCCGCAGCGGTGACCTTGACGCATTGCTGGCGGCGGCCCGTGACATCATCGCCCACGACATCCGTGAGATTGTGCTGACGGGTGTCAATATCGGGGAATACCGTGGCAGGAACGGGGAGCGTCTTATCGACCTGCTTCATGCCCTGACGGCACTGCCCGGACTCCAGAGGCTGCGTATCTCTTCAATTGAACCCAATCTGCTGACGGATGAAATCATCGCGCTTGCGGCAGACTCTCCTGTCATAATGCCCCATTTCCATATTCCGCTGCAGTCCGGCTGTGACCGCATTCTGGAGCGGATGCACCGGCGTTACAACCGTGCGCTCTATGCTGAAAAGGTGCTGCAGATAAAACAGTTGATGCCCAAGGCCTTTGTTGCTGCCGATGTAATTGTCGGCTTTCCGGGCGAGACCAAGGAGGATTTTCAGGAGACGTATGATTTTTTAGACAGCCTTCCTGTGAGTGCATTGCATGTCTTTCCATATTCACGTCGCCCCAACACGCCTGCATACGACATGCCGGACCAGCTTTCCCGTGCGGAGAAGGCGGAACGTGTCCGGAGACTGATTTCGTTGTCCGATGAAAAAAAACTTGCATTGTGCCGCCTTTGCGAGGGTGATGTGGTGCAGGTGCTGGTGGAATCGAAGGAAAAGGGGGGATTTTACAGCGGTTTCAGTGAAAATTATTTGAAAGTAAGGCTTAATTGCACGGAAAATGCTATTAACACCATCCAAAAGGTCCGTCTGGCCGAAACTGCTGCGGACGGCACCATGAAAGGAGAAATAATTGATGGATAAAGTATTAAAAATTTGTTTGTTGTTCTTGTTCTGCAGCGTTTTTGCCTCTTTGCGGGCAGCCTATATCTTCATCCCGATGGACAAGGAGCAGACCAACCACCTGAAAGCCTACGGTGTGACCTATTGGGCGCTTACAAAAGATGTGGATGTCAGCTGGCTGCTGAACTACCGCGGCGGCAGCTTCCTCTGTGAATATTATGAGGCTGTTGAGAACGAATGTCTTGCGCGTGATGTGAGCTATGAGGTCATGGCTGATGCCAAGGTTAGTGGCATTCTTGCCGAGATAATGCGTTCCGATGTGAACATGAGTGAGGTAAAGCTGACCAAAGCACCGAAAATTGCTGTCTATTCCCCCAAGAACAAACTTCCTTGGGACGATGCGGTGACATTGGTGCTCACTTATGCGGAAATCCCTTACGATGTGGTTTATGACGATGAAATAATGGCCGATGTGCTGCCTGCATACGATTGGCTGCATCTGCATCATGAGGATTTCACCGGACAGTACGGCAAGTTCTGGGCCAATTACCGTCATGCGGACTGGTATGTGGCCGATGTGCGCAAAAATGAGGAAACGGCACGGCGCCACGGCTTTGCGAAGGTCTCGCAGCTGAAACTGGCTGTGGCTAAAAAAATCCGCGATTTTGTGATGGGCGGGGGCTACATGTTCGCCATGTGTTCCGCTCCGGACAGTTATGACGTGGCTTTGGCCGCCGAAGGTGTTGACATCTGTGAGACCCCGTTCGACGGCGATCCGATGGATCCGGCGGCACAGCAGAAATTGGACTATAGCAAGTGCTTCGCCTTCACCAATTTCAAGATCTCACGGAATCCGTCGGAATATGAGATTTCCGACATTGACATCGACCCTTCCGTACATATGGCCAACCGGAACAGCGATTTCTTCACGCTGTTTGAGTTTTCCGCCAAATGGGATGTTGTGCCTACAATCCTCTGCCAGAACCATGAGCAGGTGATCCGCGGCTTCATGGGGCAGACCACCGCTTTCCGTCGTGACAAGGTGAAACCTGAAATTATCATTTTGGGGGAAACAAAGGCCTTTAACGAGGTGCGCTATATCCATGGTGAATACGGAAAGGGTATGTTCACATTCCTTGGCGGACACGATCCGGAGGATTACCAGCATTTTGTCGGTGACAATCCGACCGACCTTAACCTGCATCCGAATTCATCCGGATACCGGCTGATCCTGAACAATGTGCTTTTTGTCGCAGCAAAACGTGAAAAGCGCAAGACCTGATTTTTTTTTTTGGCTAAGGTGCAATAATAGCGTAATATTGTCGTTCATTAAAAAAAATATTTTTATTATGAAGAAGGGCTTAATATTGATTTTCAGTTTATTGTTCTGTATTTGCGGAACACGGGCGCAATTGGGCGGCGCATTGCAGAAGGCGGCGCAGAAGGCGGTGAAGAAGACCACCGACAAAGTGATTGACAAAACTACAGATGCCGCTGCGGATGCGGCAGCCAACGCTGTGGACAGGGAGCTGGACAAACTGCGCTCCAACAATTCTGCGGACAAGCCGCAACAAACTTCGGCGGAAGCTGTGGAGGAGCAGACCGTTGCCTCCCTCATGGCACAACTGCCGGAACTGCCTTCCGTACAGCAGCTGGTAAATTACAAGACTGCCGAATTGAACGAGCAG
This sequence comes from Bacteroidales bacterium UBA1195, assembly GCA_002309855.1. GTDB lineage: Bacteria > Bacteroidota > Bacteroidia > Bacteroidales > WCHB1-69 > UBA1195. Next base: position 91,359 of record DBYD01000031.1, read on the forward strand.
ACCGTAAAAATGTTGGCCTCTCCGGTGACTTCGTTCAACACCAAGCTGTTCAACCTCTCCATGCAGGCGTTGTCGTTAGGTGCGCAGAATGTGGATTCCGCACAAGTTATGGAGACCGCCTACAAGGCTGCGGAAAAGAGCACCGGTTTGAGCAGGGAGGAGATCAACAAGCTCTCCACCATGTCCGATGAGGAGCAGGAGGCATATCTGAGGTCCCATTACAAGGAGGGGACTTATGAGGCGGCTGTGCTGCAGCAGGCGGAAGAAGCGGGCGAATACCTGAAACCGGTCCAGCCTCTGATTGACCAGTGGAGCGCCGTGGATGACAAGATTACGGCCCTGTACAAACAATCGGAAACGCGCTGCCGCGGCATCTATGCCAAGTATTCCGACCAGCTTTCCAAGGCGGCCGGAAAGGAGAGGAACGCGCTGCTTTTGAAATACTATTCTGAGATTGTCCCCATCCAGCGGGAGGCGGTGCAGCAGGCGATGCAGCTCCGGTTGAAGGAGCAGCTCCCGATTGCGGACAAAATAGAGGAGAAGATGGTTGAAATCCGTGCACAGCACCAGGATGTGGTCTCCATGCTGCTGAACTATCCGCAGATAACAGCCACACAGTATTTTATGGAACCGACTCATTTGCTTGACATTCCGGAGTATAAGGAATAGTAGTGCAACAGTCTGTCATTTTTTTTCAGGGAAAGTCACAAGTTGTGGTTTTTGCTTAATCCAATAAGCAATTTTTATTTAAATTTGCTTAATGCATTAAGCAAATTTACGTATATTTGCATTTCCAAATAATAGATTGCTTAGGTAATGGAACAACTTAAAACACAACATTTAAGGCTAATATCTAATTTGAGTGTGAAACACAAGCGCAGCCTGATTGATGTCATAAACTGGAATGCTCCGCTTATCGGAATCAGAGGCGCACGTGGTGTGGGCAAGACAACCATGTTGTTGCAGCATATCAAGGAAAATTATGGCTCAAATCCCAATATCGCCCTTTATGCGAGTATGGATCATCTCTATTTTACACGCCATAGCCTGTTGGAGATGGCGGAGGAATTCTATAAGCATGGAGGGCGTTGCCTTTATCTTGACGAAGTGCACAAATACGAGGGCTGGAGTCGCGAAATCAAGAATATTTACGACAGTCTGCCCGAACTGAAAGTGGTGTTCACCGGTTCTTCTCTGCTCAATATACTGAATGCGGAAGCTGACTTGTCGCGCCGATGTGCCAGTTATGAGATGCAGGGGCTTTCGTTCAGGGAATACCTTTTGTTCAGGCACAACATAAAACTGCCGGTGTTTTCCTTGGAAGATATCCTTGTGCATCCGTTGGAGGCTTCGGAAGAGGTGATGCGCGAGTGTTTTCCTTTACAGCATTTTCCACAATACCTGCAGCAGGGCTATTACCCGTTTTTTTTGCAAAAAAATATGGATTATTTAACTCAAGTCCAGAAAGTTGTAAACATGATTCTGGAGATTGAGCTGCCACAGCTCGGCAATGTTGATGTGGCCAATGTGCGCAAGTTGCGCAGTCTGCTTTCGGTGTTGAGCAGCGGTGTCCCTTTTGCGGTTGACATCAGTAAAATGTCGCAGGCCTCCGAGCTGAACCGTAACACCATACTTTTGTATCTTGCGCATCTGCATCGCGCACGTCTGGTCAATTTGCTCTATAGCGACACTCGGAATCTGAAACGGATGCAGAAACCTGATAAAATCTATATGGAGAACACGAACCTGCTTCATGCGCTTTCGCTTTCACAGGTGGAGGCGGGAACAGCCAGGGAGACTTTCTTTGTAAACCAGTTGATGCAACAGCACGAAGTGGAATACGGACGTGGTGCAGACTTTGTCATTGACCGGAAGTATACCATTGAGGTTGGAGGTCAAAGCAAAGACGGAAAGCAGATTGCCGGTGTGCCGGATGCGTTCATCGCGGCGGATGGGATGGAGTATGCTTTGGGCAACAAAATTCCGTTATGGCTCTTCGGTTTCCTTTATTGATTGGAAACCGTTGTGATTCTTCGGCAGTTTGTCCGGTCGAAAATATTTTCCGAAAATAGTGCACCGCGTTGATATTTTGATTACTTTTGCAAATTCAAATGAGTATTAATTTAATTGTATAATTACAATAAGTTCGTTTTTTTTTGTTTTGTTTTTGAAATATGTCTAACAAATAATAATTTGTTGAAATGAATGCATTTAAACATTTTGTATGGATTGCCGTTGCGGCAATGGTAATGGTTGGTTGCAGCAGTTCGAAACATGCTGTGGATTCAAAAATCACCAAACAGACCAGTCTTGAAGGTGAAAAGGTGATGGTTGAGACTGCAAAGATGCAGGGGATTGAAATGGTTGAAGGTCTGAGTGAGGACGGCACCAAAATCAAAAAGGTGCCCTATAAGTGGTTTGCCGGTATCGGTAAGGCCGATGACAAGCAGACCGCCATTGAGATGGCCGAACTGGAGGCCAGAGCCACAATCTCCCGTATTATTGAGAATCTTGTGATGGCCTGTGCCGAGCGTGGCAGCCTGGCCAATAACGGTGAGGTGCAGAAGGCACTTTCCTCGCATTGGCAGCAGGTTAGCCGGAGCATACAGAATGCCTGCGAACCTTTTGGTGAAACTAAGATTGAGTATAGCCAATCGACCAAAATGTACACAGTGACCTCCAAGGTGGGCATCCGTGGCGACAAGTTCCAGCAGATGCTCAACAACGCGGGCAATTTCAAGCCAAGCAGTCTTAGCGGCAAAGATTTGGAGGATTTCATTGAGGTGAACAGACAGATTATTGAGGCCGCCAAAGGAAACTGAAAAAGCGAATAATTGAAAGTAAACATTTTGGACACTTCCATTGCATAAAATCATGAAACATCTTTTTATTGCCTTGTTTCTGGTTGCAAGTGTTGTTGCCACAGCGCAGAATTATCCGTCTGATTGGGCGAAATATACCTCCGACAGATATTTTCACGATGTGGAGAGCGCATCCGGCAAGCAGGCCGCACTCGAACTGGCTCGCACCAGCCTGGCCCGTCAGGTGCAGGTGCGCGTCAGCGAGGTGAGCCAGATGAACAAGGATGTGGTCAACGGTCGTTCGACCATTTTCTATAGTTCGAGCAAGACCTTCTTCACCGATGTGGACATGAACTTGGCCGAGACAAAAAGCTACTACAACGAAGCTGCCGGAAAGTACTATGTGCTTGTTTATATTGACAAGGTGGCGGCCTGCACCTTTTATGAGAACGAGGTTAGGATGCTTATCAGCAATACGGACAACACTCTTGGCATTGCAGGCAACTATATTGCGACCGGTTTCAAGCAGAAGGCGAAAGCCGAGTTGGAAAAGATGCTGAAGCAGTTCGACGGGGCAGGCAAGTCCTTTTTCTGGCTCAACGTGTTCGGCTTTGACGAAGTGCAGCTGCACCGGTATCTTACCAAGTTGCAAGATAATGAACAGACCGCCAAACAGTGGCTTGCCGACTTGGAATACGGCACCACCTATTGCGTGGTATGCGATGCTGACCTTTTCGGCAAGAAGTATCTCAAACTGGCGAATGAGGTTAAAGGCGAGCTCTCGGCTTCGGGCTGCAATTTTGTGGACGACCCCTCATTGGCCGATTATGTCATCCGCATCAGTGCCTCTGCCCGAAAGTACAATGAATTTCAGGGTGCCTATTTCACTTATGTGGATGCGACGGTTACTGTTGACAAGAGTGCCACCAGCCAGCGTATTTTTGAGGATGAGGTTTCCGAGAAAGGTTCCCATACAATCAACTACGATGAGGCCGCCCGCGACGGATACAAAAAGATAAGCAAGGCAATTGTTAAAATGTTAAAAGATAATATCAAGTTATGAAACAGCATGTGATATTTTTTACGGCACTGATGGTGGTAGCCGTATTTGGAGCCAAAGCTCAGGACAAGAAAACCATTACCAAAAAGAATTTGAAACTTCAGGGTGTGGAAATGGTGGAAACACTCAACGAGGACGGTACGGACATGATAAAACGGCCATATCGCTGGTTTGCAGGTATGGCTGAGGCTGATGTGCAGTCGGTGGCCGTGGAGATGGCGCAATTGGAGGCCTACGCCGCCATATCGCGAGTGATTGAAAATTTGGTGACCACCCAGGCCGAACGTGGCACCGTAGCTGTGAACGGCAATGTGCAGAAGGCACTCAAATCGCATTGGGAACAGATGAGTATGAGTATCCAGAAGGCCTGTGAACCATTCGGTGAAACTGAGGTGAACTATGATAGTGAAACAGGCATTTATGAGGTGGTTGCCAAGGTGGGTATCCGTGGTGACCGCTATGTGAAACTGCTGGACGGTGCAAAAAAAGCGCAGCCGGAAGGTTTGACCGGTGACGACTTGAAGCAGTTCAACGCCGCCAACGAAGCCATTATTGATGCCGCAAAAGGAAACTGATAACCATATACGCATTTATATATGAAACAGATTCTGATAACAGTTGTGCTGGTAATCTCAACAGTGTTTTCACTTTCCGCCCAACAGAACATAAAGAAAGTGGCAATTCTAGAAACCGTTGACAAGGAGGGCAGCGTGCCGTATGGAATACGCCTGCAGCTGCGTAGCAGCCTTACCTATGCCATTTCAAACACTCCCGGTTATGAAGGTTACGACCGTGTTGACATGTCTTCGATTATGGGTGAGCACAACTTCCAGCGTACCGGTATGGTGAGTGATGCGCAGATAAAAAAACTCGGTGAGATGACAGGAGCTAACTCCATTCTTGTGGCGGAGGCCGCAATGTACGATGCCAACCACATCATCATTACTGCGAAGATACTGAGTGTCGTGACTGCTGGAGTGGAGGCTGCCGCACCACCTAAGGTTTCAAGTATTGATCCGGAATCCATGGAAAAAGCTTGTATTGAATTGGCGAAGAAACTGCTTGGAAAAACCTCCGGTGATGGTTCTTATGCGGTAATGCCTGGTGGTGGGAACTCTTCCAACCAGCAGGGAGCTTCCATGATAACCATAAGGGCGGGCAATGTGAGTTTTGAGATGGTGAAGGTGGAGTCCGGAAGTTTTGTCATGGGCTGCACGGGCGAGCAGGGCGGAGACTGCGATGATGATGAGAAACCTTATCACCGCGTGACCATTTCCCAGGACTACTACATCGGGAAGTTTGAGGTGACGCAGGAGCTGTATGAGGCGGTGATGGGGGTGAACCCGAGCAACTGGAAGGCCTTCGACCGTCCTGTGGAAATCGTGAGCTGGAACGATGCGATGGAGTTTTGTGCCGAACTGAGCCGCATGACAGGACGTCGCTTCACCCTGCCCACGGAGGCGGAGTGGGAGTATGCCGCCCGTGGCGGCAGGAAGTCCACCAGCGCCAAATACAGTGGCAGTTCCAGTGTGACCAATGTGGCGTGGTACAATGGAAACAGTGGCAGCCAGACCCATCCGGTGGGTAAGCTCCGTCCCAACGAGCTGGGCATCTATGACATGAGCGGCAATGTGTGGGAGTGGTGTCTGGATTGGAAAGGAAGTTACAGTAGTGCGAGCCAGACCGACCCTATGGGACCCGGTTCGGGCTCCTACCGCGTGCTGCGCGGCGGTAGCTGTTACCAAAGCGCGGGGGGCTGCCGTGTTTCGCTCCGGAGCGACTTCCCCCCTGGTAACGCGCTCCAAAACATCGGATTCCGTGTTGTCCTCCATTAGTTTGCTACGAAAAATCCATCAGTCATACTAAGCTAAAAAAACGGTTTATGATAGTGAAGCGGAGCGGGAGCGGAACGGAGTGCAGCGACAGGCGCAGCGGAAACATCATAAACCGCCGGTGGAAAATAAGAATTACAATCAAGCAAATAATAAAATTGTGAAACGATTATTGATTTTTTTATTCATGCTGTCTGTTTCAGTGGCTTCTATAGCTCAGAGCAAGCCTAAGAAGGTTGCCGTATGGGAGACCCAGCGCATTGGCGATGATATCTCGTTGTTCAAGGGTACATTGGTGCGCGGTGCCATTGAGGAGGCTGTAGATAATACTCCAGGTTATGTCAAATATGACAGGGCCATGTTCGATGCAATTGTAGCTGAGCACAAATTCCAGCGTTCAGGTGCTGTTAAGGATGATGATATGAGGAAAATGGGTGAAATGGCCGGTGTGCAATATGTTATTGTTCCAGAATGTGCTATTGAGGACGGGTATTTTGTGCTTAACGTAAGAATGCTTGATGTGGAGTCCGGACAATCGAAAACAGTGCAGGAGATTCCGGCCAATACTGTACCTGAAATAAAGGCGGCCTGCACAAAGTTGTCTGCGCGTCTGTTTGGCAATTCGGGTGGTAGTTCTTATGTGCGTTCTGGCGGAGGTGGCAACACCACCACGCAGCGCGGCCAGGATTTCACGGAGACAGCTTTCGGCATCAACATGCGGATGGTATATGTGGAGGGCGGCACCTTCACCATGGGCTGTACTGGCGAGCAGGGCAGCGATTGTGAAGATGACGAGTCTCCCAACCGGCAGACCACTGTCAGTTCATACTACATCGGTATGTTGGAGGTGACACAGAGCCAGTGGGAGAAGGTGATGGGAACTTCCATTTATCAGCAGCAGTCCAAAGCAGATGCTTCGAAAACCTATGGCACCGGTGCCGACTACCCGATGTATTATGTGAGTTGGGAGGAGGCGAAGGAGTTTTGCACCCGCCTAAGTCGTCAGACTGGAAGGAACTATACACTGCCCACCGAGGCGGAGTGGGAGTATGCCGCCCGTGGTGGGAAGAAAAACGAAGGGACGAAGTACAGTGGGGGCTGGAGTGTAGGTGATGTGGCGTGGTATGATGGAAACAGCGGCAGTTCCACGCATCCGTGTGGAACCAAGCGTCCAAATGCGCTTGGCATCTACGACATGAGCGGCAACGTATGGGAGTGGTGCGAGGACTGGTATGGCAGCAAATACCTGCAGTATGACAATAACAACCCCAAAGGTGCCAGTTCAGGCTCCTGCCGCGTGTTGCGCGGCGGTAGCTGGAGCTACGGCGCGAGGAACTGCCGTGTTTCGGATCGGATCAACAGCGCTCCTGGCAACCGGAACGACGACGACGGGTTTCGCGTTGTCCTCCATTAGTTTGCTACGAAAAAATCCATCACTCATACTAAGTTAAAAAACGGTTTATGATAATGAAGCGGAGCGGGAGCGGAACGGAGTGCAGCGACAGGCGCAGCGGAAACATCATAAACCGTCGGCGGAAAATAAGACTTACAATCAAGCAAAATAATAAAATTGTGAAACGATTATTGATTTTTGCGGCTTTGATAGTGTGTTCTCTAATCACTTTGGGGCAGAATGTAAAAAAGGTTGCTATGTTGGAAACTCTTAATGGGGATAAGAGTGTCGGAGATTTGGCATTTGAGCTGAACATGGTACGAGGTGAATTGATTAAAGCTATTTGCCTCCAATCAGGATATAGAGCATTTATGCGTACTGATATTGATCAGCTAATGAAAGAGTATGGTTTTCAAAATTCAGGAATGGTGGCCGATGCTCAAAGAAAAAGAATCGGAGAAATGGCAGGTGCCGATTTTATTTGTGTTTCAAAACTTACAAAGAAACAATCCTTTTTTTATATTGAGGCATACTTGGTTGATATTGTTACTGGTGAATATTCCGTTCCTGCAACGCAATATGTGACATTAAGAGGTAATGATTATGCCGAATTATTTGAAAAGTGTAAAACTCTGGCTCAAGAATTGTTGGGTAATGTTGGCCCTTCTGTTACTACGCCGCCCCGTACTCCTGTAATAACACCTTCCATACCGTCAACTCCTATAGCAGATGGAAACTACAATGTCAATAGAAACTATAATGGATTCTATATTTGCGGAAATCAGAGGACTGATTACTCTGATGTTGCGGACGCCTTAAAGGGATTGGCTGATGCAGTCAACAAATGGGGAGAACTTCGTACAGGTGCAATACTTGAAAACGGGAATGGTATAGTTATATATGGTGGTAATGGCTATAAATACATGGGTTTTTCTGCTGATTTTAGTGCAACTTTTTTGGAAAAGTTAAAAAAATGCCACGATGAAAAGGAAATCATTAAAGACATTACTGTTAATTCGAAAGGTCATTATGTCATTATTTATGGGAATGATTACTACCGCACCGATGGATTACCAGAATCTTTCTTGAAAAAAATAAAAAAAAGCAGTGATGACGATGAAGATGTTATTTATTCTGTTTCCATAGACAATTCTGACAATTGGGCGTTTGTTTCGAAGAAGTTTTTCTGTGCTTCAAATAATGATGACTATGAATTTATGCGAGAGGCTAAAAATAAGTTTGGTCATATTGAGTCGGTATGTATTACACTTAAGGGAATTGTTGTATGTTGCGAAAAAGGAGTATATTTTAGGGGGATACCAAAGAAAGTTGTTGATAAGTTGATAGAGTTTATGGATAAAGGTAAAATCCCCAAAGTAATTAAGTATACTGATAGTGGAACATGTTTTATTACTGATGGAGAAAAAACGTATGTTTTTTATATGTAAAAATATGAAAAAATTACTGATTCTTGCAACCTTGCTGACACTCTCCTTATGTGCCATGGCTCAGAGCAAGCCTAAAAAGGTTGCTGTATGGGATGCCAAGTGCATTGGAACAGATGACCTGTTGTTCGAGGCCGATGTGGTTCAAGGTAGCTTGGAAGAGGCTGTGGACAATATGTCCGGTTATGTCAAATACGACAGGGCAATGTTTGATAAAGTCATGAAGGAACACAATTTTGAGCGTTCTGGAGCTGTAAATGACAATCAAATCAAGGAAATGGGTGAATATGCGGGTGTGGATTATATCTTTGTGCCTTCTGTGTCCTCAAAATCTGGATATATTAACATTGTGGTGCGGTGTATTGACATTAAAACAGGTGAGTCTGTGACAAGGCAGCAACTATCCTCGGCTGAACCACCTGAAATTCAAAAGGCGTGTGTCAAGATTGCTGAACGGATGCTTGGTGGTAATTCCGGTTCTGACCGCATATACACACAGCCCCGTCCTGGTGGCGGAAACTTTTCCAGCCAGCAGGGAGCTTCCACGATAACCATAAGGGTTGGCAATGTGAGTTTTGACATGGTGAAGGTGGAGGCGGGCAGCTTTATCATGGGTTGCACGGGCGAGCAGGGTGGAGAGTGCTATTATGACGAGAGCCCTTATCACCGCGTGACCATTTCCCAGGACTACTACATCGGAAAGTTTGAGGTGACGCAGGAACTGTATGAGGCGGTGATGGGGGTGAACCCGAGCAACTGGAAGGCATTCGACCGTCCTGTGGAAAGGGTGAGCTGGAACGATGCGATGGAGTTTTGTGCCGAGCTGAGCCGCATGACAGGCCGCCGCTTCACCCTGCCGACTGAGGCGGAGTGGGAGTATGCCGCCCGTGGCGGCAGAAAGTCCACCAATGCCAAATACAGCGGCAGTGCCAGTGTGTCCAATGTGGCGTGGTATGATGGGAACAGCGGCAACCAGACCCATCCGGTGGGTAAGCTCCGTCCCAACGAGCTGGGCATCTACGACATGAGCGGCAATGTATTTGAATGGTGTCTGGACTGGTACGGAAGCTACAGCAGTGCGAGCCAGACCGACCCTATGGGACCCGGTTCGGGCTCCAGCCGCGTGTTGCGTGGCGGTGGCTGGGGCTACGGCGCGAGGTACTGCCGTGTTTCGAATCGGAACGGCAGCGCTCCTGGCTACCGGTACGGCTACAACGGGTTTCGCGTTGTCCTCCATTAGTTTGCTACGAAAAAATCCATCAGTCATACTAAGCTAAAAAAACGGTTTATGATAGTGAAGCGGAGTGGGAGCGGAATGGAGTGCAGCGACAGGCGCAGCGGAAACATCATTAACCGCCAGGGAAGAAACATTAAAAAGAAAGATAGTAAAAGGAATATAGTGTCATGAAGTTAAAACAAATCGTATTCATCCTGTTGTATGTGTTCTCACTTACAGCGGTGGGTCAGACGAAGAAAGTAGCTGTGTGGGAGACCAAATGCAGTGACAACAGCCTACGACCAATCCAGAAAACAATGGTGCGTGGAGGAATGGAGACCTCTGTGGGGAATACACCGGGTTACGAGGTGTTTGACCGTAGTGCGTTTGATGTCATAATGAAGGAACACCATTTTGAGCGTTCTGGTGCGGTGAGTGAGGCGGAAATAAAGGAATTGGGTAAAATAGCTGGAGTACAGTACATAATAGTGCCGGAGGCAATGACTGATGGCACAGATTTCTATATCATTGTGAAGATGCTTGATGTTGAGACGGGCAAGTTCGGAGGTGTTCATCAGGCATTGTGTACTCCTACAGGGTCGGATATCTATAAAGCATGCGAAAAATTAGGTGCTGAACTTTTTGGCAGTTCTTACGGTGGTTCAAATACTAATGGCAATCGTTCCAATGGCAACGCCACCACGCAGCGCGGCCAGAACTTCACGGAGACAGCCTTCGGCATCAACATGCGGATGGTATATGTGGAGGGCGGCACCTTCACCATGGGCTGTACTGGCGAGCAGGGCAGCGATTGTGACGATGACGAGTCTCCCAACCGGCAGACCACTGTCAGTTCATACTACATCGGTATGTTGGAGGTGACACAGAGCCAGTGGGAGAAGGTGATGGGAACTTCCGTCTATCAGCAGCGGAACAAAGCCAATCCGGAATGGACGATGCGTGGCATCGGTGCCGACTACCCGATGTACTATGTGAGCTGGGAGGAGGCGAAGGAATTTTGCGCCCGCCTGAGCCGTCAGACAGGAAGGAACTACACTCTACCGACCGAGGCGGAATGGGAATATGCCGCCCGTGGCGGGAAGAAAAACGAAGGGACGAAGTACAGCGGGGGCTGGAGTGCCGATGATGTGGCGTGGTATGATGGCAACAGCGGCAATTCCACGCATCCGTGCGGCACCAAGCGTCCGAACGCGCTTGGCATCTACGACATGAGCGGCAATGTGTGGGAGTGGTGCGAGGACTGGTATGGCAAGTATTTGCAGTATGACAACAACAATCCCAAAGGTGCCAATGTCGGCTCCGGCCGCGTGTCGCGTGGCGGTGGCTGGAACAACTGCGCAGGGTACTGCCGTGTTTCGTATCGGAACGGCAGCACTCCTGGCAGCAGGTACGGCAACCTCGGGTTTCGCGTTGTCCTCCATTAGTTTGCTACGAAAAAATCCATTAGTCATACTAAGCTAAAAAAACGGTTTATGATAGTGAAGCGGAGCGGGAGCGGAATGGAGTGCAGCGACAGGCGCAGCGGAATCATCATAAACCGCCGGTGGAAGAAATATTAAAAGAAAGATAGTAAAAGGAATATAGTGTCATGAATTTAAAACAAATCGTATTTATCCTTTTGTCAGTGTTCTCACTGACAGCGGTGGGTCAGACGAAGAAAGTTGCCGTGTGGGAGACCAAATGCAGTGACAACAGCCTACGACCAATCCAGAAAACAATGGTGCGTGGAGGAATGGAGACCTCTGTGGGGAACACACCGGGTTACGAGGTGTTTGACCGTAGTGCGTTTGATGTCATAATGAAGGAACACCATTTTGAGCGTTCTGGTGCGGTGAGTGAGGCAGAAATAAAGGAACTTGGTAAAATAGCTGGAGTCCAGTATATAATAGTGCCGGAGGCAATGACTGATGGTACAGATTTCTATATCATTGTGAAGATGCTTGATGTAGAGACGGGCAAGTTCGGAGGTGTCCATCAGGCATTGTGTACTCCTACAGGGTCGGATATCTATAAAGCCTGCGAAAAATTAGGTGCTGAACTTTTTGGCAGTTCTTACGGCGTTTCAAATTCTAATGGCAACCGTTCTAATGGCAACGCCACCACGCAGCGCGGCCAGGACTTCACGGAGACGGCCTTCGGCATCAACATGAAAATGATATATGTTGAGGGCGGCACCTTCACCATGGGCTGCACCGGCGAGCAGGGCAGCGATTGCTATGATGGCGAGAAACCTGTCCATATGGTAACGCTTTCCAATTATTATATTGGTGAGACGGAGGTGACTGTAAGACAATTCATGAAATTCATAACTGAGACAGGGTATCGCACCGATGCTGAAAAGGATGGTGGTGCATGGAGATGGATAAAGGTTGGTGATGAATGGAAATGGAATTATGTGAACGGATTGAATTGGATGTATGATGCCAATGGGAATGTCAGGAACAGTTCTGAATATGACCATCCTGTGTTGTATGTAAGTTGGAATGATGCCAATGAGTTCTGCAAATGGTTGAGACAAAAGACCGGAAAAAGTTATCGCCTGCCCACGGAGGCGGAGTGGGAGTATGCGGCACGTGGAGGTAGAAGAAGCAAAGGCTATAAATTTAGTGGCAGTAACAGTATAAATGATGTGGCGTGGTATGGGAATTTGAATAGTAGTACAACGGCAAATGGGAAAACGCATTCTGTCGGTACAAAAACTGCCAACGAACTGGGCATCTACGACATGAGCGGCAACGTGTGGGAATGGTGTCAGGATTGGTACGGAAGTTACAGCAGTGCGAGCCAGACCGACCCTATGGGACCTGCAGCAGGCTCCTACCGCGTGCTGCGCGGCGGTAGCTGGATCTGCATCGCGGGGGACTGCCGTGTTTCGTACCGGAACCGCACCAACCCTGGTAACCGGATCGACTGCTACGGATTCCGTGTTGTCCTCCATTAGTTTGCTACGAAAAAATCCATCATTCATACTAAGCTAAAAAAAACGGTTTATGATAGTGAAGCGGAGCGGGAGCGGAACGGAGTGCAGCGACAGGCGCAGCGGAAACATCATAAACCGCCGAGGAAGAATAAGACTTACAATCAAGCAAAATAATAAAATGGTGAAACGATTATTGATTTTGGCAGCTTTGCTTGCGGTATCGGTTGTGGTATCTGCCCAGGATAAAGTCAAGAAGGTGGCTGTGCTCAAGGTTGTCGATGAATATGATGCCGTATCGCCGGGCATAAAACTCAACCTGCGGCAGACCCTGACCGTCGCCATCAACGATATGGAAGGCTATGAGGCCTATACCCGTGTCAATACGTCGGCTATCAGGGATGAACACGCCTTTGAACGATCCGGCTATGTCAGTGACGATGAGATAAAGGAACTCGGACGGATGAACAGTGTTGATTATGTGCTGGTGGCCGAGGTCGCTCCATATAGTGATGGTTACGTCACTTTGACCGCTTCCATATACAATGTGGTTACCGGGCGTATCTTCAAGGCATCGGAGGGCAAAATAACCTCAACAGATCCCACGAAGATGCCGCAATCGGCCAGGGAGGTTGCCCACACGCTTCTCAAGGGACGCCGACAGGGAGAATTGGTGTCGGGTGGATACGGATCTGCGGGCAACACCACCACGCAGCGCGGCCAGGATTTCACGGAGACAGCTTTCGGCATCAACATGCGGATGGTATATGTGGAGGGCGGCACCTTCACCATGGGCTGTACAGGTGAGCAGGGTAGTGATTGCTACGATAACGAGTCCCCAAATAGGCAGACCACTGTCAGTTCATACTACATTGGTATGTTGGAGGTGACACAGAGCCAATGGGAGAAAGTGATGGGAACTTCCATTTATCAGCAGCAGTCCAAAGCAAATGCTTCGAAAACCTATGACACCGGTGCCGACTACCCGATGTATGGTGTGAGTTGGAAGGAGGCGAAGGAGTTTTGCACCCGCCTAAGTCGTCAGACAGGAAGGAACTATACACTGCCCACCGAGGCGGAGTGGGAGTATGCCGCCCGTGGTGGGAAGAAAAACGAAGGGACGAAGTACAGTGGGGGCTGGAGTGTAGGTGATGTGGCGTGGTATGATGGAAACAGCGGCAGTTCCACGCATCCGTGTGGAACCAAGCGTCCAAATGCGCTTGGCATCTACGACATGAGCGGCAACGTATGGGAGTGGTGCGAGGACTGGTATGGCAGCAAATACCTGCAGTATGACAATAACAACCCCAAAGGTGCCAGTTCAGGCGGCTGCCGCGTGTTGCGCGGCGGTTGCTGGAACAACAGCGCAAGGGACTGCCGTGTTTCGAATCGGAGCTACTTCACTCCTGGCAGCCGGTTCAACGGCTACGGGTTTCGCGTTGTCCTCCATTAGTTTAGTATGACAGATGGATTTCAGTCGTAGTAAACAGGTTCGTGTCGGGTTTGGCATTGCCAAACGAAAAGGAGCGGTCGGGAACCGTCTGTATGCCGGTGCTGGTAGCCGTTGCAGGGTCGTTACAGAACCGGATTACTGCATCGGCGAAGGCTCCGGTGATGAGATATGTTCCAATCCCACCCCCGCTTCATCCGGCAGGTTTTGATTAAAATAATTCAATATGAAACAATTCTTTACATTCATCCTTGCATTTTTGTTCGCCTCCAATGCCTTTGCTCAGGTGAACCGCGACGCGTTTGACCAACAGCGGCAGAAGATGCGCGAGCAGTATGAGCAGAAGAAAAATCAGATGCAGCGGCAGTATGACGATGCGCGTAAAAAGGCGGAAGCGGAATACGCAGCCTTCCGCAAGAAGGCCAACGAGGAGTATGCCGAGGCGGTGAAAAAAGCCTGGCAGCAGATGGGTGTCCAGCCTGCCGTGCCGAAACCAAAAGAGCCGGAGCCACCTCGTCCGCCTGCACCTGTTCCCGACAAGGAACCTACTACCGACCCGCTGCCGCAGGGTGAAGTGGAGCCATTGCCGGAGGTCAAACCTCCAGTGCCTGCGCCGCCTATTCCCGAACCGGAGCCTGAGGTGCCAGTAATGCGGTTCAGCCTGTATGGCACCGGCTGCAGCGTTCATGCCGATGCCGGGCAGCTACGTTTCAAGCTGGCATCGGTTGATGAAAATGGGGCGGCGGCGGCCTGGCAAACATTGTCGCAGGAGAAATACGACGGGCTGTTGCACGATTGTCTGGCACTGCGTGACCGGCTGCATCTTGGGGATTGGGGCTATCTATGCCTGCTGCAGTCTGCAACGGAGCAATTGCTTGGCAGTGGCAGCAACGAGGCTGTGCTGCTGCAGATGTACCTGCTGACCCAGTCCGGTTACCGTGTGCGCCTTGCCAAGGCGGACGGACGTTTTGTCCTGTTGGTGCCTTTCAGCCATACGGTCTATAATTATTCTTATGTGCCCATAGATGGATTGAAGCATTATCTGCTCCGTCCCGGTAAGGGCGGCAGCGTGCAGGTCTGCAAAGTGGCTTTTCCACGTGAGCAGGTGGCAAACATCCTGTTGGCGGAACTGCCCGCCTTGGAGCATAATATGCAACCTGGGCGCACCTTTTCGGCCAAACGTTTTGGCACGATGCGGGCGGAGGTCTCGGTGGACAAAAGCCTTGTGGATTTCATGAACGATTATCCGTTGAGCGGAGCCTGGGAATGCTACGCCCGTACCGGTTTGAGCGAAAACGTAAAGTCAACCCTCTATCCGGCGTTGCGCAGTCAGATTGAAGGCAAAAGCAAAAAAAAGGCCGCACTCATGCTTCTGGATTTTGTACAGTCAGCCTTTGCCTATGCCACTGATCAGGAGCAGTTCGGCTACGAGAGGCCCCTGTTCGGGGATGAGAGCTTCCATTATCCCAAGAACGACTGTGAGGACCGTTCCATCCTCTACAGCATTCTGGTGCGCGACCTTTTGGGGCTGGATGCGGTGCTTGTGAACTGGCCAGGACATCTGGCCACGGCGGTGGCCTTTCCGGAAGAGGTGGAGGGCGACTATTTCACCATAGACGGCCGCCGTTATACGGTGTGCGACCCAACCTATATCGGTGCCTCAATTGGGGAGACTATGCCGCAGTTCAAGAAGGTGGAGGCCAAACTGATAAAGTTATGAGAAAAGAAATAATGGTTTTGGCATTGGTTCCCTTTCTGTTGGTGGCGGGTTGTCATCGCCGCGACAAAAAGGATGTTCGCCCGGAGTCTGTTCCGCCGTGTGAGGAGGTGACGGAACATAAGGACACTGTATCGGTGGAGGCGGATTCATTGGTGAAAACTTCAAAAAAATTAACAGTTTCCGACCTCTACCAGTTGCAGCTGGACAGTGCGGAAGTCACCAACCTGCGTCTTATGGGACGCAAACAGCGTGTCATTTACCGTTCCAGGCAGCTTTGGGGCAAATGGCAGCGTGGCAGCGAACATGTTGTTTTCCGGAACGACAGCACCGGTCTGATGTGGGATTTCTCCGATGATGTTTCCCGCGAGGAGGCGCAGCACTTCACTTGGAGCATGGACAGCAATATGCTGCTGCTTGTTTTCAGAATGGAACGGGGAGCGTTGGTGCCGAAGCTGTATCTCGTCACCTTTGCCGATGATGAGAGCCTGGCCTATAGCGATGCCTATGGGAATGCCTTCCTGTGGGATAGGGACACAACTGTCCGGGTGGCCTTTGCAGACGGTTTCTTATCCAAAAAAGATTCATTATCTCCTATAGTGTCCGCGCATGGAAAGCACCAGGACAAGTACCAAATTATCATGAATTTGGTATATAATCCGATCTTTTCTGTTGATTCTCCGGGACCAGCAGCCTGCGAGATCTCCTACTAATTGCTCCGGTTTCCCAGTGCCTGTGCGCGGGTGCAAGGCCATCTCTTCAAGCAGCCTCTGTATTTTCCTTTTTGTGGCGGGATCTCCGTTTTCCTTCCACCATTCAATGTCCTTTTGGGCATCAGGGGTGTATGCTATTTCCATAAGTCAGCGGTTCCAATGATTTTGTAGTCGCCTTTTTGAAAAGCCTCCTGTCCTCTTTTGATTTTGCATACCATTTCGGGGTCGTAGCTTTCATTTTCCGCCACTTCCCTTACATCTTCAAATTTAAGCAAGGCTGAAATGAGTGCCTTTATCGCTTTGTTTCGTCCGTCATATTCTATGGTTATCGTTTCCATGATAGTCTGTTTTTTTCCTTCAAAAACCAAAAAGTAATTGATTTGCAAAAATAGCCTTTTTTCCAATACGCATCATTAAAAAGTACATGAAAAAAAAGATTGCTGCAAAATAAAAGTTATTCGGTTTTCGCGACGGTTCTGTATTGATTTTTCAAGTACTTTTGCAACTTTGTTTTTGTGTAGAGGAAAAACATGGCAACTACGTTTGAAGGCGAAGAGAAGGAGTTGGTTATCAAGGGGGCACGTGTGCACAACCTTAAAAATATTGATGTCACCATCCCCAGGAACCGGCTTGTTGTGATTACAGGACTTTCCGGATCCGGCAAATCATCCCTCGCTTTCGACACCATCTATGCTGAAGGCCAGCGCAGGTATATGGAGACATTCTCCTCCTATGCCCGTCATTTTATCGGGGATATGATCCGTCCGGATGTGGACAAGATAACAGGTCTGAGTCCGGTAATCGCCATTGAGCAGAAGACGGTAAACCGCAGCCCGCGCTCCACGGTCGGCACAGTGACGGAGATCTATGATTTTTTGCGCCTGCTTTATGCGCGTGTCTCCACCGCCTATTCATATCATACTGGGGAGCCGATGGTGCGATATACGGAAACGCAGATTGTCAATCTGATTATGGAGCGCTATTCCGGAAAAAAAATCCATTTGCTTTCACCACTTGTGCGTGGAAGGAAGGGGCACTATCGTGAAATTTTCCAGCAAATCCTTAAATGGGGTTTCCTCTATGCACGCATAGACGGAATTGTGCAGGAGGTGCTGGTCAGGATGCAGGTCGACCGCTACAAGACTCATAATATCGAGATGGTGGTTGACACTCTGGAGGTAAGGGAGGAGAACAGGCAGCGGCTGGTCAAATCCGTACAGACCGCCATGAAATTTGGGAAGGGCACCATGATGGTCCTGGATGTCACAAAGGTTGAACCCAAGCTGTTCAGCCGTTTCCTTATGTGTCCGACCACCGGCATATCCTATCCCGAACCGGAAGCCAACACCTTTTCTTTCAATTCCCCTTATGGCGCATGCCCCCATTGTCACGGTTTGGGGGAGGTGGTGGCGGTCGATTTCAACAAGCTGGTGCCAAATCCGGAAAAAAGCATCCGCGAAGGCGGGTTGGCTCCGTTGGGGAAATACAAGTCCAACTGGATGTTCCGTCAGATTGAACAGATGGCGCGCTATGAGGGCTTCACGCTGGACACCCCCATTGCGGAGATTCCCGAGGAGTCGCTCAACCGTATTTTGTATGGTTCGGAAAGTCCGATGTCAATAAATGATTCGGATGGGGAAGGTGAGGCCGTTGCCGTTTCCGACGGTTTTGAGGGCATTGTCAACTTCATCCTGTCCCAGAACACTGAGGAGGCTCCGGCCAACATCCGTAAGTGGGCGCAGCAGTTCATGCACACCCGTCCATGTGAGGCCTGTAACGGCACACGCCTGAAAAAGGAGGTGCTCCATTTCCGAATCGGAGACCGCTCCATTGCCGACTTGTCGGCCATGGATCTTGTCAGGCTGCATGAATGGATGCTGCATGTGAACGATTACTTGGATGAGAGCAGGCAGTTGATAGCCAAAGATATTGTTAAGGAAATCATGGGGCGGCTGGATCTGCTGCTCTATCTGGGCATCGACTACCTTTGCCTGAACCGTTCCTCCCAAACCCTGTCGGGCGGGGAGGCGCAGCGCATCCGGCTGGCCACCCAAATCGGTTCGAGGCTGGTGAATGTGCTCTACATTCTGGATGAACCCAGCATAGGTCTGCACCAGCGGGACAACAACCGGCTCATCACCGCGCTGAAGAGGCTGCGTGATGCCGGCAATTCCGTGATTGTGGTGGAGCATGACCGCGACACCATGCGTGCCGCCGATTATATTGTGGACATAGGCCCCGATGCCGGTTTGCGCGGAGGACATGTTCTTTCCGCAGGCAGTTATGCCGATTTGCTCCGTTCCGGTTCGCTTACGGCCGATTATCTGAACGGTGTGCGCCGGATAGGGTTGCCGAAAAAGCGGCGTCGTGGCAACGGGGATTCCTTGTGGTTGCGTGGAGCCTGTGGCAACAACTTGAAGGAGATAGATGTCCGTTTCCCGTTAGGGACTTTCATCTGCGTCACCGGTGTGTCTGGTAGCGGCAAATCCTCCCTGATAAACGGAACCCTTTTCCCAATCCTTAACCACGCACTCTACCGTGCCGAAAAGAAACCGCTACCATACAGGGCGGTTGAAGGGCTTGAGCATATTGACAAGGTGATAGAGATTGACCAGCTTCCGATCGGGCGCACACCGCGTTCCAATCCGGCCACATATATCGGGGTGTTTGATGAAATCCGGAAACTGTATGCCTCGCTCCCTGAAGCAAAAGTTCGCAATTATGCCGTGGGACGTTTCTCATTCAATGTTCCCGGCGGCCGTTGTGAAACCTGTAAGGGGTCGGGCATGCGCACCATTGAAATGAATTTCCTTCCGGATGTCTACGTGCATTGTGAGACATGCAACGGCAAAAGGTACAATCGCGAGACATTGGAGGTTCGCTATAAAGGAAAATCTATCAGTGATGTGCTGGAGATGAATGTGAACGAGGCGGTGACATTTTTTGAGGGAATCCCCTCCATCGCCTACAAGCTGCGGGTGTTGCAGAAGGTAGGGCTGGGGTATCTGGCGTTGGGGCAGCCGTCCACCACATTGTCGGGCGGAGAGGCGCAGCGTATAAAGCTTTCGGCGGAGCTCAGCCGGAAGGATACTGGACATACCTTTTACATTTTGGACGAACCGACCACCGGACTTCATTTTGAGGACATCCGCATTCTGCTGGAAGTGCTGCAGCAACTTGTCGAGAGGGGAAACACTGTTCTTGTTGTTGAGCACAACATGGATGTGATAAAAGTGGCGGACCACATTATTGACATGGGACCCGAAGGGGGAGAACGCGGAGGTTGCGTGGTGGCCTCCGGAACGCCTGAGCAGGTCGTTCGCAAAGGTGTAGGCTATACCGCCCAATATTTGAAGGAATACGTGGAACATGCGGAAGATTGAACTGCTTAGTCCGGCCAAGGATGCCTTTTGTGGTATGGAGGCGGTGAAGCATGGTGCGGATGCCGTCTATATCGGTGCGCCACGTTTCAGTGCACGGGCTGCCGCAAGCAATTCCTGGGAGGATGTTGAACGGCTGGTACGCTTTGCACATCTGTACAGGGCCAAGGTGCATGTCGCCCTCAACACCATCTTGACAGATGCTGAGCTGGAGGAGGCGCACAAAATGGCTGTCCGTTGTTATGAGATGGGTGTTGACGCGCTGATTGTGCAGGATATGGGGCTGCTGCGGACGGATTTGCCTCCCATCGCACTCCATGCAAGTACGCAGACCGATGTCCGGACAATAGAAAAGGTGCGTTTTTTGGCTGCTGCCGGTTTTCAGCGTGTGGTGCTTGCCCGAGAACTCTCATTGGCGGAAATTTCATCAATCCACAAGGCATGTCCTGTTGAGTTGGAGGCTTTCGTCCATGGTTCGCTATGTGTCTGCTATAGCGGACAATGTTACATGAGTTGCGTCTCTTGCGGACGTTCCGCCAACCGTGGGGAGTGCGCACAATACTGCCGTCTGCCGTATGACCTGACCGATGCTGATGGGCGCGTGCTGCAGCGAGGCAGGCACCTGCTGTCGCTGAAGGATATGGACCGTTCCGACTGTCTGGAGGAGATGCTTGAAGCCGGAATCACCTCCCTTAAGATTGAGGGCAGGCTCAAAGATGCGGATTATGTGAAAAATATCACCTTGTTTTACCGGAGGAAATTGGATGCCCTGATGGAAAGGTCGGATGGAAGGTATGGAAGAGCCTCATTGGGAACTGTGCATGCCACTTTTGAACCCAATCCGGAAAAAAGTTTCCATCGCGGCTCCACCGATTATTTCCTGCATGGTGTCCGTGGGGATATGGCCTCCATGGATAGTCCGAAATCGTATGGAGAAATGGTGGGTAAGGTAACTTCTGTGCACAAGAGTTTCCTGATCTGTGAAGGCAGTGTCGGGCTGCAAAACGGGGACGGCCTCTGTTTTGTGGATGCGCAGGGTGTCTTGCATGGGTTCAGAGTAAATATGGTAAGGGATGGCAAAATATTCCCGCAGAGAAAACCGCCCGGACTGGTGGTTGGCGTTACTCTTTACCGCAATGAAGACAGGCTGTTCCGTAAAAAAATGGACAGGGAGACGTCACAGCGGCGAATACCTCTGGAAATTCTCTTTTATGAGACAGAAACCGGCTTTTCACTTCAGCTGGCAGACGAGGAGGGGCATCGGGTGACTGTGGAGCGTCCTGCGCAAAAACAGCTGGCGGAGAATCCGGAAATGCTTTATATCCAGTTGCGGAACCAGCTTTCAAAATTCGGACAGACGGAATTTGAAGCGACGATGCCTCAAATTCTGCTTCCACACCCTTGGTTTGTACCTGTATCACTGCTTGGTGATATGCGGCGGGAGGCGACCGGACGACTGCAGGAGTTGCGTTCGGCTTGGCGTCCGGCGGATGTTTTCCGCAAGGAAACAGATATGCCTTATCCTTTTGAAAGAGATGACAGGCACTTGGATTACCGTGCCAACGTGATGAATATTAAGGCCAAAGAGTTTTATATGGAACATGGGGCCGCTACGGTGGACTGGGCGATGGAGCATCCTGAACATGCTGCCGAGGAGATTCGGATGCTGATGCAATGCCGTTATTGTCTGCTTGATGCTCTGGGCGCCTGCAAAAAAAACAAATCAGGGAATTCCCTACAATATCATGAACCGCTTTATCTGCAGCATGGGAGCCTACGCTACAGGTTGCAATTTGACTGCAGTGCCTGTGAAATGTATGTGATTTCAGAACCAAAATAACACATAGTATATCAGATGGAAAAGAATAAGAGAAAAAGAAAAGTTGGATGGGTTGTCTATCAGGTTGTTGTGCATCTGTTTGCATTAGCCGGTGCGGCAATTGTTGGAGCATGGGCCCTTTACAAGCTGGGTGTCAGCAACAACAGCGGCAGTGTGGACAGGAACAATCGCTATCTGGCAGATTATACGGCTATTGTCACACAAGAGGATTCGGTGTCGGAGTTCATGGCCATGACCGACCGCTATGCCGAACTTGCCGTTTTGGGACGGATTTATCCCGAAAATGCGCGTCTTATCCATGAGGCGGGCTATTACACCGACCATCCTGATGCAATTAACCGGATGCTGTATGCCGCCGGTATGTATCTGAAGGACGATTCGCTGGCCGCCGGATATACGGAGGCGGTCCGGGAGATGCAGGAGCTGCTGCAGCGCTACGGTTTCGAACGGCGGCAGGGTAATGTCATTCCCTGGATGAACGACAGTAGCTGGACCCTGCTGCAGGATGCCATTGTGCGTGACAGCGCGGCCATCCGCAAGGCGGCCGCCCTGACCGGCGTGGATCCGAGACTTATTGTAGGCTGCACCATGGGAGAACAGATCCGGCTTTTCCATACCGACAGGAAGCGTGAGGTGATAAAGCGTCATCTCGGCCCGGTCGCACTGACGGTACAGTCGCAGTTCTCGTTGGGTATCAACGGTATCAAGGATTTCACCGCAATGAAGGTGGAGGCTAACCTCAAGGACAGCACCTCGCTTTTCTACATGGGGCCGGCCTATGAGCACCTGCTGGATTTCGAGACAGACAATCCGACGGAGGAGAGGCTGAACCGGCTGCTCAGCGAACGCAACCATTTCTATTCCTATCTTTATACCGCGTGTATCCTGAAACAGACCATGTGGCAGTGGAAACGCAGCGGGTATGATATTTCCGACCGCCCTGACATCCTCTTCACGCTTTTCAACCTTGGCTTCGGGGTTTCCAAACCTCATGCCGAGCCGCGCTGCGGCGGTTCCAACATCCAGGTGAACGGGCGCAACTACACTTTCGGGGTGATTGGGAACGACTTTTTCTATTCCGGTGTGCTTGCGAAGGAGTTTCCGATACACCGCCAGTTGTTTTACGAAGTGAACTGATTTAATTTAATGAAAGGCCTGTAGCAATGAAAAAGAAGATACATTTAGGTTTGTTGCCCAAAGTGTTGCTGGCCATTGTCCTGGGTGTGGTATGCTCCAGGTTCCTGCCGATGGGGGTGATGCGTGTTTTCTTCACCTTTAACGCTGTGTTCGGAAATTTTCTGAACTTTATTATCCCACTTATCATTGTCGGTTTGGTTGCCCCCGGCATCGCCGAGTTGGGTAAGGGTGCAGGCCGGCTTCTTGGGCTTACCGCGCTTTTGGCCTATCTCTCCACCGTGATAGCCGGTTTTTTCTCCTATGGCATCTGCAGGGGTGTCTATCCCTCTTTCCTGAAAATGGGGGATTTTGTCTCCTCTCAGGCGGAAATGGGCACGGAGTCCATAGCTCCATATTTCACCATTGAAATGCCTCCTGTCATGGGTGTGATGTCCGCTTTGGTGCTTGCCTTCGTCCTTGGACTCGGGCTGGCGGCGGTGCAGGGTGAGACCTTCAAAAATGTGCTGTCAGAATTCCGTGAGGTGGTCACCCTTACCATCTCAAAGGTGGTGATTCCGCTTTTCCCGCTATATATCTTCGGCATTTTCATGAAGCTTTGCGCCGAAGGTGAGGTCGGACGCATACTGCAGGTTTTCATCAAGGTGATTGCTGTCATTTTCGCCATCCACATTGTATGGCTGCTGCTGCAGTTTCTGGTGGCCGGAGCCGTTTCGCGGAAAAATCCCTTCCGCTGCCTTTGGAACATGCTTTCCGCTTATGTGACCGCACTTGGCACACAATCTTCTGCTGCAACAATTCCGGTGACTTTGGCCCAGGCCAGAAAAAACGGGGTGAGTGAGGGAATTGCCGATTTTGTCATCCCATTGTGCGCCACCATACATCTGTCTGGAAGCACTCTTAAAATCGTCGCCTGCGCCTATGCCATCGTGCTGATGGGCGGGCTCCCCGGAGGTCTGGGGCTGTTTGCAGGCTTCATCTTCATGTTGGGCATCACCATGGTCGCCGCTCCTGGTGTGCCGGGAGGAGCCATAATGGCGGCCTTGGGACTGCTCTCATCCATGTTGGGTTTTGACGAGACCCTGCTCGGAATGATGATTGCGCTTTACATTACAATGGACAGTTTCGGCACCGCCTGCAACGTCACCGGTGACGGCGCGATAGCTCTGATTGTGGATACGGTGTACCGCAGGAAGGAGAGAAAGGAGGTTGTGGCCGATGCGTAGGTTTTTCTTTGTCTGTCTGCTGTTTTCGCTTACCTCCTGCTCGCTGACCGCACAGGAAAATCTCTTTTCGTGTACAGTGGGGCGGGATTCCACGGATGAATTGTTTTTCTACTATCCGCAGTTCACCTCCATCGGGCTGGCGTGCGGTACAATGCCGTACAATGACACATCTGTGGTGTTTTGTGCGGAGGCGGCTTACACGCACGCAA
Source organism: Bacteroidales bacterium UBA1195 (assembly GCA_002309855.1). Lineage (GTDB taxonomy): Bacteria > Bacteroidota > Bacteroidia > Bacteroidales > WCHB1-69 > UBA1195. The sequence goes on from DBYD01000031.1 coordinate 115,713, forward strand.
TCCGGCGCAAGTTCAGTCATGACAACATTGACGGATGCCATGTCTGCGACGGTGTGAAATATACTGGGGCGGATTGCAAGGACAACACCGGCATGTTTGTATGGCATGGCGGAGCGTGGCAGTTTGTCTATCCTGCGAACGATGCGGTGATGGATTCTGCGGCCACCGATTCCTGCGGCATGGGTTTCGGACAGACCATGCTGATTTACCATAAGGCCCTGTTATTGCCGGTGCGCAATTTGAAGCAGGTCGCCCATTTCAGGGCGCTCTGCGAACGGCAGGGACAGCTCTGTGTAATAGATTCAAAGGATACGGTCACTTTCGGACATTTCCTCTACCTGCTCTGCGCATGTGGTGTGGAAAATGCCCTGTATATGGATATGGGTAGCGGTTGGAACCATTCCTGGTACCGCGAAGTTGATGGCACCTTGCGTGAGATTTATCCGTACAGGCATCCCTATTGCACCAATTGGATTGTGTTCCGGCGGAAGGAGAATTAATGGAAATACTGTTTCGGAAATGTTTTTCGCAGGAAGGGACAATTTTTTGCTTTGGGCCACGTTTCCATATATTGTTTGATTGAAAAATGCAGATGCCAGCGTTGCGTGGAATTGTCATCGGAATATTTTTATTGTGCTGCCTGCCGCCAGTGCGGGCGCAGCAGGAAATCCGTATCAGCGGCAAGGTGACGGATACACTGGGGCAACCGATTGAATTGGTTAATGTTGTTTTGAAAGATATGTCTCAGAAGGGGACCACTACCAATGAAAACGGCGCATTTTTCTTGTCTGTTCCGGCCAATCAGGAGGTGGTGCTGCTCTTTTCTTGTGTGGGATATGTCACTGTTGAGAGGAAGTTATTTGTCAGGAACGGCAAGAATCCATTTCTGCTGGTTCAGCTGGAACCGGATGCCATACAGCTGAAGCCTGTGGTGACACGCGGGGAGCGCTACACCTTCAATACCGGTGTGGAATATATGGATGCGAAGATGATAACTCATCTTCCGACGATGGGCAGTGGAATTGAAGGGCTTATAAAGATATCCGGTCTGGGGGTGCATTCGCACGACGAGCTGAGTTCGCAGTACAATGTGCGGGGCGGAAGTTATGACGAGAATCTGGTTTATGTCAACGGCATGGAGATTTTCCGGCCTTTTTTGATCCGTTCCGGACAGCAGGAGGGGTTGAGCTTCATCAATCCGGACATGGTCACCTCCGTATGCTTTTCGTCCGGTGGCTTTGAGTCCGCCTATGGTGACAAGACTGCCTCGGTGCTGGATGTGGAATATGCTGAGCCGGTCCGTTTTTCCGGCAGTGTGTCCGGCAGCTTTTTGGGTGGTTCCGCCCATGTGGGGGGCTGTTCAAAGAATCGGAAGTTTTCCTATCTGGCCGGGGCGCGATACCAGTCGAACGCCTATATGCTCAAGCAGATGCAGACACATGGCAACTACCAGCCCAATTTTACGGATGTGCAGCTGCTGCTTCGCTATACACCGGACGAAAGATGGAAATTTTCGATGTTCGGCAACTTCGCCCGCAACGAATACAGGTTGGCTCCCGAAACCGGTGAGGCCACAATCGGCAATATTCTCACCACAATCCAGCGTCTGAACATCTATTATGACGGGCAGGAGGTGGATGCTTACCGGACGTTATTCACTTCTGTAGCCGCCACCAGGATGTTCAGCCGCACTTCTGACATCACATTTTCCGCCACATATTTCCGTACCATGGAAAAGGAGACTTTTGATATCAGTGCGGAATATTGGCTCAGCGACATTAATATGGACAACGGATCCGAATCGTTCGGTGAGTCCGTCTCATCCCGGGCGGTCGGCGGGGAACTGCGTCACGGACGCAATTTTTTGGATGCCGACATTTTCAATCTGGCGGTCCAAGGCCGCCATGCGTTGGGTGCCCATGAACTGCGTTGGGGACTTTCCGGTCGCGAGGAACTGATACGTGACCGGCTGGAAGAGTGGTATCTGTATGATTCCTCCTTCTATTCCCTGCCGCATCCACATACGCTTCCAGGCGATACGGTACCTTTTTCCGATACGGCACGGCTGCTGACGGTCTCCTCTTTGCTTCAGAGCCGTAACAATGTCGGGAACGAACGGCTTACCGCCTATCTGCAGGACCAGTGGTCCTTCGGTCTGGACCGTTTCCGGTACAAACTGACCACTGGAGTCCGCTTCTCCTACGCTACGATGAATGGTGAATGGTTCGTTACTCCGAGGGTGCGGTTCACCATCCAGCCTTTAGCAAATCAGAACCTTTCATTCTACGTGGCGGGCGGATGCTATTACCAGCCGCCGTTCTACAAGGAGATGCGTACCCCTTCAGGTGAAATCAATAACGATATCCGCAGCCAGAAGTCCTGTCATTTCATTCTGGGCGGCGACCTGCTCTTCAAATGGGCGGAACGGCCGTTCAAACTGAGTGGGGAGGCCTATTACAAATATCTTTGGGACTTGGTCAGCTATGAGCTGGACAATGTCCGGACCATCTATTCCGGTTACAACGATGCCGACGGATATGCCATAGGAATGGATCTGAAGTTGAGCGGTGAAGTGGTGAAGGGGCTGGAATCGTGGCTGTCGGTTTCCTTGATGCAGACCATGGAGGATATCCATGGCGACTATTATCTGCAATATTTTGACAGTCTGGGGCAGCAGCAGCGGGGTGCGGACGGTGCGGCACGTGTTGACACGGTTTATCCGGGCTACATACCCCGACCGACCGACCAGCGGTTCTCCATTAACCTCTTTTTTCAGGATGAGATTCCGCACCATCCTGACTTCAAGGCGCATATCAATCTGATATATTCCACTCCGCTTCCATACGGCATTGTGGGCACGCCGGCATACCAGTGGGCGAACCGGCGCGGCAAGGCCTATTTCCGCACTGATGTCGGCTTTTCCTGGCGCTTCCTCTCTGAAAACAATCAGCGGAAAAAGCCGTTCTCCCTGATCAGGACAGGTTATGTCACATTGGAAATCCTGAACATGTTCAATTATTACAACATCATCTCCTACACGGCGGTGACCGACATTGACGGCAATTCATACCTGACCCCGAATTATCTGACCCCACGCCTGTATAACATCAAACTGCGCTTCGAATTCTGATGCATCCCTGCCATCCCGCCAAACGGTTCCGTTTCTGCCCATTTTGTGGCGGTTCTCATTTTGAGTGGGAGGGAAGAAAATCGCATCTTTGCGCCGATTGCGGACACCGGTTCTTTACAAATCCTGCTGCAGCGGTCATTGCTGTTATTGAAAATGAACGTGGGGAGGTGCTTTTTGTCCGCCGGAAGTATGATCCGGCCAAAGGCATGTTGGATTTGCCCGGCGGTTTTGTGGATTGTGGCGAACGGGCTGAGGATGCTCTGAAGCGTGAGGTGTTGGAGGAGGTGGGGCTACAGGTTGTCGGGGCCGATTTCCTGACGACGCTTCCCAACACTTATCTGTATGACGGTCTGCTATATTATACAACTGATCTAGCTTTCCGCTGCAAGGTTGGGGACTGGAGCCTGCTATCTGCCGGTGATGATGCGGCGGAATGCCGCCTGATGCCGCTTTCATCGGTGAAACCGGACGATATCGGCCTCGATTCCATCCGGAAATTGGTGGAGTTGCTCCAGCAGGGACTGGCAGGGAATGGTGTCAGCGGTTTTTCTTTTTCAGAATGAGCGCACCAAGGATGACCAATGCGCCGCAGAGCAGTGTCCATCCGTAGTCGCCGGTGTTGGCGGAATAGAAGACACCGAAGGTGCCGAGAAACACCATGGTGACACTGATGGTCTTGCGGATCATGGCTTGGCGGTGAGATGTGCTACGGCCAAACGGTACCCGTCCAATCCCAATCCGGCAATGAGACCTTTGCAGACAGGGGTGAGGTAGGAGTGGTGACGGAACTGTTCCCGGGCGAAAATGTTTGTCAGGTGCACTTCGATAACTGGAATGCCCAAACTGCGGACAGCATCTGCGATGGCCAGTGAGGTATGGGTGTAGGCTCCGGCGTTAAGTATGACGGCATCACATTCGTCACCGGCCTGTTGTAATGCGGTTACAACCGCCCCCTCATCGTTGGACTGGAAACAGGTTATCAGGTGCTGCGGATATTGCTGCTGCAATCCTATAAGGAAGGGTTCGAAAGGGGTGTTTCCGTACAATGCGGGTTCACGTTTCCCCAAAGTGTTCAGGTTTGGTCCGTTGATGATGGCTATTCTCATTGCTTGGCCTTTTTTTTGTCGCGATTGTCAGGCCGTGAAACAAAAAAGATGTCCTCGTCCGGCTTTTTCATGTGGTAGCGGTTACGTATATATTCCTCCTGCAGAAGGGGGTTCTGCTGCAAATTTTCAATGTACAGGTCCAAACTGTCGATTTTGGCGCGTTCCTGTTCAATCACCTTTTCCTTTTCCTTGATTTTCTGTTTCATTTCCCTGTTGGTGAAAATCCGCCCGTTCCCAAACAGAAGAATTAGGGCGAACAGTGCGATGGTCAGGATGTACTTATGTCTCCGTATGAATTCAAATATTTTCATGGGCAATCGGATTTCAATCTGCAAAAGTAGCCATAATTTGAATGGAAAAAGCAGCTTTCCAGTTTTTTTTTTCATGCGGTGTGGATGGTTGACCGAAAAATGAGTACTTTTGCAGCATGTTTATGGACATGAAAAACAATAGAAGTGTATATCTGTTTGTATGGCTTGTAGCAATGGTGCTCTATGTGCCATGTGTGGCGTTGTGCGTCAATCCGCCGCTTGTTGTGGGGAGGATTTTCCTTATTCTGGCCGCGTGGTATGTGCTGTGGATGCTCCCTTTTCTTTTTTTTCCACGGAAGTTCTGCTACCGGACGGCAGTGGCTGTGCTTTTTGCCGGAGGTTTTCTTAACCTTGCCCATTGGCTGGTGCTCAAATGTCCGCTTAATGTTTCGTCCCTGTTCGTCCTGCTGAACACAAATGGGAGCGAGGCGATGGAGTTCGTTTCGCTCAAGGCCTCGCTCCGATGGCTGCTGCTTCTCCCGTATCTGTTTCTTGCAGTGATGGCATTCCGTCATGTGCCTGATATTTCTTCCGAAAAAGGTGTTTCGCGGGTTGTACGTATAGTTTTGCTGCTTTTTGTGTTGCTTTTTTACGGGGAGGCGGCTTGGAACGGCAGGCTTGTGCGCACTGCCTTGCCCGACACGGAGCGGACACTCTTTTCTTTTTCCGGTGAAATTAAGGCTTACCGGAATCTGAAACAGCGGCAGTTCAGGCCGGTTGAGGCTGTGGCGGATCCGGATCCCTGTGTCTCTGTACTGATTATAGGGGAATCTTGTAACCGAAACCACATGTCGCTTTATGGCTATCACCGGCAGACCTCGCCCAGATTGTCGCGCCGTGGCGACATACTCTGTTTCACCGATGTGGTGACGCCCTATTCCGCAACTCTGAACTCCGTGCTTGGCTCCCTTACCGAAAGTGATATGGATGCGCCAATATCACCGGACAGCTGCTTCCATGCACTTGATGTGTACCGCTCTGCCGGTTTTGTCACATATTGGATTTCAAACCAGTCGCCTATCGGGGTGTGGGACAATGCTGTATTCAATTTCGCCAGGGTGGCGGACCATCCTGTTTTTGTGAACCGTGCCGCCAACTCATCGTTTGAAAGCACGCAGCTGGCCGTGTATGACGAAGTGCTGCTGCCGGTGCTTCACCGGGTGCTTTATGAGGACACTGCATCCCGCAAATGGATTGTGCTTCACCTGATGGGCAGCCATTCCCAGTACGACAAAAGGTATCCGGCAGCATACACCCGTTATTGCGGCGGGGCCGACAAGCGTCAGCGCACCATTGATGCTTATGACAACTCCATCCTTTACAATGATGCTGTTGTGGACAGCATTTTCACGATGCTGGCACAGTATGCCGCCGACCATCCGCATGTGCGCACACATTCGCTATATGTTTCCGATCATGGGGAGAATGTGTATGATGCAGGCGAGACCTCCGGCCATGATTTTGCCGATACCATCCCTTACGCTAATGTGGAGATTCCCTTTTTGCTGTGGTTGTCCGCACAGGACACGCTGCGCGATACGGCCTTGTATCACCGTTTGCAGGCTAGGCTTTCCTGGCCATTCATGTCAGATGACCTGTTCCATCTGCTGTTGGATTTGGACGGCATTGCCACATCTTGTTTTCAGCCGGAGCGGAGCCTGTTCCATCCAGCTTACCGTCGGGAGCGTCAGCGGCTCCTGATGGATGGGCGGGTGTACCAACGGAAACCGTAATATCCTTTTTCCTAATGCGGAAAAAATATCAAAAATTCTTTAGGCTTGATTCAGCAACGCCTTGACCTTTTCGGCAATGATTTTGTTTTCGGCTTTTCCGGCCAGGGCTTTTGAGGCCAGCCCCATCACTTTGCCCATGCCCTTGATGTCTGTCACGCCGCTTTCGGCAATAATCTGGCGTATGACCGCCTCAATCTCAGCTTCGGACATTTGTGCCGGCAGGAACGCGGCGATTACTTCCGCCTGCCGCATCTCCTCGGTGTACTGCTCCTCACGGTTCTGTGACTTGTAGGTCTCAGCCGCCTCCCTGCGCTGTTTGATCATGCGCTGCAGCATCTTTATCTCCATCTCCTCAGTGATTTCCGTGCCGGGATTGTTCGCCTTGAGCAGCAAAAGTTCCGATTTGATGGCGCGCAAAGCGTCCAGTTTCTCCTTCTCCTTGTGAAGCATGGCCTGTTTGATGGCCTCGTTGATGGTTTCTGTAAGCATGTCTCTTTTTTTTTATTCCGAATTATTACAACGTATCTGCGGACGGATTATTGTGGGATAAGCGGAAAAGATCTTTTTTTACATTTTTTCAGTATTGCGCAGCTCTCTTCGTGAAATCTGCATCAGTTTGCTGTATATGGGTGTTCTATTTTTTACTATCTTTGCATTTTGTGACAATTTGTGAAGATAAAACAATAAAGATATGGAACTGAATACATTGACAGCAATTTCTCCGGTGGATGGCCGCTATTTCAGGCAGACGGAGCCGCTCACGGAGTATTTTTCGGAATATGCGCTGATCCGGGCGCGGGTGCTGGTGGAGGTGGAGTATTTCATCGCGTTGTGCGAATGGCCTTTGCCGGAACTGAAAGGGGTGGATGCCTCCCTGTTCCCAAAGTTGCGCGGCATCTACACGGACTTTTCGGTGGAGGATGCGCGGCATGTGAAGGAGATTGAGAAGACCACCAACCACGATGTCAAGGCGGTGGAATATTTTCTGAAGGAGAAATGGGATGCTCTGCAGCTTTCCGAATACAAGGAGTTCATCCATTTCGGCCTCACTTCGCAGGATATCAACAACACAGCCATGCCCTGGCTGCTTAGGAGTTTCCATCAGAAGGTGTGGGAACCGGCCTTTGCGGAGCTGTCGGCTGCGCTGCTGGAACGGGCCGAATCCTGGAAGGAGGTGCCCATGCTGGCCAAAACCCACGGGCAGCCCGCCTCACCGACGGTGCTGGGCAAGGAGTTCTATGTGTTTTACGAGCGGTTGCAGGCGCAGAAAAAGTTGCTGGACCAGATTCCGTTCTGCGGAAAGTTCGGCGGCGCGACCGGTAATTTCAATGCGCACCACGTGGCCTATCCGGATTTGGACTGGGTGGCGTTCGGGAACCGCTTCCTTTCGGAAAAATTGGGGTTACAGCGTCTGCAGACCACCACGCAGATTGAGCATTATGACCATCTGGCCGCCTATCTGGAAGGGGTGAAGCGCATCAACACCGTCCTGCTTGACATGGACAGGGACATCTGGATGTATGTCTCCATGGAGTATTTCCGCCAGCAGGTGAAGGCGGGGGAGGTTGGTTCCTCGGCCATGCCGCACAAGGTGAATCCAATCGATTTTGAAAATTCCGAAGGAAATATCTGCATCGCCAACGCGCTGCTGGAGGGAATTGCGGCCAAACTGCCGGTGTCGCGGCTGCAAAGGGATTTGACCGACAGTACCGTCACCCGTAATTTGGGCGTCCCGTTGGCACACACCATCATTGCCTTCAGCTCCTTCAAGAAGGGTTTGGGCAAACTGTTGCTGAACGAGGAGGCTTTGGAGCGGGATCTGGAGAAGAACTGGGTGGTGGTTTCCGAAGCCATCCAGACCATCCTGCGCCGCGAAAAATATCCGCAGCCCTATGAGGCGCTCAAGGCGCTGACCCGAGGCAAAACCCACATCACCAGGGAGGTGATCCACGAATTCATCGACACCTTGCAGGTGAGCGATACGGTGAAAGCCGAGCTGAAGCGGATCACACCGCAAAACTACACCGGCGTGGCCTGTAATATGGTGAAGTAGGGGGGCTTACTGCCGCTTGCGGTAGTATCCTTTCACAAAGGGCGGGTCAATGTGATCATTTGTGAAATAGTCTTTGCTCTCCATCCATATCAGGGAATCCCTGTTTTTAGCAAACCATTGTGATAATGCTGTTTTCAGATATATCCTGTTTTGAAAATTATCCCGGACAAACTCAAAATAGACATTTTGTCCCAAATAGTCTTTTTTGCCTTGAATCATCTCCCAAACAGGAATGTCTTCAATCATATCGGTGATGATTGAAAATGCTATGTCTCCAACCGTGTAATTTCCGTTCCAATTAGGAACAGCCGCTTTTGTTTCCGTTGTGTCATCAATTAACGCGATTGCGGCAGGTACAACCTCCAAACCTTCTGCAACGAGTTCCCAGTACAAACTGTCACCAGCAACTCCTATATACCACATCTCCTTTATTTGAAGGATTTTATCACGAAGATGGTTGTCAGTTGTTTGGGCGTTTGCCGCCACCAAAACCATCAGGCAAACAATACATAATATGTTTTTTGAGAATAAACGCATGTCAATCGGTGTTTTTGCAAAAGTACTCAAAATTCCTATACTCTTCCCGCGCCGGGGGTGGAAAATATTATCTTTCCTCCAACTAATGAAGCTGTTCCTTTTCTTTTTTCACCGCGTTTTCCGGCCACACCGGTTTGCCGATTTTACTCATGGCTTCCAACGTTGCGAAAGTCGAGAACAAATGCAAACTTGTTTGAACTTTGCCGAGGTGAAGCAACATCAACGAAGTTAATACTTGTTCTTTTGCTTCCATGATGTTGTGCTTTTGGTTGTTAATAATAGAAGATTTTCCTTTCCTTAATAGTATATTTAGGTGTCTTTTTCCGGAGGTCTTCTTTATCTTCGTACGAAGTTATTGCACGAATCCAATTCCCGTGGCTGTCGTATTCAATATAACGGCCTGTTCGTCTGCAATCAAGTTTCAGGCCGCGATATTGTTCCGTATTGCAGATTCGTTTATGGTGATAATCGAGATGCTCATTGTATCCGTTCGTGTCATATATAGTTACATATTTCCCGTATGCGTTTTCACTTATTATCTCTTGTAATTTTCCATCAGGATAATAGCGGTATGAAGTTCTGCAGTATAACCTTCTTTCCCAGTCTGACATACCTGCCAAATGACCGTACGTCATCAAATAGCGCAGGGTGGTGTCGAGCACATCCCTACATACCAAAGCCCCAGTATCATTGTAGGTGTGTATCACAATGCTGTCGTTTGAGAAAAAGTATTTATAGGACAATTTTGAAGATTCCGTTGCATTGGATTTCGTTACACAGATGAGGTTCCCCACTTCGTCATACTGGTATGTGTTGTAATAGTAAAACATTGTATCTCCATTTTCATCAAATAAAGCATTATATATCATATCGTTATTTTTATCATACTTTCTTATTGCATGGCGGAAACACGTTGGGTCACCCCTGTCGCAGTAAAGGTAGCTTTCAATGTTATTTCCTTGTCTGTCATAGTAATATGTGTTTGAGTCAAATATTTCTCTTTTGATGATGATTCCCGTTTTTTTGTCCTTTTCCCCATTCCAGTATGTCTCTATTATCATTTGTACTGGTCCTTTTACGTCATTTTTGGAATGTATCCTTTTCCATACGGACACCGGATTTGATGTTGATGTGTCGTGTGGAATGGTGAAAGGCTGTATTATACAAGTGTTGCATTCGTCACACCCAACCAGCAGGCATACAGCGGCTGCCAAAACAAATTGTAATTTCATTGTGATAAAAATTAA